>JAZBLS010000278.1:0-1614 GCA_037033365.1 Actinomycetota bacterium | reverse complement strand
GGACGCGATCCGGGGGAGATCACCCGGATCGTGGTGACGAAGTTCCACCCCGCCCAGCTCGTGCGCGATCTGCACGCGCTCGGGGTGCGCGAGGTGGGCGAGAACCGGCAGCAGGAGCTTTCGTCGAAGCAGGGCGAGCTGGCCGACCTCGACCTCCGCTGGCACTTCATCGGGCAGGCGCAGACCAACAAGGCGGGTGCGATCCGACGCAGTGCGGATGCCGTGCACTCGGTCGACCGTGATCGGCTCGCTGATGCGCTGCATCGGGCCGCCTTCGACGACTCCGTCCTCGACGTGCTCGTCCAGGTGAACCTGACGGAGGACGTCGGACGCGGGGGTGTGGAGCCGGCGGACGCGGTGCGTCTCGCCGAGCACATCCTCGGACTGCCCTCGCTGCGTCTCCGGGGCATCATGGCCGTCGCCCCGCTCGACGAGGAACCGGCATCCGCCTTCGCCCGTCTCCGCTCGGTCGCGGACGAGGTACGGGTCGTGGAGCCCCAGGCCACCTGGATCTCCGCAGGCATGACCGGGGACTTCGTCGAGGCGATCGCCGCAGGTGCGACACACCTGCGGATCGGCTCCGCAATCACAGGACCGCGCCCCGACCGGGGTTAACCTCTAACAAGACCCGCCCGAGACGTTCGAACCGGAGGACACGATGGGTAACCCGCTGAAGAAGACCATGGTGTATCTCGGCCTCGCCGACGAGGAAGAGGTCTACGACGAGGAGCCTCAGGCTCCCGCGCGCGCCCAGCGCGATCGTGACCGTGACCGTGACCGCGAAGAGCCGGCTCCGGCTCCCGTCACCCCGCTGCGTCGACCCGTCGCCGTGCGTCAGCCCGCAGGAGGGGCAGTGAACGAGATCCTCACCGTGCACCCGAAGCAGTACCGCGATGCTCAGCTCATCGCGGAGAGCTTCCGCGAGGGTGTGCCGGTCATCATCAATCTTTCGCAGATGAGCGACGCTGACGCTCGCCGTCTGATCGACTTCGCCTCCGGGCTCTCGCTCGGCCTGTACGGCCGCATCGAGCGGGTCACGTCGAAGGTCTTCCTGCTCTCGCCGGAGAACATCGCGGTGTCGGGTCACGGGGGAATCGCGCACGCGGACGCCGAGTCCGCGGGCTTCGACCAGTCGTAACCCGTGGGGTTCGTCTCCGTCATCGCGAGCATCATCCACGGGATGCTGCTGCTGTACCTCCTGGTGCTCTTCGCGCGTCTCATCCTGGATTACATCCCGATGTTCAACCGCGAGTGGCGCCCGAAGGGTGCCGGTCTCGTCGCGGCCGAGGTCGTGTACACGATCACCGATCCACCGGTCCGGTTCTTCCGGCGGATCATCCCGCCGCTGCGCCTGGGATCGATCTCGCTCGACTTCGGCTTCTCCATCACGATCCTGATCGTGCTGATCCTGATGAACATCGTCGGGATCTTCCGCTGACAGCGTCGCGACTTCGGCGCGGGCGGGTGTCGCGACATCGCGGCTGACAGACTCGGGGGCTATGCTTGGCTCCCAGGTGCGCGCCCCGGGTTCGCGCCACATCACGACCGCGCCATTCTCGAAACTGGCAACCGAACTCATCGAAGGAGCCACCATGGCACTTACCCCGGATGACG
>JAZBLS010000277.1:0-1632 GCA_037033365.1 Actinomycetota bacterium | reverse complement strand
CGCCGCACCCGACACCAGGAGCGGCACCCACTGACTCGCGAACGACGCCGTGAGGCTGAGCAGGGCGGCGGGGATCCAGACCCCGACGGCTCCGCCGGCGACCCCTCCGGACCCGCGCGCGATCGCGATCCCCGCGATGACCGCGCACAGCACGGCGATCACCGCCCCTCCGACTCCGAGCGGCACCAGAACCGCTGCCAACTCGTTTGCCACCCTCGATGACGTCATCTCGACCCCCCGGTCAGCGGAATCGAATCTCCGCATCACCTACAGTACGGAGGGTCGCCGGATCCGGCATCCCTCTGCAGGATGATGTTCCTCAATCGTGAACAGCCGTTCAGCGGCGCTTCCATCGGGCGAACCGCGGAGGCCGCACGATGCTGATCGACTGTGTGACCACGGCGTCCACGACCATCGACCCGTCCGTGGGCCCCACGATCGCCATGGCGGACGTCTCGGTCGACTCGACAGGGTCGACCGGCATGCGTCCGAGCGACCGGTGCGCCCGGATGTAGGCCGGCACGAGCAGCACGATCGCCCCGAGCCACGCGAGCGGGTTGCTGAGCGCGACACCGGCGAACCCGATCAGCGCGCCGAGCACGACGGCCGCGCCCACGCGCATCACCAGCTCGATCACCCCGGTGACGGTCGGGATGAGCGTGTGGCCGAGCCCCTGGAGCGCGCCGCGGAGCACGAACAGGATGCCGAGCGCCCAGTACCCGCATCCGTTGATGATGAGCATGAGGTGCGCGAGCTCCACGACCTCGTCCGAGCCCTCGCCGATGAACAGGCGGACCATGGGCGTGCCGAAGGCGATGATGATGACGCCGAGCACGCCACCCGCGATGATCGCCATCCAGGTGCCCTCGATCACGCCGCGACGGATGCGGTCGGGGCGGCGTCCGCCGAGGTTCTGCGCCGCGTACATGGAGGCCGCGAGGCCGAGGGACGACAGGAACGCGACGGCGAGGCCGTCGACGCGGGAGGCCGTGGTGTACGCCGCGACCGCGTCGGCTCCGAGGCTGTTGAGTGCCACCTGCACCGTGAGCGTGCCGATCGCGATGATCGAGGCCTGGAAGCCCATGGGAAGGCCGAGGCGCAGGTGCTCCGCGACGTCCTCGCGGGTCACACGCCAGTCGACACGGCGCAGGTGCAGCATCGGCAGGCGGCGGCGGACGAACTCCAGGCACAGGATGACCGACACGGCCTGCGCGACGACGGTCGCGAGCGCCGCTCCGCCGACGCCCCACTCGAGCGGTCCGACCATGAGGATCACGAGCCCGACGTTCAGTGCGCACGACACCGTGAGGAACACGAGAGGCGTGCGGGAGTCGCCGATGGCCCGGATGATGGCCGACAGGTAGTTGAAGAACATGGTCGCGCTCGCGCCGAGGAAGCTGATCTGCGTGAAGATCGTCGCCTCGGGCATGAGCTCGGCCGGCGTGCGCAGCAGCTCGAGGATCGGCTGCGCGATGAGCGGGGCCACGACCGTGAGCACGACGCTCGTGATGCCGGTGAGGATCACGCCGGTCGCGACCGAGCGGCGCACCGCGGCATCGTCTCCGGCACCGAAGGCCTGCGCGATGGGGATCGCGAATCCGCTGGTCAGGCCCCAGGCGAAGCCGATCAGCA
>JAZBLS010000276.1:0-1764 GCA_037033365.1 Actinomycetota bacterium | reverse complement strand
TCTGGTCGATCGTCCTGACCAGCCTCACCCTCCTCGTCGCCCTCGGGCTGGCCTACCGCCCCCTCGGTGACTACATCGCCCGCATCTACACCGGCGAGCGCGATCTCGCGGTCGAGCGCGGCACCTACCGCCTGATCGGCGTCGACCCCCGCAGCGCTCAGACCTGGCAGGCCTACCTGCGCTCGGTGCTGCTGTTCTCGTTCGTCGGCGTCGTGTTCGTCTACGCGATCATGCGCCTGCAGGCGGTACTTCCGCTGTCGCTGGGCTTCGACGCCCCCGGCGAGGCGCTGTCGTTCAACACGGCGGCATCCTTCGTCGCCAACACGAACTGGCAGTCGTACTCGGGTGAGGCCACGCTCGGCTACACCGTGCAGTTCGCCGCCCTCACCGTGCAGAACTTCGTCTCGGCCGCCGTCGGCATCGCCGTCGCCGTGGCCCTTGTGCGCGGCTTCGCGTACCGTCGCAGCGGCGTGATCGGCAACTTCTGGGTCGACCTCGTACGCGGCACCTCCCGTCTGCTGCTGCCCTTCGCGATCGTCGCCGCGGTCGTGCTGCTCGCGGGCGGTGTCGTCCAGAACCTCACCGGCTTCACGGATGCCGCGACCGTCGCGGGAGCGGCCCAGTCGATCCCCGGCGGCCCGGTCGCCTCGCAGGAGGCCATCAAGCTGCTCGGCACCAACGGCGGCGGGTTCTTCAACACGAACTCGGCTCACCCGTTCGAGAACCCCACGCCGTGGACGAACCTCTTCGAGATCTTCCTCATGCTGGTGATCCCGTTCTCGCTCCCCCGCGCCTTCGGCCGGATCGTCGGTGATAACCGCCAGGGCTACACGATCCTCGGCGTGATGGGGGCCATCTTCGTGGCATCCACCGCCCTGCTCACCTGGGTCGAGATGGCCGGGAACGGCACGGCCCCTATGCTCGCGGGCGGCGCGATGGAGGGCAAAGAGGTGCGCTTCGGCATCTTCGGGTCGACCCTCTTCGGCACCACCAGCACGCTCACCTCGACCGGTGCCGTCAACTCGATGCACGACAGCTACACCGCTCTCGGCGGCATGATGCCGATGATCAACATGATGCTCGGCGAGATCGCCCCCGGCGGTGTCGGATCGGGCCTCTACGGCATGCTGATCCTCGCCGTGATCGCGGTCTTCGTCGGTGGTCTGCTGATCGGCCGCACGCCCGAGTACCTCGGCAAGAAGATCGGGCCGAAGGAGATCAAGCTCGCGAGCCTGTACATCCTCGTCACCCCGACCCTCGTGCTGGCCGGGACCGCGCTGAGCTTCGGCGTCCCCGCGATCCGCTCCGACGTCGAGACCACCTCGATCTGGAATCCGGGCGTCCACGGCCTGAGCGAAGTGCTCTACGCCTTCACCTCGGCCGCGAACAACAACGGTTCGGCGTTCGCGGGCCTCACCGCCAACACCCCGTGGTTCAACACCGCACTCGGTGTGGCGATGCTGCTCGGCCGCTTCCTGCCGATCGTGTTCGTGCTGGCCCTCGCCGGTTCGCTCGCGGCTCAGGATGCCGTGCCCTCCACCGCCGGAACCCTGCCGACGCATCGCCCGCAGTTCGCGGGCCTTCTCGCCGGCGTCGTCGTGATCGTCACGGCTCTCACCTATTTCCCGGTCCTCACCCTCGGACCCCTCGCTGAAGGACTGACCCGCTGATGTCCACCCTCACCCACGCCCCGGCCCCCGAAGCCGAACCGGCGGCGACCGCCCCGCGCCGCGCGTTCGGCGCCGCGCAGGTCGTGGCCGCCCT
>JAZBLS010000275.1:0-1766 GCA_037033365.1 Actinomycetota bacterium | reverse complement strand
AAGCAGATGGAGACGCTCGCCGGCATCCTCCGCGAGTCGAAGGCGCTGTAGCGAGACGGGGTCGGGTGGGGTGGGGCGCGCCGCTCGTGCGCACCCCACCCCGTGTACTCCCGACGCACCGGATCGGCTCCGGAGTGTGCCGACCGCACATGGGCTGAGCCTCCAGACGGCCGGTAGCCTCGTCAGGCGTCCCGGCCGTCCGGGTGCGCCCAACACGAAGGAGTGCCATGGCCATCCAGAGCGCGCGCGAGAGCGACCCACGCGGATCCGACACCACCGCCGTCGGCCAGAGCGACATCGATCGCGACGGCCTCGACTCCCGGGTGCAGCGCCGCCGCGCCATCCTCGCCAGCTCGGTCGGCACCGTCATCGAGTGGTACGACTTCACCCTCTACGGGCTGGCCTCCGCGCTCGTGTTCGCACCGCTGTTCTTCCCTGGCGCCGGTGACCTCGCCGGCCTGCTCGGCGCGTTCGCCGGCTTCGCGGTCGGCTTCGGTGCCCGCCCGATCGGCGGCCTGATCTTCGCCCATTACGGCGACAAGCTCGGGCGCAAACCGACGTTGCTCATCACGCTCCTCTTCATGGGCGTCGCGACCACGTTCATCGGTCTCCTCCCCACCGCCGAGACCATCGGGATCTGGGCTCCGATCCTGCTCATCGTGCTGCGGATCTTCCAGGGCATGGGCTCGGGTGCCGAATTCGCCGGCGCGATCACGATGGCGAGCGAGTCCGCCGACGTGAAGCACCGTGCGTTCGCCGCGTCGTTCCCCGGCGCCTCCGTGTACGTGGGCATGGCGCTCGCGACCACCGTCTTCGCCGTGGTGAGCACCCTGCCGATCGAGCAGTTCCAGAGCTGGGGTTGGCGGATCCCGTTCCTCGCGAGCGTCGTCATCGTCGCGTTCGCGCTGTACTTCCGGCTGCGGGTCAAGGAGACGAAGGCGTTCGAGAGCGCAGAGGAGCGCGGCGCGGTCACCTCGGCACCGCTGGTCGGCGCCATCCGCTCGCACTGGCGGGTGATCCTCTGCGGCATGGGGCTCTTCGCGTTCGCACTGCCGTGGGTGTACGTCGTGCAGGTGTTCTCGCTGTCATACGTGACGGGCACGCTGAGCGTGAACCCGACGGAGGCGCTCATCGGCCTCATCGTCGCGGAGGTCCTGACCATCCCGACGGCGCTCCTGTTCGGTCGCCTCGCCGACCGCATCGGTCGGAAGCCCGTCCTCATGGGCGCCGCGATCTTCGGCGTGGTCTACGCGTTCCCGATGTTCCTGCTCTACGACACGGAGCAGTCGGCCCTCGTCGCCCTGGGCCTCATCCTGGGCCTCGCCGTCATCCAGGGCGCCACGATCGGCACCTCGGGAGCACTGCTCGCCGAGATCTTCCCGACCTCGATGCGCTGGAGCGGCATCGCGCTCTCGCGTGAGATCCCGGCCGCCCTCGTCGGCGGGACGGTCCCGCTCGTCGCGACCGCGCTCGTCGCCGCGAGCGGTGGCGCACCATGGTTGGTGGCGGCGTACCTGCTGGTGCTCAGCGCGATCGGCGTCGTCGGAATCGCGTTCCTCCCGGAGACCCTGCCGCGCAAGCAGCGCGGCTGACCTCCCCCCCCGGTCCCTGAGCCTGTCGAAGGGCGACGACAGCCCGTGGGCACTTCGACAAGCTCAGTGACCGGAAGAAGGCCAACCCGGTGATCCCGGTCCCTGCCCTTCGACAGGCTCAGGATCCGCGTGTCGAAGGGCGACGTCACCCGTGGGCACTTCGACAAGCTCAGT
>JAZBLS010000274.1:0-1796 GCA_037033365.1 Actinomycetota bacterium | reverse complement strand
CATCCACATCACGGACCGGACGGACGATGACTTCAGGCTGGGCTTCGGCGCTCATGCCGCGACTCTACGCGCGGCATCCGCGAACAGGAAATCGGGCGGATGCCGTCGCCACGGCCCTGCACGACGATGGAGGGTTCGTACAACGATGTGGGCGGTCTGTGCGTCGATGACTACGATCGAACCTCGTGAACGTGATCTGGCGCACTCTTCTGGTGATCCTCTCGGCCCGGCGTCGTGTGCGACGGGGCAAGGCCCTCGATCCGACGGCGGTCGGAAGCATCCGACTCACGACGCTGCCGACCGACATCGACATCCTGCGACACATGAACAACGGTCGCTACCTGTCGCTGTTCGACCTCGGGCGCTGGGATCTGCTCATCCGCACGGGACTCTTCGACGGCATGAAGGAGCAGGGCTGGTACGCGGTGGTCTCGAGCGAGACGATCACGTTCCGCAAGTCGCTGCAGCTGTGGCAGCGGTTCGAGGTGCAGTCGCGTTTCATCGGCCACGACGACAAGGCGGTGTTCATGGAGCATCGCGCGGTGGTCAAGGGCGAGGTCTACGCGCGGGCGATCGTCAGGGCCAGGATGCTGCGCCGCACCGGCGGCACCGTGAGCAACGAGGAGCTCTTCGCCACGGTCGGCAAGCCCGAGGGCGTGCCGGAGATCGATCCCTGGGTGCACGAGTGGGCCGCGGCATCCGCTCTTCCGCCCGTCCGCACGTCTGCTCCGAGTGTCTGGAGCTGAGGCCGTGAAGGAGACCGCTTTCGGATCGCGCGAGCCCGGGCGAACGCTCCTGGTCGGATGCGGAAAGCTCGGCGTACGGCTGGGGGAGCGCGTGCTCGCGGGTGGCGGCGAGGTCACAGCGATCAGGCGCAATGCGGCCGGGTTGCCCGCGGGGTTCCGGACGATCGCGGCCGACCTGGAGAAGCCGCTGGCGACGCCGCTGCCCGAGTTCGACTCCGTGGTGATCACGCTGCCGCCGAGCCGCGCGGAGTCCGAGCGCGGCTCGATCTACCCGCTCGCCCTGCCCGCTCTCGCGGATGCCATACCCGCCGTGCCGCCGCACGTCGTGTTCGTCTCCTCCACACGCGTGTTCGAGGGGCGGCCGGGGCCGGATCCGTTGACAGAGGCGGATGCTCCCGCGACGACGAGTCCGGGAGGTGCGGCGCTCGTCGAGGGCGAGCAGATCGCTCGCGATCTTCTCGGTGCCGTCGTGGTGCGGCCGGCAGGCATCTATGGTCCCGGGCGTGATTCGCTCATCCGTCGCGTGCTCGCAGGATCGCCCGTGGACAGGAGCCGCCGGACGAACCGCATCCACGAGATCGACCTCGCGCGGCTCCTCGAGGTGCTGCTGCGGTCGCAGGATCCGCCCGCGCTCGTGCACGGCGTGGACACCGAGCCGGTGTCGCAGGGAGATGTCGTGGCATTCATCGCTCGGGAGCTGGGCGTGCCGGTGCCGCCGGATCTGGAGCCGCCCGTCGGCGGCGGGACCGTGCTCGACGGGACTCTGCTGCTGTCGCTGCTCGGGGAGCTGCGGTATCCGACCTTCCGCGAGGGCTACGCGGAGATGATCGCGGAGCGCTGATGGACGCGCGCCCGTTGAGCGAGCGAAGCGAGACGAAACGCGGTTTCCGACCCCTCGCCCGTTGAGCGAGCGAAGCGAGACGAAACGCGGTTCTCATTCTCATAACGCCACCGCCCGGGCTCGATTGACTGCCCCATTTCGATATCTCGGAATGCGCCTCTGACCTGGCCTCTTTCCACCTGTCCGAGGAGTTCGAATGTCGGTGGCCC
>JAZBLS010000273.1:0-1811 GCA_037033365.1 Actinomycetota bacterium | reverse complement strand
GCGGCGGCGCGATCGCGCAGCGCGGTGAGGTCGCCGCCGGAGAACGCGTCGCCGAGCAGCGGACCGCCGACGCTCACCGCGACGGCCCCGGCCGCGAGCCACGTCTCGGCGCCGGCGAGATCCACCCCGCCCGAGGGCACGGCAACGATGTCGGGGAACGGCCCGCGGAGGTCCTTGAGGTATCCGGGTCCGACCTGGCCCGCCGGGAACACCTTCACGGCCGACGCACCCGCTGACCACGAGGCGAACAGCTCGGTGGGGGTGAGTCCTCCGGGCACGATCGGCACACCGGCATCCGCCGCCTGCGCCACCAGTTCCACCGACGTGATCGGCGTGACGACGTAGGCGGCCCCGGCGTCGATCGCTCGCGAGAGGTCGTCGGTCGACGTCACCGTCCCGATGCCGAGATCCGCACGGTCGCCGAAGCGCTCGAGCAGCCGCGGGAAATGCCCGAAGGTGTCGGGCGTCGTGAGCGTGAGCTCGACACTGCGGATGCCGGCGTCCACGAGCACGTCGAGCACGGCGTCGTAGTCCTCGGCCCGCTGCGCGCGGGCGACGACGATCAGGCGCGACTCGACCGTTCGTGCGGGAAGCGCGACCCGCGTGACCTCACCAGTCATGCACGGTCCCGTCGAGGAGGCGGTTCACCGGCAGGTACGCCTTGGCGTACCTGAAGCCGGCCGCTGCATCCTCGTCGAGCTCCACGCCGAGACCGGGCTGCTCGCCCGGGTGCAGGAAGCCCTTGTCGAACGTGAACGAGGTCTGGAACACCTCGAGCGTCTGCTCGTTGTGCGGCATGTACTCCTGGATTCCGAAGTTGTGGATCGCCAGGTCCAGGTGGAGAGCCGCCGCCATGCCGATCGGCGAGATGTCGGTGGGGCCGTGGATGCCGGACTTGATGCCGTAGATCGCGGCGAAGTCGAGCAGCTTCTTCATCGCCGTGATGCCACCCGTGTGAGTGACGGCGGAGCGCACGTAGTCGATCAGCCGCTCGGTGATGAGCGTCTGGTAGTCGAAGACCGAGTTGAACACCTCGCCGATCGCGAGCGGCGTGGTGGAGTGCTGGCGCACCAGGCGCAGAGCGGTCTGGTCCTCGCCGGGGGTGCAGTCCTCGAGCCAGAACAGGTCATACGGCTCGATGTCCTTCGCGAAGCGCGCGGCCTCGATCGGCGACATGCGGTGGTGGCCGTCGTGCAGGATGCGCAGGTCGGACCCGAAGTCCTCGCGGATCCGCGCGAACACGCCGGGCATGTGCGTGAGGTAGTTGCGCGTGTCCCAGCGCTCCTCGCTCGGACGGTCGCCGGAGCGCTTGGCGGGCTCGTAGTCGTAGCGGACGCCGGGGCCCGAGGCCGAGACGCCGTAGATCTGGCCGAGGCCGGGGATGCCGGTCTGCACGCGGACGGCGGTGAAGCCCAGCTCCTCGTAGCCAGCGATGGCGTTCTTGAGGGCTTCGTAGTCGGTGCCCGAGGCGTGCGCGTAGACGCGGACGCCGTCACGGCTCGCGCCGCCCAGCAGCTGGTACAGCGGCATCCCGGCCTTCTTGGCCTTGATGTCCCACAGGGCCATGTCGACCGCGGCGATCGCGGCCATCGTGACCGGGCCGCGCCGCCAGTACGGCCCGCGGTACAGGTACTGCCAGGTGTCCTCGATGCGGTCCTCGTCGCGACCGACGAGCATGGACGCGACGTGGTCGGAGAGGTACGACGCGACAGCGAGCTCGCGCCCGTTGAGTGTCGCGTCACCCCAACCGACGACCCCGTCGGAGGTCGTGATCTTGAGGGTGACGAAGTTGCGTCCGGGGCTGGTGATGT
>JAZBLS010000272.1:0-1844 GCA_037033365.1 Actinomycetota bacterium | reverse complement strand
ACCGTGACCGTGCCGATGGGGCTCATGGCCGACATCGGCATGCCGATCGGTCTGACCTTCGCGGGTCGCGCCTACGACGACTCCGCGCTGCTGCGTCTCGCGGCCGCGTTCGAGGCCGTCGGTGCCTCCGGCGACCGACGGACGTCTCCCCCGCGCACGCCCGCGCTCTGACCGAGCGCAGACATTTCACTTCTGTGACGACCGCCACAGAAGTGATATGTTCTGCAGATGAGCACTGAGAACGAGCGCGCGCTCGAGTCCGGCATCGTCACCGACCTCGCGGGTCGCATGACCTACGGCTCGTACCTGTCGCTCGACCAGCTGCTGACGGCGCAGCACCCGGTCAGCGAGCCTGAGCACCACGACGAGCTGCTGTTCATCATCCAGCACCAGACGACCGAGCTCTGGCTCAAGCAGCTGCTGCACGAACTGTCGTCGGCTCGACAGCTGCTCGCGAGCGACGACCTCCGCGAGGCGCTCAAGCGCGTCGCGCGGGTCAAGCGCATCCAGGACGTGATGACGCAGCAGTGGTCGGTGCTCGCGACCCTCACCCCGACCGAGTACGCGCAGTTCCGCGGAGCCCTGGGCACCTCGTCCGGCTTCCAGTCGGTGCAGTACCGCGCGGTCGAGTTCGCGCTCGGCAACAAGAACGAGAAGATGCTGAGCGTCTTCCGCGATCACCCGGCCAACCTCGCGCTGCTCACCGCCGAGTGGGAGAAGCCCACGCTGTACGACGAGTTCCTGCGCTACGCCTCGCGCCGCGGTCTCCCCGTCCCGGCGTCGATCCTCGACCGCGACGTGCGCCTCCCCTATCGGGAGACACCCGAGCTCGTCCCCGCGATCCGCGAGATCTACCAGAACCACCAGCAGCACTGGGATCTCTACGAGGCCTGCGAGGACCTCGTCGACCTCGAGGACAACTTCCAGTTCTGGCGCTTCCGCCATCTCAAGACCGTCGCCCGCACGATCGGCATGAAGGTCGGCACCGGCGGATCGAGCGGTGTGGGCTTCCTGCAGCGCGCACTGGATCTGACGTTCTTCCCCGAGCTGTACACCGTGCGCACCGAGATCGGCGGCTGACGGTGTTCGCGGCTACGTTCTTCGACGGAGAGGGATGGCGCGACGGCACGCTCGAGATCGTCGCAGGACGGATGCGGCTGAGCGAGGTCGCTCCGGACGCCGACGCGCCCCGATTCGACCGCGTGATCGTCGGCGGCTTCACCGACCACCACGTGCACCTCCAGCTCGTCGACCATGACCTGCTGGACGACTCGGTGCTGGGGCGGGTCATCGACCTCGGCGCGGCTCCCGTAGCCATCGGCCGTCTTGCGGCCGGTGCGCACCGGACGGCGATCGAGTTCGCCGGAGCCTTCCTCACCCCGGTCGGTGGGTATCCCTCCGACCGCGACTGGGCCCCGGAGGGGTCGTTCCGCGAGATCGCCGATGCGGCCGACGCCCGCGCGGCGGTGGCCGAGATGGCGGATGCCGGGGCGACCCGCATCAAGGTCGCGAGCAACCGCACCGCGGGGCCCGTGTTCGACGACGAGCTGTTCCGCGTGATCGTCGCGGCGGCCGAAGCGCGTTCCGTCCCTGTTGTCGCGCACGCGGAAGGCCGTGGAGAGGCGCAGCGCGTCGCCCGGCTCGGCGCGGCGAGCCTCGCACATGCCCCCTTCACCGAGCGGCTCGACGACACCGAGATCGCCGAGCAGGCGGCATCCGTCTCCTGGATCTCGACGCTGTCGATCCACGGCGGCGCCGATCTGCACATCGCCCAGGACAACGTCCGGCGCTTCCACGCCGCGGGCGGCATCGTGCTCTACGGGACCGACATGGGCAACGGGCCC
>JAZBLS010000271.1:0-1925 GCA_037033365.1 Actinomycetota bacterium | reverse complement strand
CGCTCGACTCGTCGAGCCGCGGCTCGGCGAGAGCCAGCTCCTGGCCGGGGCCAGCGACGTCGCGTTCGCCGCGCTCCTCCGTGATCCACTCGGCTTCACCGCCCTCGAAGCGATCGCATGAGCCACACGCCCCGACCGGTGTCCTCGACGGGACACCGGCGTTGAGCGCGGGCGACGCGACCCCGATGGCCGACGACTTCGCGCGCAGGCGGATCGCCTACGTCATCGCGCTCGGCCTACTGCAGACACTCAGCACCTTCACGATCGACATCTACCTCCCCGCTTTCCCGCAGATCGCGGGCACGTTCGATGTCTCGGAGTCGTCGATCCAGTTCACCTTCACGGGCGCGATGATCGGCATGGTCCTCGGGCAGTTCTTCGCCGGCCCGTGGAGCGACGCCGTCGGTCGGCGCCAACCGATGCTCATCGCGACGGTCGTGCACGTCGCCGCCTCGATCGCCTGTGCCCTCGCACCGTCGGTCGAGATGCTGGTGGCCGCGCGCGTCCTCCAGGGCGCGGCTTCCGCCGCCACGGGTGTCATCGCGCTCGCCATCGTCCGCGACCTCTACTCCGGACTCCCGATGATGCGCATGCTGGCTTCGATGTCGCTTATCTCCGGTATGGCGATCGCCGTCGGACCGTTGTTCGGATCGCTGTTGCTCGAGGTCATGGAATGGCGGGGGGTCTTCGCGTCCCTCGCTGGATACGGGCTCGCGATCGGGCTGCTGGTCCTGATCCTCATCGGTGAGACGCTGCCACCGGAACGCCGACACCCCGGTGGACTGCGCGCCCGCGCTTCGGCGATGCGTCGAGTCGCCTCCGACAGGCCTTTCGTCGGGCTCGTGCTCGTGACCTCGCTCGCCTGGGCTGGCATGTACAGCTACCTCGCGGCATCGTCGTTCCTGTTCCAGCGCGTCTACGGCCTCAGTGAGCTGCAGTACGGCCTCGTCTTCGCCTCGCACGCGCTCATGATGCTCCTCGGCACGCAGCTCGGGGTTCGTATCGCCCATCGCATCGAACCGCGCCGGATCGTGATGCTGTCCACCGCCGGGCTCGGGATCTCCGCCATCGGGCTGCTCATCGTCGGGCTGCTCCCGGTGGGGCCGCTCGTGAGCATCATGGTGTTCCTCTGGGCGTTCACCTTCTTCCTCGGGGTGAACACCCCCTGCATCCAGACCCTCGCGCTCGCTCGGCACGGCGGCGATGCCGGCACGGCGGCGAGCCTGCTCAATGCCACTCGGCAGGGCTTCGGCGCGCTCGCCACCCCGATCGCGGGGTTCATCGGTGTGACGAGCGCCGCCCCCGTGGCCGCGGTCATGGTGGTCGGACAGCTCGCCGCGATCATCATCCTGTGGGTCGTCGTCCGGCCGGGACGCCTCGACCCCATCGACTGACGGCGGACCACGGAGCGACGCCCCGGACCGAGGGAGGTCCGAGGCGTCGCGATCCATGGCGCATGGTGGATCATGGGCGGGGCGAGGTCACCCCTTGATCGCGCCGGTCAGCATGCCCTTCGTGAAGTGCCGTTGGATGAACGGGTAGACGATCAGGATCGGCAACGTAGCGAGGACCACGACCGCCATCTGCACGGACTGCGAGGGTGGTGTCGGGACGTCCGAACCGATGATGTCCGTGAGCACGGACCCCTGGATCACGTACTGGTTCAGTACGACCTGCACCGGCCACAGGTTCGAGTCGTTGATGTACAGCAGGGCGTTGAAGTAACTGTTCCAATAGCCGACGGCGTAGAACAGACCGACGACAGCGAGCACGGGCCTTGAGAGCGGCAGGATGATCTTCCACAGGATCCGGAAGTCGCTCGCCCCGTCGATCCGCGCGGACTCGACCAGGCTCGCGGGGATGCTCATGAAGAAATTGCGCACGACCACCATGTTGAACGCCGAGATCAGGCCCGGGAGGATCAG
>JAZBLS010000270.1:0-2020 GCA_037033365.1 Actinomycetota bacterium | reverse complement strand
CGGATGCCGGAGTCGTCGGCGTCTCGTCCGGAGCAGCCCTCGGCGCGGCCGCGAGCATCACGCTCGGCCTTGCGTCCTTCGGCATGTGGACGACACCCGCTTTCGCGTTCCTCGGCGGGCTCATCGCCGTGCTCGCGGTGTACTTCATCAGTCGATCCGGAGGGCGCACCGAGGTCGTGACCCTGCTGCTCACGGGCATCGCCATCAATGCGATCGCCGGTGCGGGCATGGCGTTCCTCACGTTCCTCGGCACGACCTCGACGCGCGAGCAGATCGTCTTCTGGCAGCTCGGCTCGCTCAACGGAGCGCTCTGGTCGAACACCGCGCTCGTCGCACCGCTCGTCGCGGTCGGCATCGTGATCGCGCTGGTCGTGTCGCGGCGGCTCGACCTCTTCGCGCTCGGCGAGCGCACGGCGCGGCACCTGGGTGTCAACGTCGAGCTGCTGCGCATGGTCGTGATCGTGACGGTGGCGATCCTCGTGTGCGCGGCCGTCGCCTTCGCGGGGATCATCGGGTTCGCCGGCCTCGTCGTGCCGCATCTCATGCGCATGCTCATCGGCCCCGCGCACCTGCCGCTCGTGATCTCCTCGGCGCTCGGAGGCGCGCTGCTCATCGCGGTCGCCGACCTCGTCGCCCGCACGGCCGTGCCCCTGGCCGATCTGCCGATCGGCATGATCACGTCACTCGTCGGCGGCCCGTTCTTCCTCTGGCTGCTCGTGCGGACGCGCCGCCGGTCGGGAGGATGGGCATGACCGCCGCGCGGCTGCACGCGACGGGTGTCACCGTGACCGTCGGCGGGGGTCGGGCGATCCTCGACGACGCGGCGATCGACATCTGCGAGGGCGAGATCCACGCACTCGTCGGCCCCAACGGGGCGGGCAAGTCCACCCTGTTCGGCGTGCTCTCGGGCGACGTGACGCCGAGCAGCGGCGAGGTGCTCCTCGACGGAGCGCCGATCACCGGCATCCGCCCCCAGGCTCTGGCCCGCGCCCGCGGAGTGCTGCTGCAGGAGAACGCGGTGTCGTTCCCGTTCAGTGCCGAGCAGGTGGTGCGCATGGGGCGTGCCCCGTGGGCGCACACCGAGGCGGCGGACGACGATGACGACGTCGTGCGGGAATCGATGACGGCGACCGAGGTGCTGCCGCTCGCCGCCCGACCCGTGACCTCGCTGTCGGGTGGAGAGCGCGCACGCGTCGCCCTCGCCCGCGTCCTCGCGCAGCGCACCGGCATCCTGCTGCTCGACGAGCCGACCGCCGCCCTCGACCTCAAGCACCATGAAGACGTCATGCGGCTCATCAGACGGCAGGCGGATGCCGGGATCGCCGTCGCGATCGTGCTGCACGACCTGAACGCCGCCCTCGCGCACGCCGACCGGGTGACTCTCCTCTCGGAGGGGCGCGTCGCCGCGACGGGCACGGCCGCCGAGGTGCTCACGGCGGAGCGCATCGAAGCCGTCTACGGGCAGGCGGTCGACGTCTTCCCGCACCCGTTCACGCGCGTGCCGCTCGTGACGGCTCGGCACTGACAGCCTGTTCGCGGTCGCAGCTCAGGGACGCAGCGGGAGCACGTCGACGAGGCTCGCACGTGTGCCGGAGGCCTGGATGCGACCGGCCGTCTCGGCATCCGCCCAGTGCAGTTCTCCCGTGGCCACTGCGATCCAGGTCGGCGCATCCATCTCCACGACGTTCGGTGGAGTGCCTCGCGTGTGCCGGGGGCCCTGGATCACCTGCACCGCTCCGAACGGCGGGACCCGCACCTCGACACTGTTGCCCGGCGCCTTCTCGTCGAGGAGCTGCAGCAGGTACCGCACGGCGGTGGCGAGGTCGGTGCGCGCGGGCTTCGCATCCGCCGCGGAGGACGCCCGCACGGCATCCAGCGCCGCGCGCCCGTCGATGATGTCGATCTTGCGGGAGGGCATGGTTCCAGGCTACGCCCGCGGGTCGCCTCGGCTGCCGCCCCGGTGCGTCCGCACCCCGCGCGACCTCCGCTCCCCCTCCCGCTCCCCCACTCCCCCGCTCCC
>JAZBLS010000269.1:0-2210 GCA_037033365.1 Actinomycetota bacterium | reverse complement strand
ACGGGCGAACCGCATCCGCCGAGAGAGACAGCCGATGAACACCGACACCCTGGCGATGTCCGCCCCCGCCACGACGGGCCGCGGTCCCCGGCTTCCGCTCGTCGTCTACGTGCTCGCACTCGGGACCTTCCTGATGCTCACGACGGAGTTCGTCGTGGCGGGCATCCTCCCCGAGATGACGACGGACCTGGGCATCTCGCTCGCGCAGGCGGGTTCGCTCATCACGGTCTTCGCGGTCGGGATGATCGTCGGAGCACCGCTCATGGCGATGCTGACGCTCCGTCTCTCCTCCCGCCTGACGCTGGTCCTCGCGCTCGTCGTGTTCGTCGTCGGCCATGTGATCGTGGCCCTCGGATCCGACCTCACGGCGCTGCTCGTCGCTCGGTTCGTCACCGCCTTCGCGACAGGCGCGTTCTGGGCCGTCGCAGCCGTCATCGCCAGCCGCGCCGCCGGGCCGAACGCAGGAGCCCGGGCCATCGGCATCGTGGGCGCGGGCGGCGCTCTCGCCACCGTGCTGGGCGTTCCTCTCGGCGCTCTCGTCGCACAGCTCGTGGGGTGGCGCGGAACGTTCTGGGCACTCGCGATCGCCGCCGCGATCACGATCCCGTTCGTTGCGCGTCTCGTCCCCGCGAATCACGGCTCCACCGCGCAGACCGCTTCCGTGCGCGCCGAACTCGCCGCGCTCCGCTCCGGACGGCTGTGGATCACGCTCGCCGCATGCGCGACGACCACCGGCGGCGTCCTGGCTGCGTACTCCTTCATCGCCCCGATCCTCACGGATCAGGCGGGAGTCCCCTCCGCACTGATCCCCCTGGTCCTGACCGGCTTCGGAATCGGATCGTTCATCGGCACGATCATCGGCGGTCGCTTCGGCGACGCGCATCCCGGACTCGTCACCGTCATCACGCCGACTGTCACAGTGCTCCTGCTGCTGGGCATCAGCATGGTCTCCGGGATGCCGTGGGCGATGATCGTCCTCGTGGTGCTGCTCGGCCTCTTCGGACTCAGCGCCAACGGCGTCCTGATCCACCTCGCCGTCACATCGGCCGGATCCGGCGCGACGCTCGGTTCAGCGCTGGCCGTAGCGGCGTTCAACGCAGGGACCGCCGTCGGCACTGCCGTCGCCGGGGCCACCCTGATCGGCCCGCTGGGGCTGTCGGGCCCGGCCGCGCTCGGCGCCGCCATTGCGGCGCTCACCCTCATCCCGACGGTGATCCTGGCCGTGCTGCGACGGCGGGATGCGCTATTCCGCCTCGAATGACTCTCCTGCCCCCGCGCCTGCGCGTCCTCGGTGGGGCACCTTGATCCATCGCTCGCCCGCAGGCGTCCGTAAGTGGAAGGCGTAGTTGGGTCGTCCCTTGCTCCTCCAGACCGAGATCACGGATCTGTCGAAGTCAGTGTCGTCTCCGCCCTGCCGGTCGACGAAGTAGTTCTTCGCGACGAGTGCGAACTCACGGTCAGCGCCGGCGAGATCGGTGCGGAACCAGGCACCGTCGAACGGCGGCCGCTCCTCCGCCCGGGCACCGGCCGCCGCGGGCCGGGCGCTCGCGACCGCCACGCGTGAAGGGTCCGGACGATTGAGGTCGAGCGCGGCGACGTCCTTCCACATCAGCCAGAAGCCGAGGAAGCCGGATAGCAGGAAGACCCCACCGATAACCGCGAAGACCGCCATGAGGAGCCCGAACGCCTCTGGCATCGGCTGCGGTGCCGCCACCCAACCGATACGCGTGTCGAGATACGCGAGCACGGGAATCAGAACGAAGAGCGCCCCGATTCCGAGCACAAGCCCGCGTTTCCACCCTACGAGCTGGATAGGTCCCGATTCTGCCTCCTGCATGTGCTCAGGCTAGAGCACGACTCATCCGGCGCTGTCGGCCCCCGGGGCGATGCGCTAGAAAGAGGTCATGCGAGACCGCACCTCAGCGGACATCTGGAGCCGGACCCGATCACGGCGTCGGGCCCTCCTGGTCGTGCTCCTCGTCGTCGTGATCGTCGCCGGGGTCCTGACGATCGATGCGATCAGGCGGCACGTCGAGGAGGAAGCGGACCTCGCGACGGATGCCGCCTTCTACCGCCTTCCCGAGCCTCTGGAACCCGGGGAGCCCGGCGAGGTCATCCGCGTCGAGGAGATCGCGAGCGCGCCGCTCGGCGCGACCGCCTGGCGAGTGATCTACCACTCGCGCGACCTCGCCGACCAGGACGTCGCGGTG
>JAZBLS010000268.1:0-2228 GCA_037033365.1 Actinomycetota bacterium | reverse complement strand
CCGAGGGCAGACCCTCCATGACGGCAATGAGTTCTGGGCCGTGCGATTCGCCGGCCGTGAGCACGCGGAGCATTGCTCCAGTCTCCCACGGGATCGAGTGCGGATCGTGCCGCGTGTCATCCGACGGCTACAGGGCGGCCCGCATCGCCGTGATCACGGCGTCCTCGTGGTCCAGCGGCACAGTCGGATCGCCGTGGACGAAGATGCGGATCTGCCGGACCGCCTGGAACAGCAGCATCCCGAGACCCGAGATCGCCGGGCCTCCGTCCCACGTCGTCGCGAGGGCGGACGGCCACGGCGAGTAGGCGACGTCGAAGAGGGCGCCGCCGGTCGCCGAGAGTGCATCGACGGCGACGGGATCGAGCGCGGCGCCGCCCGGGAGCGTGGCGATCGTGAGCTCGACGCGGGATGTGGGATCGGACAGTGCCGCGGCCGACACCGCGACGCCGAGTCGGTCGCCGAGGGCCACGAGGTCCGCCGCCTTCTCCGGGCGACGCGCCCGGAGGTCGATGCGACGGGCTCCGAGTTCCGCGACCGCCACGAGGGCGGATGCCGCCGTCGCGCCGGCGCCGAGGATCCGCACGTCGTCGAGTTCTCCCAGCCCCTGCTCGGTGAGCGCGTCCATGATCCCGCCGACGTCGGTGTTGAATCCCGCGGCCCTGTCGCCCAGCAGCAGCGTGTTGACGGCGCCGGTCGACGCGGCGTGCGCGTCGAGGACGTCGGCGAATGCGTGGGCCGCCTCCTTGAGGGGCATGGTCAGCGACAGACCGCGCCAGGTGTGGTCGCGCGCGCCGATGGCGGCGTCGAATCCCGCGGCATCCACGCGCTGCCGTCCGTACTCCCAGTCGAGACCGAGCACGGCGTACGCGGCCGCATGCAGGGCCGGGGACTTCGAATGCGCGATCGGGTCTCCCCATACCGCGAGGCGACGTCGGGTCATCCGGCCGAGCAACCCCCGTCGGGGTTCTCCTGGCACCACTGCTCCCACTTCTCGACGCCCTGGAGGTGCTCCTCGTAGGTCTCGGAGAACTGGGTCTCCCCCGTCGCGAGATTGATCGTGACGAAGTACAGCCACGGCCCGTCGGCCGGGTTCATGGCCGCCTTGATCGCCGCATCGCTGGGGCTCGCGATCGGAGTCACGGGGAGCCCGGTGTTCACGTAGGTGTTCCACGGGTTCGGATCCGCGAGCGCCTCCGCCGAGCTCGACACGACGCCCTCGTGCAGCGAGCCGTAGCCGTACTGCGCGGTGGAGTCCATCTGCAGCTTCATGTCGATGTCGAGGCGGTTCTGGATCACGCGCGACACCTTGTCGAAGTCCGCCGTGAGGCCCTCGCGCTGGATGATCGAGGCGATCGTGAGGATGCGCTGCGCATCTTCGGCCGGTACGCCGGCGGCATCCAGGGATTCGTGCGTGCGGTCCACCATGCGCTGGATGACCTGCTGCGGCGTGACTCCCGCGTCGAACGTGTAGACCGCCGGGAACAGCCAGCCCTCGAGCGTCTGCGCGTCCACGCCGTAGGCCGCGGGGCCGAGGTCGATCGCCGCCTGGAAGTCCTCCACCGGCATGCCCAGCGACTCGGCGATGGTCGGCAGAGACGACTCGATCGTCGCGCCCTCGCCGACGCTCGCCGAGTTCTCCATCTTGTTGTCGGGATTCTGCAGGGCCTCGAGCGCGGCCTCCGCCGTCATCTTCTCCTGGAGACGGTAGATACCCGGATAGAACGTGACCGCGATGCCCTCGTTCACCAGGTAGTCGTAGAAGACGTCCTCCGTGCGGGTCACCCCGCCCTCGTACAGAGCGGTGGAGACGGGGGCTCCCGTGTCTCCGTCCTTGATCGTGACGAGCACCTCGCCGGTGGCGAGACCGGGCTCCCAGTCCTTGGGGTCGCCCCACCCGAAGGCGTCGCTGATCTTGTCGCCGTACGTGTTCATGGCCCAGACGCCTGCGGCGGTGATGCCGCCGAGGATGGCGAGGACGATGATCAGCGCCACGAGGCAGCCCGTGCGACGCTTCTTCTTCTTCTTGGGCACCCGACCCGCGGCGTCCTCGTCGGCGCGCGAGTGGAAGAGGTCCTCGAGTCGCCCGCCGGCCGCGGGCTCGGCGGGCTCGGATGGCGAGGGAGCCGATTCGCTCGTGGTGACCGGCTCGCTCGACCGTGCCGGCTCAGCGGCGGCGGGGACCGGTGCGGCAGCCGCACTCTCGGACTCCTGGACGGGCAGTGCTCGCG
>JAZBLS010000267.1:0-2271 GCA_037033365.1 Actinomycetota bacterium | reverse complement strand
TGTCGGTGAGCAGTTCCGAAGCTGTGCCCGGGGCGGATCCGAAGCTGTGCCCGGGGCGGATCCGAAGCTGTGCTCGGTCAGGCCGTGGCCACGGCCGCCTTCGCGGACGTCGTGCGCCGCAGGGCGACCACGAGGGTCGTGGCGACCAGTGCGAGCACACCCCAGACGACGAGCCCGGCGGCGGCCGATCCGTTTGCCGCGATCAGACCCGCGAACGCGGGGGATGTCGGCAACGCGGCCCCGAGACCTGCGAGCCAGTCGGGCACGGTCGAGATGAGTCCCGTCGCGATCGCGAGCACCCCCACGAGCGCGCTGATCCAGCGGCCGATCCCCCCGAAGACGGCGACCAGCGCCTGGTTCACCGCTGCGAACGCGACACCCGCGAGCACGGCGGTCCCGGCGAAGGACCACCACTGCGCGGCGTCGTAGCTTGCGACGATCTGCACGATGAGCGACACCAGGATGCCCTGTGCGGCCCCGATCGCCGCGGCGGGCGCGAAGGCGCGCAGCGCGAGACCGGCCGACGACCGTCGAGACGTCAGGGTGCGTGCGGTGTGGGCCCGCATCACCAGGAACGAGGCCAGCGCACCGAACCACAGCACCACGGCGGTCAGCAGAGGGATGGCCGTCGGCCCGAAGATCGTGCCGTTGGAGGCGTCGGATGCCACGGGGTCGGCGATCACCGACGCGAGCGAGGTCGACTCGGAGTCGCTGAACGAGGGGAGGGACTCGGATGCCGTGCGCAGGCCTCCCGCGAGGTCGCTCGTCCCGGTGGCGAGCGTGTCGAGGCCGGTCGAGAGCTCGGTGGCACCCGTGGCGAGCTGTGTCGCGCCGTCGGAGAGCTGCACCGCCCCCGTCGAGAGGGCGCGGGCACCGGATGCCGACGCGGCGAGCCCGTCCGTCGCGAGCTGGTTCAGGCCGTCGGCGAGGGTGGAGGCCCCTGCTCCCGCCTGGCGGAACTGGCCAGAGATGTTCGCCGTCGCCGCAGTGTCGAACTGCTGCAGCCCGACGGAGGTTCCCGTCGCGCCTGTGGCGAGCTGCTCGAGCTGTGCGCAGTACGCCTCGGTGAACGTGGCGGGATCGCACGCGGCCGCGAGCTGCTGCAGACCGGCCGCGACGGCATCCGCGCCGCCGCTGAGCTGGTCGGGCACGAGTCCGGTCTGCTCGAGCTGCGCGGCGCCGTTCGTCAGGCCGAGCCCGAGCTGCGACGCACCTGCCGCGGCCTCCCGCGTCTTGCCCGTGAGGGTGTCGAGACCGGAGGCGAGCGAGCCCGCGCCCGACCCCAGCTCCGAGGCTCCGTTCGCGAGCTGCGTCGCACCGTCGGGGATCGCAGCCGCACCGGTCGCGGCGCTCCGTGCTCCGTCGGCCAACTGCGCTGCGCCGTCGGCCGCGTCACCGATCTGATCGCCGATCGTCGTGAATCCGACCAGCACGTTCTCCAGCGTCGCCTCCGACAGCATCGTGCCGAGCGAGGATGCCGCGACGTTCGCGATCTGGCTGGTGATGAGGTCGTCCGCGACGAGTCCGTCGTCGGGCGTGGTCACGCGGATCGTCGCCTGCTCCGCCTCTCCGCCTCCGTCGGCGATCGCCTGACCGGCCGAGGTGGCCGCGGCGGAGAAATCCTTCGGGATCGTGATGACCGCCTGGTACGAGCCGTCGGCGAGACCGTCGGCCGCATCCTCCTCGTTCGAGATGACCCAGGTCAGGTTCGAGTCCAGATCGTCGGACCCCTCCACGAGACCCGCCGTGAGCTGGCGCCCGAGCGGGGTGAGTTGACCGTCGATCGTGACGGGCTCGTCCAGATTGACGACCGCGGCCGTCATGGATTCCAGGCGCTCGGTCGGGTTCTGCAGCGCGGCGACGAGGATGCCACCCACCGCTGCCGGCAGCAGCAGGATGCCGAGGATCGTCAGCCACGTGATGGGCTTGCGCGAGCGGGCTCGCTCGATGGGGAGGGTCATGCGGTCACCTCGGTCGAATCGGTGGTGTCGTCAGCGGTCACGCGCGTCGCTGTCGTGTCTATGTCGATCGGCGGGACGGCCGCCCGTCGAGCGTCGTGCAGGATCCCGAGCGCGGCCTCGGGTGCGGTGGTGGTGAGCACGACGGCGGTCCCGTCGGCATCCCGGAGTCGGGCCGACAGCTGATCGCGTTCCGCCTGCGAGAGGCGGTCGACCCCGTCGATCACCACGAGCGCCGGGCGACCGCGCAGCGCGTCGGACAGATCGGATGCCGACGGCGAGCCGTCCGCGACGAGCACGACGCCGACGTGGG
>JAZBLS010000266.1:0-2469 GCA_037033365.1 Actinomycetota bacterium | reverse complement strand
GTCGCGAGGGCGGCTACAACCGCGACAACAATGCGCCCCGTCGCGAGGGCGGTTACAACCGCGACAACAATGCGCCCCGTCGCGAGGGCGGCTACAACCGTGACGGTGGCGCCCCTCGTCGCGAGGGCGGTTACAATCGCGATAACAATGCGCCCCGTCGTGAGGGTGGTTACAACCGTGACGGTGGCGCCCCGCGTCGTGAAGGTGGCTACAACCGTGATGGTGGTGCCCCGCGTCGTGAGGGTGGTTACAACCGCGACGATCGTTCCCCCCGAGACAGCAACAGCTCCCGCTCCTACCCGCAGCGCGGGGGAGCGGGCCGCGAGCGTCCGGTCCAGGCGTCGAGCGACCGCCCGCGTTTCAACGATCCCGCGATCCCTGACGACGTCACGGCGCGCGATCTCCACCCGTCGGCTCGCAACGAGCTCAAGACCCTGAGCAAGGAGAACGCCGAGGTCGTCGCCCGTCACCTGGCGATGGCATCCCGTCTCATCGACGAGGATCCGGCGCTGGCACACGAGCACGCCCTCGCGGCATCCCGGCGTGCCGGCCGCATCGCGATCGTGCGCGAGACCCTGGGTATCACCGCGTACGCCAACGAGGACTTCGCACTCGCGCTCCGCGAGCTGCGCACCTACCGCCGCATCTCCGGCAAGGACGACCAGATCGCCCTGATGGTCGACAGCGAGCGCGGTATCGGCCGCTCCGACCGCGCCCTGGAGACCGGTCGTGCGGTGGATCGCTCGGCCCTCGAGACCCCGGTGCGTGTCGCGCTGGCCATCGCCATGTCCGGTGCGCGCCTCGACCAGGGCGACCTCGAGCTGGCTCTCGGCGAGCTCGAGATCCCGGAGCTCGACCCCGACCGCGCCTTCGAATGGAGCCCCGCGCTGTTCGCCGCGCGTGCCGCCGTGCTCGAGGACCTCGGTCGCACTGAGGAAGCCGAGTTCTGGGCGCACCGCGCCGAGGTCGCTGCGGAGGCGCTCGGCGTCGACGAGGCCGGCGACGAGGAGCTCATCGTCGAGGACGGCCTCATCGAGGACGAGTACTTCGACGCGGATGACGAGTCTGATGCCGACGACGACGAGTCCGACGACGACGAGTCTGACGCCGACGCTGACGAGTCGGAGAACGAGTCCGAAGAATCGGACGGCGAGACTGAGCCCGCGACTGCCGAAGAGCCTGAGCCTGCCGACGAGCCCGAGCCCGAGCCCGAGCCCGAGCCCGAGCCGGAGCCGAGCGTCGAGGACGAGGTGCGCGAACTCCTGGAGGAGAACGGCCTCAACCCGAGCGACACGGATCAGAGCGACTCCACCCCGAGCGAGTCCGACGCGTCCAAGGACGCGTAGTGGGGCTGTTCTCCAAGAAGGCAGCCGTCCGCACGCCGCTCGACGGGGTCGACGCGGTCCTGGCCGACCTCGACGGTGTGGTGTACGCCGGACCCGGCGCGCTCCCGCACGCCGTGGAGAGCCTGAACCGCGCAGCGGCGACGGCACGGCTGGGGTACATCACCAACAACGCCTCGCGCACCGACGCGTCGGTGGCGTCGCACCTGACCAGCCTCGGCCTGTCTGTCGCGCCCGATGATGTCATCACGAGTCCGCAGGCGGCGATGCGCCTCCTCGCGGACCTGGTGCCGGCACCGGCGACCCTGCTGATCGTCGGCGGCGACGGGCTCGTCGACGAGGCGGTGAAGGCGGGGTACACCGTCACCCGCAGCGCCGAGGATGCGCCGGATGCGGTGGTGCAGGGCTTCGCGCCGGAGGTGGCGTGGACCGACCTCGCCGAGGCCGCGTTCGCCCTCAAGGTGCCCGAAGAGGAGGGTGGCATCCCCTGGATCGCCACCAACACCGACTGGACGATCCCGCGCGAGCGCGGCGTCGCGCCGGGCAACGGAACCCTGGTGTCGGCGGTGCACACGGCGATCGGCCGTCTCGCGACCGTCGCCGGCAAGCCGGAGACCCCGATCTTCGAAGAGGCGCTCGCGCGCTTCGGCGCCCGGAAGCCGCTCTTCATCGGAGACCGCCTGGACACCGACATCCTCGGAGCCGTCCGCGCGGGCATCGACTCCGCGCTCGTGCTGACCGGCATCGACCGGCCGAAGCACGTGCTCGCCGCACCCGAGGGCTCCCGGCCCACGTTCATCCTCAGTGACCTCCGCGAACTGCACGAGCCGTACCCGGAGGCCGTCGAACGTGACGGCGTCCACACTGTGAACGGCGCATCCGTGCGCGTCGTTGGAGCCGATGTCGAGATCGTCGCCGAGGGCGAGGCGCAGATCGATCTGCTGCGGGCCGGCGCGGCCGCGATCTGGGCATCCGGTACTCCGGTGTTCGTGCTGCGTGTTCCCGAGCGCCTGTACGAGGACCCGTTCCACCGGCCCTGATCGGCGCGGGGTCGGCGCGCGCCGACCCCGCCGTGGCTCCGCGATGCTGTCCGCGACCCCGCGTACAGTAGAACCGTGAGCGAAGA
>JAZBLS010000265.1:0-2470 GCA_037033365.1 Actinomycetota bacterium | reverse complement strand
GCCTCTCCTCGTATCTGGAGAGACATGTCCGAACTCGTCCATCTCGCTTCCGGCGGCGTCAGCGTCGTCATTGACACGGCAGGCGCGCGGCTGCTGCACTGGGGAGCGGCTCTCGCGCCCGATGACGCCGAGGGGTTGGTGTCGTCCTCGACCGGCGCCGTGACCTTCAGCTCGTTCGACGCGCCGCGGACCTTCCCACTGCTCGCGGTCGAGGCGGACGGATGGTCGGGTGCGCCGGCCGTCGCCTGGCACCGGGGCGGACGGCACAGCGCGCCTCTCCTGCAGGCGGTGTCGTGGACGGCGACCGACACGACGCTGACCGCCTCCTTCGTCGACGAGCGGGCCGGCGCCGAGGTCGTGCTCGACCTGTCGCTCGACGAGGGCGGCGTGCTCGCGGCGCAGGTATCGGTGACGAGCACGGCCGAAGACGGTGAGCCGCTCGACCTGCTCGCGGCGCGCGTTCTCATACCCGTGCCCGCGCACGCGACCGAGGTGCTCGACCACACCGGACGCTGGACGGGGGAGCGCCATCCGCAGCGCGGAGCGATCAGGCACGGCGCGCACCTTCGCCAGGGGCGCCGAGGACGCGGCGGGCACGATTCGCCCTTTCTCACCGCGGTCGGCGCGGAGGGCTTCGGGTTCCGCCGCGGCGAGGTCTGGGACGCTCACGTCGCCTGGAGCGGAGATGTCGAGGTCGGCGTCGAGCGTCTGCCCGAGGGCGCGGGTGTGCACGGTGCGGTGCTCGTCGGAGGTGAGCTGCTGCTTCCCGGCGAGATCCGGCTCGAGGCGGGGGAGTCCTACACCTCGCCGGTCGTGTACCTCGCCTACGGCGAGAGCGGGATGGATGCCGTCACGGCGCGCCTCCACCGCACAGCCCGGGCCCTGCCCGGCCACCCCGCGACGCCCCGACCGCTCGTGTTGAACACCTGGGAGGCCGTGTACTTCGACCACGACCCGGCGAAGATCATGGAGCTGGCCGAGGCCGCGGCATCCGTCGGCGTCGAGCGGTTCGTGCTGGACGACGGCTGGTTCCGCGGCCGGCCCGCCGACCGGTCGGGTCTGGGGGACTGGTACGTCGATGACGCGAAGTGGCCGGACGGGCTGCGCCCGCTCGCCGACCGGGTGCACGGCCTGGGGATGCAGTTCGGTCTGTGGTTCGAGCCGGAGATGGTCAATCCGGTGTCGGAGCTCGCGTCCCGGCATCCGGACTGGATCCTGCAGGCATCGGCGGAGTCGCCGACCTGGCGGCACCAGAAGGTGCTCGACCTCACGAACCCGGATGCCGCGGCGTACCTGCTCGAGCGCATCGACGGCCTGGTCGCAGAGGTGGGCATCGACTTCATCAAGTGGGACCACAACCGCGATCTCCATGCCGCGGTGTCGCCGCGGAGCGGGCGGGCCGCGGTGCACGCGCAGACGACGGCCTTCTACGCCCTGCTCGACGAGCTGCGGGAGCGGCATCCGTCGCTCGAGATCGAGTCGTGCGCGAGTGGCGGAGCCCGCGTGGACCTGGGTGTGCTCGCTCGCACGCAGCGGGTCTGGGCGTCGGACTCCAACGACCCGATCGAGCGGCAGCGCATCCAGCGCTGGACCGCCTCGCTCGTGCCGCCCGAGGTCGTCGGCTCGCACGTGGGGCCGACGATCGCCGAGACCACGCACCGCGCGGCATCCCTCCCGTTCCGGATGACGACCGCGCTGTTCGGCCACGCGGGCATCGAATGGGACATCACCCGCTGCAGCCCCGAGGAGCGTGAGGCGCTGACGCGCTGGACGGCGCTGTACCGCGAGCTGCGACCGCTGCTTCATTCTGGCGTGACGGTGCGCGCCGACGAGGTCGACCCCGAGACGCTGCTGCACGGGGTCGTCGCGCCCGACGGGTCGCGCGCGGTGTTCGCGTGGGTGCGGCTCGGCACCTCGACCGATGCGTTCACGCCGCGGACGCGGATCCCCGGGCTGCTCGCCGAGGCGCGATACCGCCTGCGGGTGCGCGAGGACCTCGGGGTCGTGTCGCGGCATCAGGTCGCCGATCCCGGATGGGTCGACGCCGGAATCCAGGCATCCGGGGCCTTCTTCGAGAGCGTCGGCGTCCCGCTGCCGCTCCTCGCGCCCGGTGCGGCGCTGCTGATCGAGGCGATTCGGGTCTGACCTCGGCGTCTGGTAGGCTAGGCGATTGTCTGTGCACACTCCTGTGCGCAGTTCGCGTGCTGTTCGTCCCCGAGGGGTCGTGCAGCGTGCAGACAAGGGATCTTGGGTGGGGCCGTCCGGCCTCACGGTATAGAAGGAGTCACCATCATGGCAGCAGTGTGCCAGGTGACCGGAGCTGTTCCCGGCTTCGGTCACAACGTCTCGCACTCGCACCGCCGGACGAAGCGCCGCTTCGACCCGAACGTGCAGAAGAAGACCTATTTCGTCCCGTCGCTCGGTCGTAAGATCACGCTCAACGTGTCCGCCAAGGGCATCAAGGTGATCG
>JAZBLS010000264.1:0-2498 GCA_037033365.1 Actinomycetota bacterium | reverse complement strand
TCGAGGTATTCGACCCACTCCTCCGAGACCGGAGTGGTCTCGACGCCGACCTCGGACAGCTGTGAGGACAGCACGGTGAAGATCTGCTCGGGGTCCGGCATGTAGGGACGCGAGACGTTGACCGGGTAGTTGAAGGTCAGCTTGAGCGGGTTGGCCTCGGTGTAGCCGGCCTCCGCGAGCAGCGACTTCGCCTTCTCGGGGTCGTAGTCGTACGTCGTGACGTCGGGGTTGTAGCCGTTGACGACCTCGGGCACGAACTCGATCGCCTTCTGCGTGCCCTCGGGCAGCACCTGACTGATCAGCGCGTCCTTGTCGACGGCGTAGGAGAGCGCCTCACGGACCTTCGGGTCCTGCAGCTCGGGCACGGCCTGGTTGAACGCCAGGTAGAGGATCGTGAACGGCGGGCGCGACACCATGGTGAAGCCGTCGTCCTCGAGGGCCTTCGTGTCGGCGGGGCCGACGAGGTCGTAGCCGTCGATCGAGCCGGACTCGAGAGCCTGGCGACGAGCCGTCGGGTCGTCGATGGTGCGGAAGATGATCTCGTCGATCTGCCCCTTCTCGCCCCAGTAGTCGCCGTAGGACTTCAGGGTGACCTGCTCGCCCGGAGCCCACTCCTCGAACTGGTACGGGCCGGTGCCGACCGGGTGGCCCATGGCGTACTCCGAGAGCACAGGAGCCTCGGCCGAGCCGCTGACGTCGTCCGCACCGAACTCCGACAGTGCCGATGGGCTCTGCATGGCGAAGGACGGCAGCGACAGAGAGGCGACGAAGCCGGCGAACGGCTTGTTCAGCTCGACCGTGACCGAGTAGTCGCCGTCGGGCGTGCAGGACTTGTACACGGCATCCGACGCGGTCTCCGCGTAGCCCTTGAAGAGCTTGTTGTAGTAGTACCCGAACGCCTCGGACGCGGCGAGACCGGTCCAGTTGTACCAGCGGTCGAAGTTGGCGCACACAGCCTCGGCGTTGAACGGCGTTCCGTCATGGAACGTGACGTCCTCCTTCAGCTCGAAGGTGTGGGTCATGCCGTCTTCGGATGACTCCCACGACTCGGCGAGGAGGGGCGCGGGGTCTGCCGTGCCGGGCTCAGTGCCGACGAGACCTTCGAAGATCTGGCGGGACACGCGGAAGCTCTCGCCGTCCTGCGCGAAGGCCGGGTCGAGGCTGGCCGGGTCGGAGGATGCGGCGAAGACGAACGTACCGTCCACATCACCGGAGCCCTCCCCCGCATCGTCACCGCGCTCGCTGGCGACGCATCCTGAGAGGACCAGCGCGGCGAGCGCTGCTCCCGTGACGGCGATGAGACCTCGCCGACGCATGACTTCATGGGGCATTGTGTGACCTTCCTGTCGAGCGCTTCATTGCGCGTTGCGGGGACGTCGTCATCCCCGGAACGGTGATGATTCGACGCTACCCAGTGCGCACGCCCTAGCAAAACACCGCCATGTTTCATTCGTGTATCGGATGTTTCCGTCGCGTGACGTTCCGGTAATGTCCAGAGCGTGTCCGACACCGCTCCCCTCGCCGTCTGCGTGGGAGAAGGCATGGTCGCCCTGGTACCCGCGACCGCCGCTCCCCTCGAGGACTCCCGCACATTCCACCGTTCCCTCGCCGGAGCGGAGTGGAACACCGCCATCGCGTTGGCATCCGCCGGCATCCGCGCCGCCGTCATCTCGCGCGTGGGAGACGACGGATTCGGTCGATTCCTCACCGGCGAGCTCCGTCGGCACGACGTCGACGACCGCGCGGTGGAGGTGGATGCCGAGGCTCCGACCGGTCTGTACGTGAAGGAGCTGTCGCCTCGGCCGGACGGCTCGGTCGACGGCACGATGCACTACTACCGAGCCGGCTCAGCCGCCGCGCGCCTCTCCCCCGACACGCTCGCGTCGCCCGCGGCATCCGCTCTTCTCGGCGAGGCCGCGCTCGTGCACACGTCGGGGATCACCCCGGCACTGTCGACATCGGCGCGGGCCGCTCAGGACGCGCTGTACGCGTCGACGCGCCCCGGGCGCCTCCTCAGCTTCGACGTCAACTGGCGACCCGCGCTGTGGCGTGGGCGCGAGGACGAGGGCCGGGCGGCGATCGCGGAATATGCGCACCGTGCGGACATCCTTCTCTGCACGCGGCCGGATGCCGAGGACGTGTTCGGCACGTCGGATGCCGACCGGCTGCGCGAGCTGTTCCCGGAGCCTCGCTACCTCGTGGTGACGAGTCCTCGCGGGGCTGTGGCGTTCGACGGCGCGGAGCGCACCGACAGCGAGGCGCTCGACGTGCCCGTGGTGGAGTCGATCGGTGCGGGCGACGCCTTCGCCGCGGGGTTCCTCGCGGGCATCCTCACCGACCTCTCCCTGACCGGCAGCCTCGCCCGAGCCCACCGCATCGCGACGCGTGCCCTCGCGAGCACCCGCGACCACGTCGACTGACCCCGCCTCGCCTCCTCCGCCCGTTGGCACCCCTCGCCCGTTGAGCGAGCGAAGCGAGACGAAACGCCCCCACCCGCC
>JAZBLS010000263.1:0-2573 GCA_037033365.1 Actinomycetota bacterium | reverse complement strand
GGGCACCGGCCCCGGCATCGGCGGCGGCGTGTGCGGCGGTGACGGCGGCACGAGCACCGCGCTGCATGCCGATGCCGTGGTCGCCGTCACCCGCGACGGCGTCGATCCGTCCGAGCTCCTCGACGTTCGTGTCGATGACCTGGACCAGCGCGTCGAGGGCCTCGACCACGACCGCGGCGGCGGCCCGTGACTCGTCAGTGGACTCGGGGATCTCGGCAGCCGTCTCGGCGACGAGCTCCGAGGGGTCGAGCTGCTCGGCCCCTGCGACGACGCCCTTGCGGTAGGCGGGGGTGTCGGCACCGGCAGCCCAGAAGCCCTCGAGCTCCTCGTCCAACCAGAAGAGCGTGAGCGAGACGCCGGCCATGTCGAAGCTCGTGACGAGCTCGCCGACCTCGGGATCGACGATCTCCACCCCTGCGGCCTCGAGCTGTGCGGCGACCGCACGGTAGACGACGAACAGTTCCTCGTACTTCACCGAGCCGAGGCCGTTGAGGATGACCCCGACGCGCGCGCCCGTGGCCTCGGAGACGCCCTCGGGCAGTTCCGCGAGCAGCGAGGAGACGAGCAGCGAGGCGAGCTCATCGGCCGTCGGCACGTCGGTCTCGTCGATACCGGGCTCGCCGTGGATGCCCATGCCGACCGCCATGCGGCCCTCGGGCACGGTGAACAGCGGCTCGGTCGCGCCCGGCAGGGTGCAGCCGCTGAAGGCGACACCGAAGGACCGGGTGCGCTCGTTCGCGTGGGTGGCGACGCGGACGACCTCGTCGAGGTCGTAGCCCGCCTCGGCCGCGGCGGCGGCGGACTTGAAGACGGTGAGGTCGCCGGCGATGCCCCGACGCTTGTGCTTCTCGGCGAGGGGCGCGCTCGAGATGTCGTCGGTGACGGCGACGCTGCGGGTGGGGATGCCCGCCGCGTTCAGCGCGTCCTGCGCCTGGGTGAAGTGGAGCACGTCGCCCGCGTAGTTGCCGTAGCTGAGGAGGACGCCGCCCCCGCGCTGCGCCGCCTTCGCGACCGACTCGACCTGGTGGGCGGACGGCGACGCGAACAGGTTGCCCATCGCTGCACCGTGCGCGAGGCCCTGGCCGACGATGCCGCCGAACGCCGGGTAGTGGCCGGAGCCACCGCCGATGACGAGCGCGACCGTGCCCTCGGGCGTCCGGGTGCTCCGGACGACGCCACCGGTCACGCGCCGGACCTGGTTGCGGTTCGCGGCGACGAAGCCGTCGATCATCTCGTCGGCGAAGTCCGCCGGGTCGTTGAAGAGCCGCGTCATCGGGTCTTGCCCGTGAGGTCGTCGTGCGAGACGCGCAGCTCGCGAGAGCTCCGCTGCTTGGAGAGGATCACCATGAGCGTGGCGGAGATCATCATGAAGCCACCGACGATGAACATCGGGACGACGTACTGCGGGGTGTCGCCGACCTTGGTGAGGTCCGCGACGGCGCCGGTGATGTACGGCGCCGAGAAGCCGGCGAGGTTGCCGACCGTGTTGATGAGCGCGATGCCGGCAGCCGCTGCCGCACCGGTGAGGAACTGCGTGGGCAGCGTCCAGAAGTTCGGCAGCGCGGCGAAGATCGCCATGGCGGTGACCGCGATGATCGCGATGGTGAGAGCGGGCGAGTTGGCGAAGAGCGCGAGCGGGATGCTCACGGCGCCGACGATCGCGGGGATCACGATGTGCCAGGTCTTCAGGCCGCGACGCGTCGCGTCACGAGACCAGAAGTACAGGGCGATGGCGGCCGGCACGTACGGGATCGCCGTGATGAGACCCTTCTGCATGACGTTGAACTCGGTCCCGAACGTCTCCTGGAAGCCCTCGATGATCGTGGGGAGGAAGAAGCCGAGCGCGTAGAGGCCGTAGATGAAGCCGAAGTAGATGAACGCGAGCATCCAGACACGACCGCTCGTGAACGCGTGCTTGAGGCTGACGTGGCCCTGCTTCTGCTCCGTGGTGGCCTTCTCGTGTGCGAGAGCCGCCGTGAGCCAGACCTGCTCCTCGGTGGTCAGCCACTTGGCGTCCGCGGGGCGGTCCTTCAGGTAGAACCAGGCGATGACACCGATGAGGATGGCCGGGAGACCGACGCCGAGGAACATGAACCGCCAGCCCTCGAGGCCGAAGAACACGCCGTGCTGGCCGATGAGCCACCCGGCGAGGGGTGCGCCGATGACGGTGGTGAGCGGCTGCGCCAGGTAGAAGAGGGCGAGGATCTTGCTGCGGTGCTTGGCCGGGACCCAGAGGCTCAGGAAGAGGATCGCGCCGGGGAAGAAGCCGGCTTCGGCCACACCGAGCACGAAGCGGAGGATCGCGAGCTGCTCGAAGTTGGCGACCCAGGTGAACAGGACCGCGACGATGCCCCAGGTGACCATGATGCGGGCGAGCCAGCGGCGGGCACCGAACTTGTTGAGCGCGAGGTTGCTGGGCACCTCGAGCAGGATGTAGCCGATGAAGAAGACGCCGGACGCGAAGCCGAACTGGGCGGCGGAGAGCGCGAGGTCCTCGTTCATGCCGTTGGGGGCGGCGAACCCGATCGCGGTGCGGTCCAGGTAGTTGATGAAGAACATCAGCGCCACGAACG
>JAZBLS010000262.1:0-2594 GCA_037033365.1 Actinomycetota bacterium | reverse complement strand
CGCGCGGCCCGACGCCGTCCTCCCAGCGGTAGCCGGAGACGAAGTTGCCGCCGGGGTAGCGGATGGTGCTCGTACCGAGCTCCGTGACGAGGTCCACCACATCGCCGCGGAAGCCGTCGGCGTCGGCGGTGGGGTGGCCAGGCTCGTAGATGCCGTCGTAGACGCAGCGGCCCAGGTGCTCCACGAACGAGCCGAAGATCCGGCGGTTGACGGGTGCGACCGTGACGTTCGGGTCGATGGCGATGCGTGCGGTGGTCATTGGGTCCTCTCCGGGGACGTCGTCGTCCGGGTTTCTACAACGTTGAAGGTAAACGTTGTAGAAGTAGTCTCGTGCGCCGATCGGCGGCTGTCAAGACACGTCTGGAGATGGGGAACCGGCGCCGACGGGCGAGGACGCGGTCGACTCACGTCGCACCAGTTCGAAGTCCGCGTAGACCCGACGGGGTGGCACGTCATCGACTCCCCCGGCGATCCGCTCGACGAGCAGCGACACCGCGGTCCGGGCGATCTGCTCCCGCCCCGGCGCGATCGTCGACAGCGACGGTAGGGAGTACCGGCCCTCGTCGATGTCGTCGAAGCCGATCACCGCCACCTCGTCGGGCATGGCGACGCCTCGTTCACTCAGGACGCGCATGGCTCCGAGCGCCAGGGCGTCGTTGAACGCGACGATGCCGTCGAACAGGACACCCTCGTCGAGCATCGCGCGCATCGCAACCGCTCCGTCGAAGCGACCCCAGACCGGGACCTCGCGGACGAGCGCCGGATCGAACACCATGCCGGCAGCCTCCAGCGCGGCTCGATACCCGGCGAGACGCAGACTGGCCGAACCGACGATGTCGGCGCGGTGCGCTCCGAAGGCGACGATCCGCGTCCGACCGAGCGCGATCAGATGCTCCGTCGCGGCACGCGCTCCCTCGGTGTTGCGCATCGTCACGTGGTCGTTCGGGGCGTTGAACATGCGCTCACCGAGGAGCACCATCGGGATGGTGACCTCCTCCACGACGGCGAGGTCCTCGTCGCCGAGGTGGAGCGCGCTGTAGAGGACACCGTCGACCGCACGGAGTCGTGCGCCGCGCAACAGCTCGGCCTCGCGTGCCCGGTCGCCGCCGCTCAGCTCGATCAGCACCGACAGGCCGAGCTGGTCGGCGGCGTGCATGACGGCGTCGGCGAGCTCGGCGAAGTAGGAGTTCCGGAGGTCGGGGATGATCAGGCTGATGACGCCGGAACGACCGGAGCGGAGCCCGCGTGCGGAGAGGTTCGGGCGGTAGCCGAGCTCGGCGATCGCCGCGAGCACCCGCTCCTTGGTCGCCTGCTTGATGTGGGGGTAGTCGTTGACGACGTTCGAGACGGTCTTGGCGGACACCCCGGCGAGCTTCGCCACGTCGTGCAGGGTGGTCGCCATGATCCTCCTCGGCGGCGGCATGCCCGGCCGCCCTGTACGCACTCTACAACGTTGAAGGAGCGGCCCTGGATCCGGGCGTGTGGGCGATCACGGAGCCGGTGGACTCCCTCCGGACGACGCGGAAGCCGCTGACGATCGCGCGCGGTGCCTCCGGCTGCCCGGGTGCGGCGATCCGCTCGATCAGGAGCTCGACGGCGCGCTCGGCGATCTCCTCGCGGCCGATGTCGACCGTCGACAGGGTGGGGAGGGCGTAGCGCGTCTCGTCCAGGTCGTCGAAGCCGATGATCGCGACGTCGTCGGGGATGCGGAGCCCGGCGTCCTGGAGGACGCGCATGGCACCGAGGGCCATCGCATCGTTGAAGGCGACGACGCCGTCGAACGGCAGGCCCGCGGCGATGACCTCGCGCATCGCGTTCGCCCCGTCGCTGCGGTGCCAGCTGACGACGGTGCTGACGTAGGCGGGATCGGCCGGGATGCCCGCGGCTTCGAGCGCCTCGCGATACCCCTGGAGACGGAGGGCGGCCGGCCCCAGGGTGTCGTGCGGGTCGGTGCCGAGTGCGACGATGCGGCGTCTACCCTGCGCGAGCAGGTGTTCGGTCGCCGCGCGGGCGCCGTCGACGTTGGCCATCGTGACGTGATCGCGGTCACCGTCGAACAATTGCTCGCCGAGGATCACCATGGGCCCGTCCGGGAGGAGCGCACTGTCGTCGCGGTCGAGGCTGAGCGGGCTGTAGAGGATGCCGTCGACGAGCTGCATGCGCGGCCCGCGGAGGATCTCGAGCTCGACGTCGCGACCGCCGGCGACCTGCTCGATGAGCACCGAGAGCCCGCGCGCACGGGCCTGACGCATGACCGCGTCCGCGAGCTCCGCGAAGTAGGCGTTGCGGAGGTCGGGGATGATGAGGCTGATCACGCCGGACCGGCCGGAGCGGAGGCTCCGGGCCGAGAGGTTGGGGCGGTAGCCGAGCTCGGCGATCGCCCGCTCGACCTTGGAGCGGGTCGCGTCGCTCACGTGCGGGTAGTCGTTGACGACGTTCGAGACGGTCTTGATCGAGACGCCCGCGCGTGCGGCGACGTCGTGCATCGTGATCGACACGCGTCTCCTCCCCCGGCCGGCTCCCGGCTGTCAGCAGACTACCGCTCCGCCGGCTCGGGGTGTCGTGGCCGCCAGCGCGGTGCGCTGACGCGAGCG
>JAZBLS010000261.1:0-2601 GCA_037033365.1 Actinomycetota bacterium | reverse complement strand
GCCCTCTACGTGCACGGCATCGGTGCCTGGCAGGACCCGCCCGTCGCCGCCCAGAGCCAGGTCTACGAACAGCTCGCGGAGTGGGGGCTTCCCACGAGTCCGCACACCAGGGTGTGCACGAGCATCGACCAGGTCATCGATTTCGTGGAGTACTACGGCGAGCACCGGCACGACGTCGAGCACGAGCTCGACGGCATCGTCGTCAAGGTCGACGAGCTGTCTCTGCACGACGAGCTGGGAGCGACGAGTCGCGCACCCCGTTGGGCGATCGCCTACAAGTACCCGCCGGAGGAGGTGCAGACGAAGCTCCTCGACATCGTCGTTTCGGTCGGTCGCACCGGTCGCGCGACTCCCTTCGCGGTCATGGCCCCGGCGCAGGTGGCGGGCTCCGTGGTCCGTCAGGCCACGCTGCACAACAAGGACGTTGTCAAGGCCAAGGGCGTGCTCATCGGCGACACCGTCGTGCTCCGCAAGGCCGGCGACGTCATTCCCGAGGTCCTCGGGCCGGTGGTGGAGCGTCGCGACGGCACGGAGCGGGAGTTCGTGATGCCCGCCGAGTGCCCCGAGTGCGGCACGCCGCTGCGGCCGATGAAGGAGGGCGACATCGACCTCCGCTGCCCCAACGCCCGCTCCTGCCCCGCGCAGGTACGCGGCCGCGTCGAGCACATCGGATCCCGCGGTGCACTCGACGTCGAGGCGCTCGGCGAGGTCACGGCCGCCGCCCTGACGCAGCCGACGACGCCTGAGATCCCGCCGCTCGAGACCGAGGCCGGGCTGTTCGCGCTCACGCTCGAGGAGATCGTCCCGATCGAGGTCGTCGTCCGCGACGCCGAGACCGGTCTGCCGAAGGTCGACGATGACGGACTCGTGAAGACGCGTTCTCCGTTCCGCCGCAACGCGACGTCCGCAGAGAAGAAGAAGGGTCTCGCGGCGTCCCAGCCGTCATCGCAGGCGGTCACCCTCCTCGCTGAGCTCGAGAAGGCGAAGACCAAGGATCTCTGGCGCCTGCTCGTCTCGCTCAACATCCGTCACGTGGGTCCGGTCGCCGCGCGGGCGCTCGCGCAGTGGTTCGGCTCGCTCGACGCGATCCGTGCGGCGTCGCGCGACGAGCTCGCCGCGGTCGAGGGCGTGGGCGGCATCATCGCCGACTCGCTGCTCGCGTGGTTCGAGGTCGACTGGCATCAGGAGATCGTGCGGCGGTGGGCCGAGGCGGGCGTGCAGTGGTCGACCCCCGGTCATCCCGGGCCGGGCGCGGCGGTTGTCGAGGGCGGGGTACTGGACGGCTTCACGGTCGTCGCGACCGGCTCTCTCGACGGCTACACGCGCGACGGCGCGCAGGAGGCCATCATCAAGGCCGGTGGCAAGGCGGCGTCGAGCGTGTCGAAGAAGACGGACTTCGTCGCGGCCGGGCCGGGTGCGGGCTCGAAGCTCGCGAAGGCCGAGGAGCTCGGTCTTCGCATCCTCGACGCCGCGCAGTTCCATATCCTCGTCACGGAGGGGCCGAACGCGCTCGGTTGAGTCGCTAGTCGGTCGAGCGGATCTCGAATCCGGAGGGGGCCGCCAGGCCGGGATCGAGGGGCTCGGCGGCGACCTCGGTCACCTGCGCGTGCGCGGGCCCTGAGCGGAGTAGGCGCAGTACGGCGGCGACGTCGGCATCCGCACCGTGGAGCTCGGCTTCCACCGCTCCGTCCCGGCGATTCCGCACCCAGCCGGTGACTCCGTGTGCATCTGCAGCGTCTCGCGTGAACCAGCGGAAGCCCACACCCTGCACGGTTCCCGTGACGACTACTCGGATCGAAGCCATGAGCTGTTCTCAGAGCACCCGCGTGTGACGCAGTTCGTGGAGACCTTCCACGCTGCCGCCCTCGCCGAACTTTTCCGCGCCATCGGCGTGCCACCCGTGCGACTCGTAGAAACGGATGGCCCTGTTGTTGCCGGCGAGCACCCAGAGATACGCACGCGACCACCCTCCGGCCCGCAGCTCATCTTCGGCGCGGGTCAGCAACGCGTGTCCGACGCCCTGTGACCACGCCGACGGATGCGTGTAGAGCCCCGCGAGTTCGCCGAGGTCCGTCGATCCCTCGTCGCGACCGCCACCGAAGGTCGCCCAGCCGAGTGTTCGATCGTCTGACTCTGCGACGAGCAGTCGATGGGGGACGGGGCCGTAGGCGTCGGTGGGCTCCCCGGCGAGGGAGCGCTCGATCCATGTGCGCCACATGGTCGTTCGCGCATCGACGCTCTGCCGGTCGAGCACGGCCAGATCGATAAGCCCGCGGTACGCCGTCTGCCAGGCCTCGACATGGACGGTCGCCACTCCGCGCGCATCGTCGATCGTTGCCCATCGGGTGTTCAGCATCCGTCCACGCTAGCGCGAGCACAGCCGCGGGGCTGCCGGGTGACACGCCGGGTGGAGGGCGGATGCCGCGGCGCGCCGGGCCCGGCATCCGAATTTGTGCCCGGTGGACGAGAGGGGCGCGGATGCGGGCACAGCTTCGGAGCTCACGTGCGACACGCCGGGCATGGGACGGATGCCGCGGCGCGCCGGCCCCGGCATCCGAAACTGTGCTCGGTGAATCGGCACGGAGCCACCCGGAATCGGGT
>JAZBLS010000260.1:0-2605 GCA_037033365.1 Actinomycetota bacterium | reverse complement strand
ATCTGGCGTGTCGGCCCCCCAACCGGCGCCCGCCCCCCGACGCGACCGGCGGTTCCTCCTCGCACTGGGGGCCGTGCTCGGCATCCTGGTCCTGGTCGGAGCCGGCCTGGGTGTCGTCAGCCTCACGCAGGGGCCGCGCATCACCGAGGTGCAGGTGAACCCGACCGAGGCGATCGAGTCGTCCGGCAGCCGCGTCATCCTCACCGCGAACCAGTCGCTCGCGGCGATCGACGAATCCCAGGTCACGGTCGAGCCCTCCGTGCCCTTCACGCTCGACGCGGCCGGTCGCGGCATCGGCATCCGCTTCACGGTCCCGCTCGACGACGACACCGAATACACGGTGAAGATCGCCGACGCCGTCGGTGCGGGCGGCGGACCCTCGAGCACGCTCTCGACGAGTTTCACGACCCCGGCCTCGAACATCTTCCTGCTCCGCCGAGACGTGGATGGCGACGACATCATCTTCCAGACCGACCTCACCGGCGAGAACGGCGTCCCGGTCTTCCAGGCCGACAAGATCAACGACTTCCGCGCCACCTCGTCGCAGCTCGTCGTCTCGGTCGAGGAGGACGACGGCTCGAAGCTGCTCGTCATGAACCGCGACGGGTCCGCGCAGCGAGAGCTGAAGCTCCCCGGCGAGGGCTACGTCGGCGCGATCCAGGTCTCCGACCGTGGCGGCCTCGTCGGGTACAGCTACTCCGACAAGGAGCTCAGCGACACCGAGGGTCGTGCGAGCGTGCTCGTGACCCAGTCGCTGAGCGGTGACGACGACCCCGTCGTCACCCAGGTCGGCGGCACGGAGGCCAACATCTTCGTCTGGCAGTTCGTGCCGGACAGCGCCGCCGTGCTCTTCATCGACTTCGACGGAGCGCTGTCGCTCGTCGACCGCTCGACGGATGCCGGGGTGCAGTCCCTCGGCCTCGCGACGACGATCCAGGGCATCAGCCGGGGCACGTACACCGCGATCGTGGAACGCCTCGACGGCAGTGTGGTCGAGCTCAACCTCGCCGACGGCTCGGAGCAGCCGCTCGCGGCATCCGAGCCCGACTACGGCACCGCCACCACGATCACGCCGTTCCCGGGTGGCACCCTCCGGCACGTCGTCGCGCGCAGCGAGACCGGCATCCCGACCGGTCAGGCGATCGTGAAAGTCAACGACAAGGGCGCGGCCACCCCGCTCGTCGAGGTCGGTGCCACCGATTCGATCCTGCAGGCGTGCGCGTCGCCGAGTGGACAGTACGCCGCCGTCGTGATCGCCCCCGACCTCTCGGACAACCCCTACGACCAGATGCTGCTCCCGCTCCCCGAGAAGATGGAGACGCACCTGATCGACCTCCGGACGGGCGACGAGATCGTCGCGCTCACCGGCTTCGACGCGTCGTGGTGCCAGACGGCGCCGCAGTTCTGAGGCTCCGTGCCCGCGGATGACCTGCACCTCGCTACCCGCTCCGAGCTGAGCGCCCTGCCCGTCGACGTCGCTCCGCGCCTGCTCGGCGGCGAGCTCCGCACGGTCGTCGCGGGGTCGCAGGTGCGGCTGCGCATCACCGAGGTCGAGGCGTACCACGGTCAGGGCACGGGCCTGCAGCCCGATCCCGGTTCGCACGCCCGCATGGGGCCGACGGCCCGCAACGCCACGATGTGGGGCGAGCCCGGCCACCTCTACGTCTACCTCAGCCACGGCATCCACTCGTGCGTGAACGTGGTCTCGGGCCCCGAGGGACAGGCCGGCGGAATCCTGCTGCGCGCCGGCGAGATCGTCCACGGCGCGGATGCCGCGGCGGTGCGCCGCAGGGCGGCCCTCCCGCTCACGGCGACGGCTCTCCGCGACCTGGCCCGCGGGCCGGGACGCTTCGGACAGGCGGCCGGCCTCCGGCATCCGATCCACGACGGGATCGACGCCACCACGGGCGCCGAGCTCGAGGGCGCACGGGCCGAGCTGTGGCTGCGCGAGGATCCGGTGCCGAACGTCGCCACCGGGCCGCGCGTCGGGGTCGCGGGGATCGCGGGAACGGATGCCTTCCCGTGGCGTTTCTGGATCGCCGGCGACCCGACGGTCTCGCCGTTCCGCTGGGGGAGAGGCGCTCAGGCCGCCTCACTCGAGCGCTGAGAACTCAGGCCGAGTCGCGCCAGACCACGGGCGTCTCGAGCATGATGCCCTCGTGCGAGCGGGTGTCCTCGCGCAGCTGCGCCAGGACGGATGCCGCGGCGGCCGCGCCGAGACCCTGGGCCGGCTGATCGACGGTCGACATCCGCGGGGTCGTCCTCGTGGCCCAGGAGCTGTTGTCGAAGCCGACGACGCCGACATCCTCCGGGATCCGTCGGCCGGCTTCGCGAAGGGCCGACATGGCGCCGGCGGCCACGGCATCCGAGGCGCCGAACACCCCGTCGATGTCGGGAGCGCGCTCGAGCAGTCGCCGCATCCCCGCAGCCCCGTCGGCGTAGGAGTACAGCGGCACCTCCTCGACGAGCATCGGATCGAAGTCCTCGCCGAGCGCCGCGGTGAAGCCCGCCAGGCGGTCGGTGCCGGAGTCGCGGTCGAGCGCGGCGGCGATCATGCCGACGCGGCGACGCCCCGTGCCGAGCAGCCGCTCGGTGACGGCGCGCG
>JAZBLS010000259.1:0-2641 GCA_037033365.1 Actinomycetota bacterium | reverse complement strand
TGTCACCGGAACAGGACACTGCCGTGAGAGCAGGACGGTTGCGCCGGTTTCGGCCTGTTCCGGTGGCATCCCCTGTTCTCGTGACCCGCGCGGACAGACCACAGCCGGCGGATGCCGTACCCCGACCGCACCGCCAGCTCGACGAGCAGCCGGTCTCAGTCGAGCACGTCGCCCAGGTCGTACGAGGTGACGGTCTCGAGCTGGGCGAAGGTGCAGGAGCGCGCGTCCCGGTCGGGGCGCCAGCGGTCGAACTGCACGGTGTGGCGGAAGCGCATGCCCTCGAGCTGGTCGTAGCGCACCTCGAGCACGAGCTCGGGGCGCAGCCGCACGAACGACACGTCCTTCGACGCCGAGAAGCGCGAGCGGTCGGTCTCGCCGACCACCGCCTCGCCGTCGGCGTCGCGCTCTACGAGGGGCGCGAGCTCGTCGATCAGTTCTTTGCGGCGCTTGTCGGTCCACGCCGAGACGCCGCCGACGCCGTGCAGACGGCCCTCGTCGTCGTAGAGGCCGACGAGCAGCGAACCCACGCCCTCGCCCGACTTGTGGATGCGGTACCCGAGGGCGACCACGTCGGCGGTGCGGGCGTGCTTGATCTTGAACATCGTGCGCTTGTTCGGCGCGTACGGCTGGGCGAGGGGCTTGGCGATCACGCCGTCGAGGCCGGCGCCCTCGAACTCGGCGAGCCAGCGGCGGGCAAGGTCGGGGTCGTCGGTGGTTCGCGTGACGTGCACGGGATGCGGCACGGCACCCAACAGGTCTTCGAGCTGCGCCCGCCGCTCGGAGAACGGCTCGTCCTGCAGGTCGCGGTCGCCGCGGGCGAGCAGGTCGAACGCGATGAACATGGCGGGGGTCTCTTCGGCGAGCATGTTCACTCGCGAGGCCGCGGGGTGGATACGCTGCGACAGGGCCTCCCAGTCGAGGCGCTGCTCGCCCTCGGCGCCACGGGCCACGACGACCTCGCCGTCGATCAGGCACGGCTCAGGCAGCAGCTCGGCGAACGCCGCGACGAGCTCGGGGAAGTATCGGGTCAGCGGCTTGGCACCGCGGCTGCCGATCTCGACGTCGGTGCCGTCCCACGAGATGAGGGCGCGAAAGCCGTCCCACTTGGGCTCGTAGCTGAAGCCGCCCTCGACCTTCGCGTGCTCGGGCACCTCGGGAACGGACTTCGCCAGCATCGGCGCCGGGATGTCGTACGGCACGGGCGTCAGCTCTCGTTACCCGACAGGGGGACGGGATCTTTACGCTTCTTGCGGCGCGCCCACTCGGCCGGCTTGTCGGGGCCGTTCCAGACGGTGATGATGCCCCACACCACGGCGGTCAGGGGCACGGCCAGGAGGGTGCCGAGGATGCCGCCGATCGCTGTACCACCGGCCAGCACGACGAGCACGACGAACGAGTGCAGCTTCATCGAGCGACCCATGAGCACCGGCTGGAGGAAGTTGCCCTCGAGCTGGTTCACGAGCACGACGATTCCGACGACGATGAGGGCCACGATCGGACCGTTGGTGACCAGCGCGACGAGCGCGGCCAGGATGCCGGCGGTGACCGCACCCACGATCGGGATGAACGCGAGCAGGAAGACGAGCACGGCCAGCGGCAGCGCGAGCGGCACCTGCAGGATCGCGAGGCCGATGCCGATGCCGATCGCATCGACGGCGGCGACGGACGCCGTGCCGCGCACGTACGAGCCGAGGACGGTAACCGTCTTGTCGCCGATGCGACGGGCCCGCTCGTAGTCGCTGCCGTGGAACGGACGCAGGACGAACTCCCACATGCGGGGGCCGTCTTTGAGGAAGAAGAAGAGGATGACGACCATCAGCACGAAGCCCGTCACGAACGAGGCGATCGCACTCACGCCGGCGAGTGCACCGGTGCCGAAGGACGAGCTCGTGACGAAGCCCTGAATGCCCTGGATCGCCTGGTTGACCTGGTCTTGAGAGATCGCGAAGGGCAGCGTGTGGTACCAGTCCTGGGCCTGCTCGAAGCCCTGAACAGCCTGCGAGCTGAGGTAGTCCCACTGGTTGATGACGGCGTTGGCGACCAGCCAACCGAGCGCGGCGAGCACGACGACAACGGCGAGCAGAGTGAGCAGCGTCGCGATGACCGAGGGCACGCCCTTGCGGCGCATCCACATCGTGACCGGGCCGAAGGCGGAGGCGAAGATGAGCGCGAGTACCAGCGGGATGATGACGAGCGTCACCTGCTGGATGCCCCAGATGATCCCCGCGACGAGCACCACGACGACGATGATCTGCACGGCCCGCACCGCGAGCCGGCCGAACCCGTCGGCCCAGAGGCTCTTCGGCGGAGTCTGGACGGCCTGCGCGACGGAGTTGACGGCGTCGCGCGGCGCGGGGTGACGAGAGAACAGGCCCATGCTCACAAGGTAGCGGGGGCCTCCGACATGGGTGCGGAGGTTGCGCGCCATCCCGGGGGCGGATAGGGCGACGGATGCCGGGATCCCCGGCGTTCCGCGGGCCGCGGGCCCGCGCGGGCCCGCTCAGTCCGGCCACGGCATCCGGGACCGAACGCGCGCGACGTCATTGAGTGGAGTCGGCCGCCGGTCACCCGGCATCCGGGATCAGACGAACGCGCTCATCCCCGTGATGTCGCGACCGAGCAGCAGCGCCTGAACGCTCTC
>JAZBLS010000258.1:0-2872 GCA_037033365.1 Actinomycetota bacterium | reverse complement strand
CGCTTCTGTGTACGCGTCGGATCAGGCGGGTGTGGGCGTCAGGCGGGTGCGGGCGTCAGGCGGGTGCGGGCGTCAGCCTGCGGGAGCGCGTGGCGCGCATCCGCGTCGTCCATGGCAGGAACCACCCGATCAGCGGCCCCACGCCGAACGCGAAGAGCACGGTGCCCACGCCCACGGGGCCGCCGAGCACGAACCCGACGAGCAGTACGCTGCCCTCGATGAACGTGCGGACCAGCCAGACCGGCCGCCCGGTGCGGGCCACGAGCCCCGTCATGAGGCCGTCTCGAGGGCCAGGGCCGAAGTCGGCGGCGATGTACAGACCGGTCGCGAAGGCGAGCAGGACGAGACCGGCGACGAACATGGGCGCGCCGACCCACACCGACGGCGGGGCGGGGATCACCGCGAGCGCCAGGTCCGCGCTGGGTCCGACCAGCAGCGCGTTGAGGAGCGTGCCGAGTCCGACGCGCTGCCGGAGCGGGATCCAGAGCAGCAGGACCACGATCGAGACGAGCACGGTGACGGCACCGTAGCCGATCCCCGTCTGCCCGGACACTCCCAGCGCGAGCACGTCCCAGGGCGCGACGCCGATGCCGCCGCGGACCATGAGCCCGAGCGAGACGCCGTACAGGAACAGGCCGACCAGGAGCTGCAGGATGCGCTCGACGAGGTCGCGCCGGCTCACGGCGGAGATCGGCAGGAAGACGGCACGCAGGTTCATCCCTCCATGATCCCGTCGAGCGCATCAGGGATCACAAGGCCACTCGATGGAAAGTGGCCTCACAAAATGAGGCCACTTTGCGGCAAGCTGGACGTATGACCTCGCGACTGGTGGAACAGCTCGGCCCGCAGAGCGTCGCCGGGGCGACCGCGACGGCGCTGGCCGACCGCATCCGCGCGCTCATCCTCGACGGCCGTCTGACCGTGGGCGAACGACTGCCCAGCGAACGATCTCTCGCACTCGAACTGCGCCGCTCCCGATCGACCATGACCCGCGTCTACGGCCTGCTCGAAGAGGGTGGGTTCGTCACCCGTCTCCACGGAGGCAGCACGAGGGTCGCGCTCCCCCACGCGCAGTTCGAGCCGTCGGGCGCCGACGACGAATCGGCTGTCGACCTCTCGATCGCCTCGATGGATTCGACGCCCGGTCTGTATGACGCCACCGTGCGCTCCCTGCCCCGTCTCGCGGCGCTGCGGGGAACGAGCGGGTACTCGCTGCGCGGACTCCCCGAGCTCCGCGAGGCGGTGGCTGCCCGGTTCACCGAGCGCGGCGTCGAGACCGACCCCGACGAGATCATCATCACCTCCGGCGCTCTCAACGCGTTCAATCTGATCCTCGCCACGATCGGCCGCCGCGGCGAGCGGGCTCTCGTCGAGCAGCCCACGTTCCCGCATGCCCTCGAGGCGCTGCACCGACACGGCTATCGGATGCTCCCCACACCTGTCGACGTCACCGGATGGGACGAACGGCATCTCACCGACACGCTCCTCCGCGCCAGGCCGCACGTGGCGTACCTGATCCCCGACTTCCACAACCCGACCGGCGCGACGCTCTCGGACGCCGAGCGGTCCCGCGTCACGGCGGCGGCCCGCAGCGCCGGGACACGCCTCATCGTCGACGAGACCACCGCCGAGCTCGACATCGACCGCGGGTGGTCGCCGCGGCCCATGGCATCGTTCGATCCGCGTGTGGTCACCGTCGGCTCCATGTCGAAGATCGCGTGGGGCGGGCTCCGCCTGGGCTGGATCCGCGCGGAGCGCTCGCTCATCACGCAGCTGCTGTCGGTGCGTCCGTCCTTCGAGCTGGGAACCGCGCTCCTCGAGCAGTGCATCGCGGTCGAGCTCCTCGAGGACATGCCGTCGCTCACGGCCCACGTGAGTGAGCGGCTGCGCGCGGGACGTGCGGCCGTCGCCGCGGGCGTCCACGACCTGCCAGGGGTCTCGATGCCGCCGACGCCCGGAGGCCTCTCCGCCTGGCTCGACCTCGGGACTCCCGTCTCGACAGCGCTCTCCCTCGCCGCGCGTGACCGAGGACTCATCCTCCCTCCGGGGCCCCGGTTCACGACCGGCGGAGTGCTCGAGCGCCGGCTCCGGATCCCGATCACCCTTCCCCCGGAGCGCATGGCGATCGCGATGGAGCGCCTGCGCCTCGCGTGGGAGGAGATCGGCGCCGGCGGCGCGAGGCGAGCGGGAGAGCTGCAGCACGCGGCCGTGATCTGAGAGCAGACGCGACCCGGCCGAAGGCCCGCCAGACGGACGAGAACCCCGTCCCTGTGCAGGGGCGGGGTCCTCGTCATGTGGAGCGGGACTCGTCTTCTCAGCGTCCGGGTTCGATCACCGGCATCCGATACTCGCGCCTTCCCCCTCCAGGTCTCTGCATGCGCTCAGCCCACCTTGTGCAGCCACACGACGCGCGCATCGTCGCTCGCATGGCGGAAGGGCTCGAGCTCCTCGTCCCACGCGGATCCGAGCGCGACGTCGAGCTCGCGCTGGAGCTCCACGGCACTGCCCGCGGCGATCTCCATCGCGTAGCGGAGACGGTCCTCACCGATCACGATGTTGCCGGCGGCATCCGTCTGTGCGTAGTGGATGCCGAGATCCGGCGTGTGCAGCCAGCGGCCGCCGTCGCTCCCGGGCATCGGATCCTCCGTGACCTCGAAGCGGAGATGCTCCCAGCCGCGGATCGCCGTCGCCAGGGCCGCCCCGGTGCCGACCGGTCCGTCCCAGTAGAACTCGGCGCGCCGTGCGCCGTCGAGCACGGGCTGATCGGACCAGTCGAAGTTCACCGCACGACCGATAGCGCGTCCCACCGCCCATTCGAGGTGCGGGCAGAGCGCGCGAGGTGCAGAGTGGATGAACACCACTCCGCGTGCGT
>JAZBLS010000257.1:0-2964 GCA_037033365.1 Actinomycetota bacterium | reverse complement strand
TCCGCCATTCCCCTCCGGGTCAGGCCGCCGCAGGTGCTGTGGCCGTGAAGAGATCCGCGATGCGGTTCTGCGCGAGCCGATATCGGATGTGCCAGGCCGCGCTGTAGCTCTGATCGGGCAGCTCGGACAGGACGGCGCGATCCTCGGCGTCGAGTCCCTCCCTGGCGGCCTCGCGAAGCAGGTCGTCGCGTGTGGCGGGATACTCCATGCCGAGAAGGAATCGGTCGAGCGTCGATGTGGGGGACATACGGTGACTCCTTCCTGTGAGTGGGGGTGGGGCCGAGTGAGTCCGGCCCCACCGGGGAGTCAGGCGTCGATCGCCTGACGGTGTTCGATGTGCTCGCTGCGATCGGTCGACTCGACCTCGATCTTGCGCGGCCGGGCGCGCTCGCTGACGGGGATGATCACCGACAGGACCCCGCTGTCGTACGAGGCGCTGATCGCGTCGAGGTCGACCCCGTCGCCCAGTGCGAACTGCCGGAGGAACATCCCCGCTCCGCGTTCGCGCGCGAGCCAGCGGACGCCCTCGCGGGTGTCGGCCGTGCGCTGCGCGCGGATCGTCAGCTGGCCGCCGTCGAGGTCGACGTCGATCGACCCGGGATCGATGCCCGGGAGGTCGGCGTGCAGCACGTAGCGGTCGCCGTCGCGGAAGAGGTCCACCGGCATGGGCCGGGGTGTGCGAACGGAGTCCAGCACGCTCGCGGCGAAGCGATCGAGCTGACTGAACGGATCGAATGACAGTGCCATGAGTGTCTCCTTTCGTACGGCCCGGATGGGCTGATCATCGGATGCAGATTATCTGCATCACTGACTACAGATTTGTTATAGAACATCGGAAGATAAGATGCAAGTGCCGAAGGAGGATTTCCGATGAGCGAGAAGGATTCGCAGATGCCGGTGTACGGCATCGCCGTCGCGGCGCAGCTCAGCGGGGTGCCCGAGGCCAGTCTGCGACTGTTCGAGGCCAAGGGGTTGCTGACCCCGGCTCGGAGCGAGGGCGGCACGCGCCGCTACAGCGATGCCGATCTCGATCGCGTGCGCCGCGTGACCGATCTCCGCGAGGAGGGGATCAACATCGCCGGCATCCGCCGGGTTCTCGACCTGCAGGACGAGAACTCCGGTCTCCGCGACGAACTCGCGGACGAGCGGTCCTGACCAACGGGCGCAGTACCTTAAGGGCATGGATGCCGAGATCTTCTACGTGCTCGTGGGTGCCGTCATCGTGGCGGCGATCGCCCGATGGCGCGGCTGGCCCGCACCCCTGCTCGTCACGGTCGTCGCGCTCGCGGCATCCTTCCTGCCCTTCGTGCCCGACGTCGACATCGACGGGCACCTGCTGCTCAACCTCGTGCTGCCCCCGCTGCTGTACTCCGCCGCGCTCGACGTGTCGTTCGTCGGCTTCAAGCGCAGCCTTCCGCAGATCCGCCGCCTCGGCGTCACGCTCGTGCTGCTCACATCGCTCGCGGTCGGGCTGGTCGCCTGGTGGATCCTCCCGTCGCTGACCCTGCCGGGCGCCCTGCTGCTCGGAGCCATCGTGGCCCCGCCGGACGCGGTGTCCGCCGCCGCGATCGGCCGCAAGCTCGGACTCCCTCGCCGCATCATGACGGTGCTCTCGGGGGAGAGCCTGATCAACGACGCCACCTCGCTCACGCTGTACCGCGTGTTCGCGGCGATCATCGCGGGAGCCACCCTGACGGTGTGGGACGGCGTCTGGCAGTTCCTCGTCGCGGTCGGCGTCGGCGTCGTGGTCGGTCTCGTGTTCGGTGCCGTGCTGCACCAGCTGCGCATGCGCGTGAGCGACGCGGTCGTGATCGGAACCTTCGGGCTGCTGGCACCCTTCGGGGCGTACGCGATCGCCGAGCATCTGCTCGGGTCGGGCGTGCTCGCCGTCGTCGCGATGGGCCTCTTCGTCGGATACAACTCGCCGCGCACCGACTACACGACCCGTCAGCAGGAGAAGCCGCTGTGGCTGTCGGCCGACCTGCTGCTCGAGAGCTTCGTGTTCGCGTACATCGGCCTGCAGTTCCCGCGGGTGCTGAGCGACCTCGGCGGCGAGGAGGTCCCCCGCATCCTGCTGCTGTCGGGGATCGTGCTGCTCGTCGTGCTGCTCATGCGCCCGCTCTACGTCTACCCGACCAGCATGTGGTCGAACTTCCAGGACCGCCGGCGCCTCGAGCGATGGGACCGCAGCGTCGCCTCCGGGGCCTTCGACGAGCGCCGTCGGGAGTCGAAGCGGTGGAAGGAGTACAGCGCCGAGGAGCTGCGGTCCAAGATCGTGCGCGATCGGATGGCGGGGCTCCAGCTCACGTGGAAGGACAATGCCGTGATCTCCTGGGCGGGGATGCGCGGCGTCGTCACGCTCGCGACCGCGCTCGCCGCGGCCGACCTCGCGGGTCTCGACACCGAGCCGTCGCACGCGATCGTCGTCGTCGCGTTCATCGTCACGGTGGGCACGTTGCTGTTGCAGGGCCTCACGCTGCCCATGCTCATCCGCGGTCTCGGCATCGCGACGGACAGCGAGGATGAGGAGGACGAGAGGGCGCTCCGGGAGGTCAAGGCGAAGAGCCGCGAGGCCGGCAAGAAGTATCTCGCCGAGCAGCGCACGGAGTGGGAGGCGAAGTACGGCAGTGTCGACCTCTCGGTGTTCGACGCCTTCACGAAGCGCATGACCAGGGTCGAGAGGGACACGGACGAGGCGCAGGAGGTCGAGGATGCCGTCGCACGCCCCTCGTACGAGGACCTCGCCGCGCTGACGCGCGGATGGCTGCAGGTGCGACGCGGCATCCTGCTCGCCGAGCGGGACGCCGGGAACCTCGACGAGGAGGTCATGCGCGAGCTGATGACGGCGATGGATGCCGAGGAGCTCGCGCTCGACACCCGCGGCGCCACGCGCCAGCAGGGCCGCGCCTGACGCGGCATCCGTTCTTCTCGTCGCCGACGCCCCACCTGAACGACGACGCCCCC
>JAZBLS010000256.1:0-2992 GCA_037033365.1 Actinomycetota bacterium | reverse complement strand
TCGGCGAGGGCGTCGAGCTCGGCTCGCGCGCTGTCACGTTCGGCCTCGAGGCGCTCCAGGCGGTCGCCGTCGTCGTCGAGTTCGGCGAGTCTGGTCGAGCCGGTGCGCCACACGTCGAGCGCCTCGTCGAGCGATCCGTGCGCGCGGATCAGGATGCCGAGAGCGGCCCGTCGCTCTTCCACCGCAGCCAGTTCGTGCGGACCGGATTCGTCGAGATCCGCCAGGTACGCGGAGATCTGACCGGCCGCGTCCGCGATCCGGTAGCCGATGTCGGCCAGCGCTTCGGCGATCTCGGTGAGGGTCGTGTCCGTCACGCGCTCCAGCGCCCGACGAGCCTCGGCGACGAGTGCAGAGGCATCGGGGTCGCCCTCCTCGCTGGAGAGCGCGCTGTGCGCGAGGGAGGCCGCGAGCCGGAGCTCCTCGGAGTTGGCGAGACGCTCGGCGCGCGCCGAGAGCTCTACATCCTCCCCCGGCTCCGGGGCCGTCGCCTCGATCAGGGCGAGCGCCTCGCGCAGACGCGCGGCCTCTTCACTGCGGCGGTCGCGGTTCTCGGTGATGTCGGTGATCTCGGCGTCGAGCTCGCGCCAGCGCGCGAAGGCCTGCGAATAGGCGGCCAGCGCCGAGGCGATCGGCGCACCGCCGAAGCGGTCGAGGGCGTCCCTCTGCGCCACAGACGAGCGCAGTCGCAGCTGCTCCGACTGCCCGTGCACGACGACGAGCTCCTCGGCGAGGGCCGACAGCACGCCGGCGGGAGCGGCGCGGCCTCCGACGCTCGCCCGGCTTCTGCCCTCCGCACTCAGGGTGCGCGAGACGTACAGCTCGGCGGAGCCGGCACCGGCAGGCTCGAGCTCTCCTCCGGCATCCGTGACGATGTCGGCGACGTCGCCGGTCTCCGGCACGATCCAGACTCCGGCCACCGACGCCTGCGTCGCACCCGCGCGCACGGCCCCGGAGTCCGCCCGCTGCCCGAGCAGCAGACCGAGCCCGGTGACCACCATGGTCTTGCCGGCGCCGGTCTCACCGGTGATCGCGGTGAACCCCGCGCCCAGGGGCAGTACGGCGTCGGCGATCACGCCGAGCCCCTGCATCCGCATCTCCTCGATCACGACTGCGGCCCCTGACCCCGCCATCCGGCGACCGGAAGCTGGAACTTCCGGACCAGGCGGTTGGTGAACTCGGCCGTGTGCAGCCGCGCGAGTCGCACCGGGCGCGAGGAGCGGCGCACGACCACGCGGGCTCCCGGCGGGAGGTCGTGCGAGCGACGGCCGTCGCACCACAGGATGCCGACGCCGGTCGTGCCCTCGAGCATCTCGATCGCGACCGCGGCATCGGGGCTGACCACCAGCGGCTTCGCGAACAGCGCGTGCGCGGAGAGCGGGACGACCGCGATGGCCTCGACCGTCGGCCAGATCACCGGGCCGCCCGCGGAGAAGTTGTAGGCGGTCGAGCCGGTCGGAGTGGACACGACCATGCCGTCGCAGCCGAAGCTCGACAGCGGGAGTCCGTCGATCTCGAGGACGACCTCGATCATCCGCTCGCGGCTGCCCTTCTCGACGGTGGCCTCGTTCAGGGCGAAGGTCTCGTAGACGACCGCACCGTCGGCATCCTTGACGCGCACCGAGAGCGCGAGGCGCTCCTCGACGTCGTAGTCGCGGTCGATCACGCGGCGGACGGCCGCGTCCATATCGTCGCGGTCGATCTCGGCGAGGAAGCCGACGTGACCCATGTTGATCCCGAGGACCGGAGCTGCGCATCCGCGCACGAGCTCGGCCGCGCGGAGGATCGTGCCGTCACCGCCGAGGACGATCGCGAGCTCAAGCTCGTCCTGCGAGACGGTGTCGCCGAGGACGTCGACGTCGGAGAAGTGCGGGTCGACGGCGCGCAGATCGGCGCTGTCGTCGGGTGCGAGAACGGGCCGCGCGCCCGCGCCGCGGAGGGCGTCGACGACGCGGAGTGCCGCGGCGACCGTGTCGGGCCTGCCCGCATGGGCGACGACCAGGATGTTGCGCTCGTTCATCGTCCCCCTGCCAGTGTGTTGATGCGGTCCGACCATTCTGACGGATCGCTGCCGCGTCCCGGCGCGAGGTGCACGAGGTACTCGGCGTTCCCGTGGGTCCCGAGGATCGGAGAGGGCAGGATGCCGAGCATCCCGAGACCGTGGTCCCAGGCGCTCCAGACGGTGCGGGCGACGGCATCCGCCCGGGTCGCCGTGTCGGTCACCAGGCCGCCTCGCACGGCCGTGCGTCCGACCTCGAACTGCGGCTTCACGAGCAGCAGGATGTCGGATGCCGGAGCGGACACCGCCGCGACCGCCGGCAGCACGAGCTCGAGGGAGATGAAGGACAGATCGCCCACGATGAGATCCGGAGCGTCCGTCTCCCCGGTCGCGTCGGCGAGATTCTCCGGTGTCATGTGCCGGACGTTGTAGCCCTCGACGAGCACGACGCCCGGGTCTGCAGCGATGGAGGGTGCCAGCTGATCGTGGCCGACGTCGACGGCGAGCACGCGCCGTGCGCCGCGTTCACGGAGCACCTGTGTGAAACCGCCGGTGGACGCCCCCATGTCGAGGGCGAGACGTCCTTCGACGGGCACCGCGAAGCCGTCGATCGCGGCGATGAGCTTGTGGGCGGCGCGGCCGACGTAGTGGTCAGCGCCGGCGACACTCAGCTCAGCGGAGTCGGCGACCGCCGTCGACGCCTTCACGACGGGTCGGCCGTCGACGCTCACGAGCCCGTCCGCGATCAGCGTCGCGGCATGCGTGCGCGAACGAGCGAGTCCTCGAGCGGCGAGGGCGGCGTCGAGTCGCGTCATCGGGCGCCCGGGGCGTCGCGGTGATCGAGCCGGGCGCCGCTGTCGAGACGGCGCGACAACTCGTCGTGCAGCCCGGCGTACGCGTCGGCCCTGGCGGCCAGCGGCTGCCCTTCGATCAGGCGCAGGCGACTCCACAGACCATCGGTCGGTGCACTCGTCGTCTCTTCGCTCACGGTTCTAC
>JAZBLS010000255.1:0-3000 GCA_037033365.1 Actinomycetota bacterium | reverse complement strand
GGCCGCACGGCGTTCCGCTTCGCGCCGACCTACTCGATGTATCCCCTGATCTCGAAGGGGACGGGCGCGACGTGGGTCGCGGGTCGCCGCGAGCCCGACTACACGATCACTCCGGAAGACGCTGCCGCACAGGTCGCCGAGATCGACCCCGACGTCATCCTCCTCTGCTCCCCGAACAACCCGACCGGCACGCCGCTCGGCCTCGACGTGGTGGAGGCCGTCTACGATGCGTCCCGCGGAGTGGTCGTCGTCGACGAGGCCTATCAGGAGTTCGCGCCGCGCGATGCGGCATCCGCTCTCACTCTGCTCGAAGGGCGCCCGCGCCTCGCCGTGTCCCGCACCATGAGCAAGGCCTTCGCCTTCGCCGGAGCCCGCGTCGGCTACCTCGCCGCCGATCCCGCCTTCATCGACGCCCTGCGTCTCGTTCGCCTGCCGTACCACCTGAGTGCGCTGACGCAGGCGGCCGCTGTCGCGGCTCTCCGCAACTCCGACGTCATGCTGGGCATGGTCGAGGAGATCATCGAGCAGCGCGACCGGATCTCCGCGACGCTCGAGGCTCTCGGGTACACCCCGCACGAGTCCTGGTCGAACTTCGTCCTGTTCGGGGGAGTGGCCGAGCCGCAGAAGGTGTGGCAGCAGCTGTACGACCGCGGCGTGCTCGTCCGCGACGTCGGCATCCCCGGCCACCTCCGTGTCACAGCGGGCACGGAGGCGGAGACCACCGCGTTCCTCGACGCATTGGCCTCGATAGGATCGGGATCATGAGCAGCACCGTCCAGGCCCCCCGCACCGCCTCCCGCGTCCGCAGCACGTCGGAGTCCTCCGTCGAGCTGGAGCTGAACCTCGACGGTACCGGCGCGAGCCGGATCGACACGTCGGTGCCGTTCTTCGACCACATGCTCACGGCGTTCGCCAAGCACTCGCTCACCGACCTCACGGTCCGTGCGACCGGCGACACCCAGATCGACGCCCACCACACGGTCGAGGACATCTCGATCGTGCTCGGTCAGGCGATCCGCGAGGCGCTCGGCGACAAGTCCGGCATCTCGCGTTACGGCGACGCCCTCGTGCCGCTCGACGAGGCGCTCGCGCAGGCCGTCGTGGACATCTCCGGACGCCCCTACCTCGTGCACACGGGGGAGCCCGCCGGGTTCGAGCACCACCTGATCGGCGGCCACTTCACCGGCTCGCTCGTCCGCCACGTGTTCGAGGCCATCACGTTCAACGCCGCTCTCACCGTGCACGTCCGCGTGCTCGGCGGTCGCGACCCGCACCACATCGCCGAGGCCGAGTTCAAGGCCTTCGCTCGCGCATTCCGCCAGGCCAAGGCCCTCGACCCGCTGGTCGACGGCATCCCGTCCACGAAGGGCGCACTGTGAGCTCCGCACCCAAGGTCGCCGTCTTCGACTACGAGTCCGGCAACGTGCACTCCGCGGTCAAGGCGCTGGTCGCGGCGGGCGCGGATGCCGTGCTGACCCGCGACCGCCGGGGGGCGCAAGAGGCCGACGGCCTTCTCGTGCCCGGTGTCGGAGCCTTCCAGGCCGTCCGCGACGCCCTGCACGCCCACGGAGGCGATGAGATCATCGACCGTCGTCTCGCCGGGGGACGCCCCGTGCTGGGCATCTGCGTCGGGATGCAGGTGCTGTTCGAGCACGGCGTCGAGCGCGGTCATGACACCGAGGGGCTCGGCGAATGGCCGGGCGCCGTCACCGAGCTCAACGCGCCGGTCCTCCCGCACATGGGGTGGAACACGGTGGACGCCGGCGCCGACTCCGTGCTGTTCCGCGGCATCGAGCAGGAGCGCTTCTACTTCGTTCACTCCTATGCGGCGCAGTCGTGGGAGCTCGACGTCATCCCGCCGTTCCCGCAGCCCGTCCTGACCTGGGCGAAGTACGGCGAACCGTTCCTCGCAGCGGTGGAGAACGGCCCGCTCTCGGCGACGCAGTTCCACCCCGAGAAGTCCGGCGAAGCCGGCATCCGTCTGCTGCGCAACTGGGTCGACAGCCTGCGCTGACGCTCAGGCGCGCTACGCGCAGCGGGTCAGAAGCCGCGCGCGACCGCTGCCGCAGCCGACAGCCACGCCTGCTGCGTGGCGGGTGTCAGCGAGCGCAGCTTCAGGTGCCCGTCGACCATCTCGCGGTCGTAGGGGATGTGGACGACCTCGCGGGCGAGGGAGTCGTACCCGGTCATCACATCCGCGACGTCCGTGGGCGTCGCCTTCGGATCCGCCTGGGTGACGACGACGACCGACTCGCGGGCGAGTCTGGCCGACCGCTCGTCGCGGTCTTCGAGTGCCTCCAGCAGGAGCGCCCCGGCCTCGGCGTGGTCGTCGCGCGTCGTGGTCGCGACGACGATCTGGTCGGCGAGGTCGATCATGCGGAGCCACATCGGGTCGGACTCGTCGTTGCCCGAGTCGATCACGATCAGGCGGTAGAACTTCGCCGCGATCGCATGGATCGCGTCCACGTCCTCGGGGCGCAGGCGGTTCTCGTGCGCGAGCCGGATCGGCTTGGAGCGCAGGACGTCGTACTTCTCCTGCGGCTGGTGGTGCACGAAGTGCGCGAGGTCGGCCGATTGGCCGTGCGCGCCGAGGAGCCGCTCCGTCTGCGGGAGCAGCTCGAGCAGCGTGCGGTCGTGGGCGCCGGTCTCGGTGCGCCAGCCGAGCGTTCCGCGCGTCTGGTTGTTGTCCCATGCCAGGACTCCCGCGCCGCCGAACTGCGCGAACACTGCGGCGAGGAGCACGGTCGTCGGCGTCTTCCCCGCGCCGCCTTTGCCGTTGACGACCGCAACGGTCCGGGGCCCGGGCCAGTGGCTACTCACCGCATGCTCGTCCTCCCGTGCCGCGCGCTCCTGCGCGTTCGGTCCCAGGGAGAATCCGACGCGGTTGAGCATGCCGCGGCCGCCGCGGCGGGCGGGCTCCTCGCGTCGCTCCTGCTGCAGGAACGACGGGCGCTCGACGCCCTGCTCGCGCTGTCGGCGGCGAGTGGATGCCGCGGAGGG
>JAZBLS010000254.1:0-3013 GCA_037033365.1 Actinomycetota bacterium | reverse complement strand
GGATGCAGAGGGGGCCCGGTGCGCATGCACCGGGCCCCCTTGCGTCTGTCCTCGTCAGCCGGCGACGCTCTCCTCGACCTCGATCGGCGCATCCGCCGGGTCGGCCCAGACGGGTGCCGGAAGCGGCGTATCGACCTGACCGGCCTGGATCGCGCGGAGGGCCTCGGTGATCTCGTCGGCGTTCTCGGGCACGGCGAGTCCGCAGGTGTTCAGCTCCGAGGCGAACTTGAGGGTGAGGCGGATCTTGCCCGCAGCGACCGCCTCGGCCGTGGTGCCGGTGCGCTTCTCGCTGCCGGTCTGGATGTCCGACACCTCGTCGCACACGTGATAGACCGCCCCGCCGTCGACCCAGACGACCTCGTCCTTGCCCAGCAGCTGTATCACCGCCGACTGATCGGCCGTGTACTGCTCGACGGACGGCGGGTTGAGATCGACCCCGATGAACACGGCGATCGCGGCGAGCACCACGCCCACGATCCCGGCCGTGGTCTTCTGCCCCTTGTCCATCTCCTTATTCAGGAAGATGAGGATGACGAGCGGGAGGAACGCCACGACGGCGATGATCGCGCCGAGCTGGTTCTGCACGAAGAACCGCACGGAATCGGACTTGCGGGCGGGATCCAGGCGATTCGCCTTCTTCCACAGCACCGAGCCGGTGATCGAGAGGGCGGCGATGACCACGAGGGCGACCAGCAGCGAGATGAACGCCCACTGCGGGAAAACCGCAGTGACACCGCGCTCCTCCAGCAGTCCGGTGTCGGCGTCCCGGACGAACGTCCCGTCCTCCCCGACGAACTCGCGCTGACGGAGCAACCAGAAGATCGCGACGGCCTCGGCAGCGATCGCGACGGCCCAGAGCACCGCGGCGATCCAACGGAACGTCGTCGCCTTCTGCTTGGCCTCAGCCGTGGGCTTCCAGTTCGCGGCGGGCTCTCCCGACGCGGGCGACGCCGGAGGCGTGCTCTTCTGATCTGCCATGGTCATCCCTCCCGTAGGGCCCGCCAGGGCCCGGATGCCCCGAGCCTAGTGGAACGGGTGTTCTACGCTGAGAACATGACTTCCGATTCCGACGACGCGCTCAGCTGGGACGGCGATGAGGGGGCCACTCCGCGCGACATCGCGCCGGAGAAGGCCCGGCTGACCGCAGACCGGGCGGCGGAACCCGCCCCGGCGGTGACCGCATCCCCGCCCGAGGCGGTCGACTCCGCGGATGCTCCCGACGACGAGCGCCCCGGCCTGAGCACGGCGATGCTACTCGTGCTCGGTGTCGTCGGCGGGATCTACCTCCTGTACAGCGTCGGGTGGGTCGTCGGCGGTCTCCGGCTCAAGCCGCTCGCGAACCTGATCGTCGCCGACGCGATGTACCTGCCGTGGTTCGTGCTCGCGATCGCCGCTCCCGCCCTGTGGTTCCTCGCGGTGTGGGTGCTGACGCGGGGGAGGGCGGCCTGGATCCGCGTCGGACTGCTCCTGGTCGGCGTGGTGCTGCTGGTGCCCTGGCCCTTCGTCACCGTGGGGGTGGTCGGATCATGACCGAGGCACGTACCGACGCTCCGACGTCGCCGCGCTGGCTCAGCGGGCTCGTCACGGGACTCGCCGGTCTCTTCTACGCCTACGCGGTCTGGAACGCCGTGGCTCATCTGATCTCGATGTCCCAGGGCGGGGGACTGACGGGTGTCGGCTGGGTCACGCTCCTGTTCGGAGTCGTCTTCCCCGCTCTCGTCTTCGTCTTCGCCTACGCGATCGGGCGACGTCGCCGCGCCGGCGAGCTCGCTCTCGTCCTGCTCGCCGGGCTCGGGGTCGTGGCGGTGTTCTGGCTCAGCCTGATCGGCTACAGCATCCTGAATCTCTCCGAACTCGTGGTCGTCGCCAGCTGACGCGAGCTGTCACGCGGCACGGAGCAGCGGATGCGCTCCGGTACAGTTGAGGTGATCGCGCCCCCACGGTGTGCGGCGCATCGGCCCCTCCCGCCTGTCGCGCTGCCCCGAAGGATCCACTGTGCCGAAGCCCGTCGTGCTCATCGCCGAAGTTCTCTCTCCCGCCACGATCGAGGCCCTCGGCCCCGATTTCGACGTTCGCAACGTCGACGGCACCGACCGTGAGGCGCTCTTCGCCTCGCTCGCGGATGCCGACGCGGTGCTGATCCGCTCGGCGACCCGCATCGACGAGGAAGCACTGTCGCACGCACCGAAGCTCAAGGTGGTCGCCCGTGCCGGCGTCGGCCTCGACAACGTCGACATCAAGGCCGCCACCACGGCGGGCGTCATGGTCGTCAACGCGCCGACATCGAACATCGTGTCGGCCGCCGAGCTCACGGTCGGCCACATCCTCAGCCTCGCCCGCCGCATCCCCGCCGCGCACGCCTCGCTCGCCGCCGGCCAGTGGAAGCGCAGCTCCTTCACGGGCGCAGAGCTCTTCGAGAAGACCGTCGGCATCATCGGCCTCGGCCGCATCGGCGCCCTTGTCGCGGCCCGCCTCGCGGCCTTCGACATGCGTGTCGTCGCGTACGACCCCTACGTCACGTCGGCTCGCGCACAGCAGCTCGGTGTGCAGCTGCTCTCGCTCGACGAGCTCGTTGCCGAGTCCGACTTCCTCACGATCCACATGCCGAAGACGCCCGAGACCACGGGCATGATCGGCGCCGAGCAGTTCGCGGCCATGAAGCCCACCGCGTTCGTCGTCAACGTCGCCCGTGGCGGCCTGATCGACGAGGAGGCGCTGCACGCCGCCCTCGTCGCCGGAGAGATCGCGGGTGCCGGACTCGACGTGTTCACCTCCGAGCCGCCGGCAGAGGGAGGCACGGCGCGTCCGCTGCTCGACCTGCCGAACGTCGTCGTCACGCCGCACCTCGGCGCGAGCACCGAGGAGGCGCAGGAGAAGGCCGGCGTGTCGGTCGCGAAATCCGTGCGCCTCGCCCTCGGCGGCGACCTGGTGCCCGACGCGGTCAACGTCGCCGGCGGCGTCATCGACCCGTACGTGCGCCCCGGCATCTCGCTCGTCGAGAAGCTCGGCCAGA
>JAZBLS010000253.1:0-3118 GCA_037033365.1 Actinomycetota bacterium | reverse complement strand
AGGACCATCCCGAGCAGCGCGACGCCGCCCCAGGCGGCGTCCGCTGCCCGCCTGGTGAGCACGGCGGCGAGGATCAGCGGCCCGAGGAACTCGATCGCGACCGCGGGGCCCAGGGGGATCCGGTCGATCGCCGCGTAGAAGAATCCGTTCATCGCGGCGAGCGAGACACCGAACAGCACGGCCGCGAGCCACTGGCTGCGCGTCCACCCTGCGGGCCGCGGTCGGACGATGACGACGAGCAGCAGAGCGGCGATCGCGACGCGCAGCGATGTCACGCCCCAGGGGCCGAGCACCGGGAAGAGCTGCGCCGCGACCGCCGCCCCGAAGGGAAGCGACAGGCAGGAGCCCACGACCAGCGCGACGCCCACCAGAGGACGGGATGACTGCGGCACCCGTCCAGCCTATGGCGCGACGCTCAGAGGTGCTTGCCGCCCGTGACCGCGAGCACGGCACCCGAGGTGTAGGTCGCCTCGTCGGAGGCCAGATGCACGTAGGCGCCGGCGAGCTCGGCGGGCTGGCCTGCGCGGCCGAGGGGCGTGTCCTGCCCGAAGGTCGCGAGTCGCTCGGCATCCCATCCCGTGGCCGGGATCAGCGGCGTCCAGATGGGTCCGGGGGCGACAGCGTTGACGCGCACGCCGCGCGGACCGGCCTCCTCGGCGAGCGCCTTCACGAAGGCGACCTGCGCGGCCTTGGTCATGGCGTAATCGATGAGCCCCGGAGAGGGCTCGAACGCCTGGACGGATGCCGTGACGATGATGCTCGCGCCCGGCTCCAGGAGCGGATACGCGGCCCGCGCCGAGAAGATCAGCCCGAGGAGGTTCGTGTCGAACACCCGCCTCAGCTTCTCTGTGTCGAGGCTGTCGAAGCTCTCGATGTCGTGCTGGTACGCCGCGTTCAGGACCACGATGTCGAGTCCGCCGAGCGCCGTACGAGCCTCGGTGACGAGGTCCGTCGCGAACCGCTCGTCGCGCACGTCGCCCGCGATGCTGACGGCCGTCCGTCCTTCGGCGCGGATGAGCTCGAGAGTGTCGTCGGCATCCGCCTGCTCCTCGGGCATGTGCACGATCGCGACGTCCGCGCCCTCGCGTGCGTACGCGATGGCGACCGCCTTGCCGATGCCGGAGTCGCCGCCTGTGATCAGAGCACGGCGTCCCTCCAGCCGGCCGTGTCCGACATATGACTTCTCGCCGTGGTCGGGTTCGGGGGTGGTCTCGTCGGTCAGGCCCGGCTGGTCCTGTTCCTGCGCGGGGAAGCCCTCCTCGCGGTGCAGGGTGCGGGGGTCGGGGGTGTTCTCGGCAGCGTTCTCGGTCATGACGTCTCCTCGTCCTCTCGATCCGTGTCCTCCGAGCCTCCCTGAACAGCCGGAGGGCAGGGCAGGGGGTTGACAGAGGCGACACGGTCGCGCGACGGAGCGAGACTCAGAGCGGCGGCGAGGTGTGCTCTTCCGACTGCCCCTGACCCGCTCCGGTGTCCTGAGGCTCGGGCACGAGATACAGCCCGCCCGGGGAGTTGGCGGTGAACGCGAGCGCCTCGATCCAGGCGCGGTTGATCGACGGCTGGCGGCTGCCGAAGTACTTGAAGACGAGCGAGCTGCCCGGCTGGATCCACACCGTGATGCGGCCGCCGCCGACGCTGGCATCCTCCCGCCAGCTGAACGGGAAGGGCTCGGCCCGGCGCAGCTTGGCCGTGATCACGAGCTGCAGGTGAGTGAGGGCTCTGTCCTCGATCTCCGTCTTGACGTTGTCCTCGTAGATGAACTTGCCCATCCCCGGCTCTCCTCGTTCTCATCCGACAGACAAGGCCTGTCGCGGCCTTCACCATCTGCGTAGCGTTGATCCTATGGGAATGATCTACTACGACGGCGCGGACAATCCGATCCAGATCGAAGATCGTGCGCTCGCCCATCTCAAAGTCGTCATCGCCACCAAGCTGCGGCGCAACGAGAGCTTCACCCTGACGTGGAAGCATCCCGAGGGCGACGCCCCCGGCAGGACGACGATCTGGCTGCATCCCTCGATCCCCCTGCGGTTCATCTTCGACGACGCGGAGACGCCGAAGCTCCGCGCGGACTGGATCACCGCGATGGCCAACTCCGCGAACACCAGCGGCGGGATCACCCTGGTTCCCGAGAACATGCTGCCGCCGGAGCCCACCACGTCGACTGGTCAGAACGACACCTGAAGTCAAGCCCCTCGGCAGCCCACCGCTGAGCGACTAGCCTGGCAATCCCGACCGCGAGGAGGCACGACCATGAACGCACGACACATCGACGATCGGTCCGACGAGGGATACACCCCGACGACCACGCACGCCGAGTTCGGCGCCGGCAACCCGCGGCTGCGCATCACGCGCGATGACGAGCGGACCGAGTTCGCCCTCGAGGCCGATGTCGTCAGGATCGGATCCGCGGCCGACAACGAGCTGCGCCTCGACGGGGCCGACCCCGTGCACGCGACCATCACGCACGACGACCGCGACGAGTACGTTCTGGAGCTGCACGGAGCGGGCGAGATGAACTCGAACCCGGATGCCGATGCCACTCACCCGGGAGCGAACGCGCAGACCCTGCGCACGGGCGCGCACTTCACCGTCGGGCCGTGGACGCTCGTGTTCGCCCGCGAGGAGTTCGCCGACCACGGACGCCCCTACGGCGGACGCCTCGGCGGCGAGTACTCGGATCAGCCGCTGCAGCCGCCCCGCCCCGACTACTCCGACGACGCGGCGGTCGAGTCGGAGGCTCCGACTCACTCGGATTCCGTCGACGAGACGTGATGCGGCACGCCCACCGGCTTCGACTCGCTTGAGCCGCGCTGGCGGAGGTAGATCGAGAACGCGACCATCGTGCCGACCGCCAGGAACTCGGATTGCCAGTTCTGCAGCGTGCGGTCCCAGAAGTCGGCGGACGTGACGTACTCGGACCAGGTCATGAGCGGCGCGCCGTGCATCTCGTTCTCGGCGTTCATCACGACGGTTCCGGCGACCGACTGAGCGAGCCACGAGAGCAGGAAGATCGCTCCCATCGTGATGAGCAGCGAGTTGCCGAACAGCAGGGTGCGGATGCCGCCGGCGCGTGCCCATCGCGGGGAGTCCGGTCTGGCGTGCTCGACGATCAGCTGAT
>JAZBLS010000252.1:0-3133 GCA_037033365.1 Actinomycetota bacterium | reverse complement strand
GACGAGCTCGGTCTTGGTGATGGACTTGTCAGCCATGTCATCCTCCAGCGACGAGTTCCGTCGCATCGTTTGTGGTTCGGGCGGCTGCTGCCGCCCGCTGGTCGTGTGACCGCCTTGAATGTATCAACCGCCACCTACATTTCCGCGTCATTTCGCGGGTTTTGGGGTTTTCGGCGGCGTGTCGTGGTGCTGGAGTGACCAATGTGACTCGAGTGGCGCCTATTTCCGACACTCAGAGTCCCCGAGATCCCTTTGCGCGGAGACCGCTCAGCGCGGCTGGTGCGCGGCGATGACCGCTCGGGCTGTGCGCTCGAAAGCCGGGCCGACGCGACCCTCACCGTCGAGGTAGCCACCCACGAGCGCCGCATCCCTGAGCAGGACGAGGGATGCCGCGACCTCGGCCGGCGCCTCGAGCCCGGCGGCCTCGGCCACCGCCCGCAGCGTCGCGCGGAACCACTCGCGGTGCTCGTCGATCAGCTGACGCACGGCGCCATCGGCATCCGGATACTCCGCCGCCGCGTTGATGAAGGGGCAACCGCGGGTATGACGCTGCCGGATGTCCGCCGCGATACCGGCGATCACGGCGTCGACGAGATCGGCGGGTTCCGTGACCGCGGCTCCCGCGTCGGCGAACAGCGTGCGCAGCATCTCGTCCTCGTTACCGAGGTAGGCGAGGACGAGGTTCTCCTTGCCGCCGAACTGCTTGTAGAGCGTCGCCCGGGTGACCTCGGCCTCCTCGATGATGCGGTCGACGCCGACCGCATGGATGCCCTCCTCGTAGAAGAGCCTGGTCGCGCTGTCGATGAGCCGCGTCCGTGCGGCGCTGGGTCGTTTCGAAGTCGTCATGTCCATGGTGATCCCTCTCATCGTGTCATCCGCTTCCGGGATTCGAGACCCGTGAAAGGACTTTTCGGGAATAGGTTGCGGTAGATAGAACGTTCGGTCTACTATCAGCGTATCGCACCTGCAGAGGGCAGGGGCCACATCACCAGGAGAAGAAGAGATGACCACCACCGAGAAGACCCCGATCGTCCTGATCCACGGACTCTGGATGACCCCGAAGAGCTGGGACACCTGGGCAGACCGCTTCCGCGCTCAGGGGCACCAGGTGATCGTGCCCGGATGGCCCGGGATCGACGATCGCTCCGTCGAGGACATCCGCCGCGACCCTTCGGCGCTCAAGGGCATCGGCCTGAAGCAGATCGCCGATCACTACGAGAGCATCAGCCGCAGACTGCCCGTCAAGCCGATCATCATGGGCCACTCTTTCGGCGGCGTGCTGACGCAGATGCTCGCCGACCGCGGACTCGGCTCCGCGTACGTGGGCGTCGCCCCCGGACAGACCGCCGGCGTCACGGCCCTCCCGCTCTCGACGCTCTGGACCGGCACCCCGATCCTCTCGAACCCCTTCGGCATCAAGGGCGCGAAGCCGCTCTCCAAGCGCCACTTCCACTTCACGTTCGGCAACGACCTCTCCCGCGCGGCATCCGACGCCCTGTGGGAGGAGTACGCGGTCAATTCGTACAACCGGGTCTTCTTCGAGGGCGTCACCTCGGTGCTCAACGAGAAGGGCGGAGTGACGCACGTCGACTACGCCCGCGCCGACCGTGCGCCGCTGCTGCTCATCGCCGGTGAGATCGACCACGTCGTGCCGCCGGCCATCGTCCGCGCGGTGGAGAAGAAGTACCGGTCGACCGGCAGCCCCGCCATCGTCGAGCGCAAGGAGTACGCGGGCCGCACGCACAGGCTCGTGAGCCAGGACGGCTGGGAGGAGATCGCCGACTACGCCCTCACCTGGGCGGTCGCGCACTCCTCGGCATCCGCTGCCTGATGCTCTCCGCGCCGTCGGGCGGAGAACTCCGCGATGGGCTCAGGATGCAGCGCGCAGAGGCCGCCCCACACCGAGAAGTCCGCCCGACGCGGTGGCCGTCAGGCCGCCAGATGAAGCCGCTGCGCGACGGCCGCCAGGATCCTGCGTTGCACCTCGGGCCAGTCGCTCATCAGCTGCGCGTAGCTGATCCGGATGACGTGATAGCCCCGCAGCATCAACTCGGCGTCGTGGGCGATGTCGCTCGACCGCTGTGCGTCGACGTGATGCCCTCCGTCGATCTGCACGATCAGCCGCTCTCCGATCAGGAAGTCGACGGCATGACCGAGGATCCATACCTGCGGCGCGATCGGGAGGTCCAGCCAGCGGAGCCTCGTGCGGAGGATCGTCTCGGTCCCGGCGTCCGCGAACGGGCGAGCGGCCTCCAGCAGCACCCGCGCCGCGGGCCCCAGAGGAGCACGAGCCAGCACCTCGGCATCGACCGCTCGCTTCCGCAGCGCCGACTCCCACGTCGCGAGCGCATCCTCGAACGGCTGGCAGCGCGCGACGAGGATCAGCGCGTTCTCGATCGAGTCCTCGAGAACATCGGGGTCGCGCGGGAAGGCCGGCGCGTTCCAGTGCACGACCCCGCGCACGGTGCCGGCATGCCCCGAATTCGGCGGAGCCGCCACGTGCGCCTGCTCGTGCGACGTCACCCACAGCCCTCTTCGCGCCACGAGCGTGATGCAGCTGAGCACTACGCCGCGCTTCGCGGCTGACACGAGCATCGGATCCGCTCCGCGGAGTGCGACCCAGCCGCGGCATACCGAGAAGATCAGGCCGCTGATCGTCGCCCGCCGCATCGCGTGCTCGGTGAAACCCAGGCGGCGGAGCGCCGCCACTCGCGCTACTCCCTGCCGTTCGGTCAACGCCTGCTCGAGATCCATCCGTCGATGATGGCCGCTCCTCGGCATCCGCTTCTCCCCTGGCCCACGAACCGTGGATCGACGCGACCGGCGGCGATCCGTGCAGGGCAACACGTGGGGCGGAGACCTCGGCATCGGGCTGAGGATGCTGCCCGCAGAGGCCGCCCTACGGCGAGAAGTCCGCCCCACGGCGTGGGGCGAGCGGCGGGACACCCCGGACATGCAGAAAGGGGCGAGGATCCGAAGATCCTCGCCCCTTTCGGCTACTGATGCTTACCAGCTGGACTTGGTCACGCCGGGCAGCTCGCCACGGTGTGCCATGTCACGGAAGCGGACACGCGAGATGCCGAACTTCGTGAGGACACCGCGGGGGCGGCCGTCGATGACGTCGCGCGAACGC
>JAZBLS010000251.1:0-3173 GCA_037033365.1 Actinomycetota bacterium | reverse complement strand
GGAGGACCGGCGGGAGCATGCCGATCCATTGGAAGAATTGAGTCGCGTTCACGGATTCCCCTTCATGACGCGGGTGGGATCTGCGGCCGCGCTTCGTCGCGCGACCGTGTGAGAAGGAGGGCCGCCCCGCAGGACGGCCCTCCTCATCCGATCAGCTGGACGGCCAGCCGGTCTGGATCTGCGTGAGCACCTCGTCGGTCGGGGTGCCGTTGACCCAAGCCACGATCCCCTTCCAGAAGGTGCCGGAGCCCACGGCGCCGGGCATCTGGTCAGAACCGTCGAAGCGGAACGTCACCGAGTCGTCCTGAAGGAGCTTGATCGACTCCTGGAGGATCGGGTTCTCGACCGCCTCGATGTCGACACCCTTGTTGGCCGAGGTCACGCCACCGAGCGCGAGACGGCTGTCAGCCCACTCGGGGCTCGAGAGGTACTCGAGCACCTTCTGCGTGGCCTCGGAGTCGCTGAAGGCTCCGACGATCTCGCCACCACCGGTGATGTACGTCTCGTCCGGGCTCTTGCTCGGGAGCAGGAAGGCCCAGACGTCGCCGTCCTCGGAGATGTCCGTGCCCTCGGGGAAGAAGCCCGAGAGGAACGATGCCTGGTGGGTCAGCGCGCACTCGCCGCTGGCCACCTTCGGCGCCACGTCACCGAACGCGGTCGAGTTGATCGAGCGCACGTCACCGAATCCGGCGTTGACGTAGTCCGGGTTCAGCAGCAGCGAGCCCGTCTCGTCGAACGCGGACTTGATCTGCGGATCGGTGAACGGGATCTCGTTCTTGACCCACTGGTCGTAGACGTCGGGTCCGGAGTTGCGCAGGACGAGGTCCTCGATCCAGTCGGTGCCCGGCCATCCCGTCGCGACACCGGACTCGAAGCCGGCGCACCACGGAGCCGCGCCGCTCTTGTCCTTGATCGTCTGGGTGAGCGTGAGCAGCTCCTCCCAGCTGGTGGGCTCCTCGACACCCCACTCCTGGAACTTCTTGGGCGAGTACCAGACCCATCCCTTGACGCTCGCCATGAGCGGCGCGCCGTAGAACGTGTCCTCGTAGGTGCCGAAGTCGACCCAGCCCTGCGTCCAGTACTCCTCGGCGTTGCTCTTCACGGCGTCGGGCGCGGGCTTCAGGAAGTCGCGAGCCGCGTAGTCGGCGAAGAGACCCGGCTGCGGGAAGATCGCGATGTCCGGCGGGTTGCCGCCCTGCGCACGCGTGCCGAGCTGCGTCTCGAAGTCCTGGCTGCCCTCGTACTTGATGTCGATGTCGTTCTCTTCTTCCCAGTCAGCCCAGGACTGCTGGAGGAGCTTCGCCTCGTCGTCGACGATCGTGCCGTAGATGGTGACGGTGTTGCCTCCGCCCTCACCGCCGCCGCCGTTCGACGCGCCGGGAGCACCACAGCCGGCGAGCGCGACACCCGCGACTCCCAGCAGAGCGATCGGCGCATAACGCCGCGAACGCTGTGACAGACCCATGTGAATTCTCCTCTTCGAGTTCATGGTTCGCTGCTCGTTCTGCGCCGCCCCTCGGCGCAGATCGGGAACCGATTCCAGGACAACCTACCGGCGTCCGATGTTCCGGCACAATACGGAAGGATCACAAGCTCGCAACCATTCTGCCGGCGGCCCGTACTCCGATGGGAGCGCTCCCGCGTTATTCGACTGGAACCGGTTCCTTTCCGGACGTCGAGGTACTACGCTTTCACCGGCGCGTGGCCTCGGCTCGCGCTCAGGCGGGATGGTCGAGGAGGACCGATGAGCACGATCGCGGACGTCGCGGCGCGTGCGGGCGTGTCGAAGGCGACGGCGAGCCGAGCGCTGAGCGGGCGCGGGTACGTCTCGGAGGGCACACGTGCGCGAGTGACGGATGCCGCCGCCGAGCTGTCGTACGTCGCGCACTCCTCCGCCACGAGCCTCGCGACGGGTCGCACGCAGACCGTCGGCGTGATCATGCCGCCGGTCGATCGGTGGTTCTTCTCCGAGTTGCTCGCCGGCATCCAGGAATCCCTGTTCGCCCTGGACTACGAGCTCGCCCTCTATGGCATCCGCGAGGGGACGGAGACCCGGGAGCGCCTGTTCGACACCGTGCTCCCCCGCCGACGGTTCGATGGGATCATCGCCGTCGGCATCCAGCCCAGTGCCCAGGAGCTCCAGTGGCTCCGGCGCTCCGAGCGGCCACTGGTCAGCGTCGGGCCGTACAGCGAGGGTTCGAGCGCGGTCTCGATCGACGACGTCGCGGCCGCACGCATCGCCACCGAGCATCTGATCGACCTGGGCCACACCGACATCGCGTTCATCGGCGGGCCAGGCGGCGAGGGGGACCTCAGCTTCGGGGACGCTCGTCGTGTCGAGGGGTATCGCGGAGCCCTCGAAGCCGCCGGTCTCGAGAAGCATGCGCGCCTGGCCGAGGCTGCGCCGACCATGCCCGGAGGCTATGCGGCGGCCGTCGAGCTCCTCGGCGACCGTCGCGGCAGACCGACGGCGATCGTCGGCGTCTGCGACGAGGCGGCGATCGGGGCCACGATCGCCGCGCGCCGTCTGGGCATCGCCGTGCCGACCGAGCTCAGCATCGTCGGCATCGACGACCACCAGCACGCGGAGATGTTCTCGCTCACGACGATCAGGCAGTCACCGCGCGAGCAGGGCTGCGAAGCGGTGCGTCTGCTGCAGCAGCGGATCGACGACCCGGACTCTCCCGTGGAGCATGCGGCGACGGCATCCGTCCTCGTCGTGCGCAGCTCGACTGCCGCGCCGCGCTGACGCCCCCGGACGCACGAAAGCCCCGGGCGGACCCGGGGCTTTCGCAAGCGTGTCAGACGCTCACGGGTCGAGGCGCTGAGCGCCGCGACCCGAACGGATTACTTGAGGGTAACCGTGGCGCCTGCCTCTTCGAGAGCAGCCTTGGCCTTCTCGGCGGTCTCCTTGTTCGCGCCCTCGAGCACGGCCTTGGGGGCACCGTCGACGACAGCCTTGGCCTCGCCGAGGCCGAGCGAGGTGAGCTCGCGGACCGTCTTGATGACCTGGATCTTCTTGTCGCCAGCAGCCTCGAGGATGACGTCGAAGGAGTCCTTCTCCTCTTCAGCCTCAGCGGCGCCTGCGCCACCCGCAGCACCGGCGACGGCGACGGGAGCAGCAGCGGTGACCTCGAACTTCTCCTCGAACGCCTTGACGAAGTCGTTGAGCT
>JAZBLS010000250.1:0-3328 GCA_037033365.1 Actinomycetota bacterium | reverse complement strand
CCGCCACATCCGGGTGCGCGCGCAGGCGTGACTTCATGGCGTTCTCGCCGTACGTGGCGTGGATCGGGTTGCTCGGGTCCTCGGTGATCCCCGTCGCCTCGGCAGCCAGGTCGGCAGGCAGCTCGAGCAGCGGCAGCTGCTGGTCGAGTGCCGGGTTGAAGAAGAACGGGATCGAGATGCGCTCCTCGGGAGCCCTCGGCGAGATCACCCGGTGGTTCGTCGCCTTGAGGTAGCCCCCGGTGGCGTACTCCAGCAGCTCGCCGATGTTGACGACGAATGCGCCGGGGACGGGAGGTGCCGCGACCCATTCGCCGTCGCGCTCCACCTGCAGCCCGCCCTTGCCGGGCTCCACCCAGAGGAGGGTCAGCACCCCGGAGTCCTTGTGCGCGCCGACGCCCTGCTGCGGTTCCGGCTCGTGCGTGCCGGGGTAGCGGACGATCTTGATCAGGGTCGACGGGTCGCGGAAGGGTTCCTCGAAGTAGGACTCCTCCGCGCCCAGCGTGACGGCCCAGGCGCGCAGCAGCTTGCGCGCGATCTCGGTCAGGGTGTCGTGCCACTCGGTGACGACGGCCTTCAGCTCGGGCTGGGCGGCGGGCCAGAGATTCGGGCCGGTCAGGCGATTGAAGGCGGGACCGCCCGAGACCGGCTCCCGCTCGGGGCCGATGTCGATCTGCTCGCGCCAGTCGACCTTGCCCTGCGTGCGCTCACCGCCGACCCTCGTGTAACCGCGGAAGTGCGGGCTCTTGACGTTCTCGATCGCCAGCTTCTCCTCCTCCGGGAGGGCGAAGAAGTCGAGGGCGGCCTGGTGCAGGCGTGCTTCCAGCTCGGGAGAGATCCCGGTGCCGGTGAGGTAGAAGAAGCCCACGTCGTGAGTCGCCTTCCGCAGATCGTCGCGGAAGCGGGCGGCGGCCTCGGGGCCGGCGTCGAGCTGTGACAGGTCGAGGATGGGGAGCGAGAGATCAGCCATGTCCAGAGCGTACGTCGGCCCCGACGAGTGTCCGCTCTCTGTTGCGTCGGATTACCCGGAGAGGGTGCGAGGCCCCTCGGATGTCATATTTCGGCGCCTCCGACGTCTGATGCTACGATCTCGGAGGTAAGGAATGCCTTACCTCAGTACTCGTCAAAGGTTTCCTCGTGCTCGCCACCTTCCTGATCGGCCTCCGCGAAGGCCTCGAGGCCGCGCTCGTCGTCGGCTTCCTGGTCGCCTACCTCCGTCGCCTCGGTCGCCGGGACGCTCTTCCCCGGCTCTGGGCCGGCGTCGCTCTCGCGATCGCACTCGCTCTCGCGATCGGTGCGGTCCTGACGTTCGGGGCATACTCGCTCACCTTCGAGGCACAGGAGCTGATCGGCGGCCTGCTGTCGCTCCTGGCGGTCGGCATGGTCACCTGGATGATCTTCTGGATGCAGAAGGCCGGCCGCACCATGAAGGCGACCCTCGAGGGCGGCCTCGACCGGGCGCTCACGCAGGGCGGGATCTGGGCCCTGATCGCGATCGGATTCGTCTCCGTGGCGAGGGAGGGCATCGAGACCACGCTGCTGCTGTGGTCGATGGTGCAGTCCTTCGGCGACGCACCGACCGCGCTCCTCGGTGCCGTCCTCGGCCTTCTCGCCGCGGTCGTGATCGGCTGGCTGCTCGCGCGCGGTGCCGTGCGTCTCGATCTCCGGCGCTTCTTCACCTGGACCAGCGCCTTCCTGGTGATCGTGGCGGCGGGCGTCCTCGCCTACGCCATCATGGACCTGCAGGAGGCCGGCGCGCTTCCCGGGCCGTTCACCTCGGCAGCGCCCGTGGATGCCGTGACCGGTGCCGTCGCCATCGGATGGGCCGCCTTCCCGTTCGGATGGGCCTTCGACGTCACGAACGTGATCGCTCCCGACGGCGCGTGGGCGACCGTCCTGCAGGCGACGATCGGCTTCATGCCGCGCATGACGTGGCTCCAGGTCACGGCGTGGGTCGTGTACCTCCTCGTCGTCGGATCCCTCTTCGTCCGCGGACTCGGTCTCGGCCGACGGTCCGCCCGCCCGGCGTCGACTCCCGCGGATGCGGGTGCCACGGCGTCCTCTCTCACTCAGCAAGGAGCAGCATGACCACCACTCGCCGAATCCTCGGTGCCCTCGCCGCCGCTGGCGCAGCGGCCCTCGTCCTCAGCGGCTGCGTCGCGAAGAGCGAGGTCGCCGCGGGTGCCGCGTTCGACGTCTCGTCGACGGACTCCGGCTGCGCCGTGTCTGCGGCCACGGCCGAGAGCGGGACGCTGACCTTCGACGTGAAGAACGACAGCGGGAAGACCTCCGAGTTCTATCTGCTCGCGGAGGACGGTCTCCGGATCGTCGGCGAGGTCGAGAACATCGCGCCGTCCGCCTCGCGGACTCTCACGGTCGTCGCGCAGCCCGGGAAGTACTTCACGCTGTGCAAGCCCGGCATGGTCGGCGAGGGCGTCGGCAAGGCGGAGTTCACCGTCACGGGTGACCGGGTCGCGGTGCAGGGTGAGGATGCCGAGCAGAAGCAGCAGGCCGTCGACCTCTACGCCGCCTTCGTGAAGGACCAGGTCGGTCAGCTCGTGCCCGCTGTGGAGGACCTCGTCGCGGCGTACGAGTCCGGCGACGACGAGACGGCGCGGACGCTGTTCCCCCAGACGCGTGCGTTCTACGAGCGCATCGAGCCCGTCGCCGAGGCGCTGGGCACGCTCGACCCCCGCATCGACTACCGCGAGGTCGACGCCGTCGCCGAGGGCCTCGACTGGACCGGCTTCCACCGCATCGAGAAGGACCTCTGGGTCCCCGCGCAGGACGCGCTCAACGCCGACGGCGAGACGCCGGCGTGGCAGGACTGGGCGCCCTCGACGACCGAGGAGCGCGCCGACTACGGCGACCAGCTGCTCGCCGACGTGCAGGAGCTCTACGACTACGTGCACTCCGACGACTTCACCGCGGCTCTGGAGGACCAGGGCATCGGCGGGATCTCGAACGGCGCGATCGCGCTGCTCGACGAGGTCGCCACCGGCAAGATCTCCGGCGAGGAGGACTGGTGGTCGGGGACCGACCTCTACGACTTCGCGGCGAACGTCGAGGGGTCGAAGATGGCGTTCTCGCTCGTGCAGGACTTCGCGGTCGCGCAGGGCGACGACGGCGAGGCGCTCGTCTCGGAGATCGAGGACGGCTACGCGGCACTCGAGGCCTCGCTGGCCGCGCACGGCTCGCTGGACTCGGGCTTCGTCGGCTACGCCGAGCTCACCGACGAGAACAAGCGCGAGTTCACGGATCTGATCAACGCTCTCGCCGAACCGCTGTCGCAGCTCACCGGCACCGTTCTCGAGTGACATCGAAGGTACGA
>JAZBLS010000249.1:0-3338 GCA_037033365.1 Actinomycetota bacterium | reverse complement strand
ACTCGCGGGCGAGCGAGGTGAAGTACTGGGTCTCCTCGACGGTCGCGACCATCGGGGCCATGACCCAGAGGTCGGCATCCGTCTCGGCATCCGCCTCGGCCAGCGCCGTGAGCTGCTCGCGCAGGATGTCCTCGCTGGCGCGGAGCGCGCGGAGTCCGCGCAGACCCAGTGCGGGGTTCTCCTCGTGCGCGTCGTTGAGGAACGCCAGGGGCTTGTCGGCGCCCGCGTCCAGCATCCGCACCACGACCTTCTTGCCGGGGAACGCGGCGAGGAGCTCGCGATAGGACTCGCGCTGCTGCTCGACCGTCGGCGCCTGCGCCGACGAGAGGAACAGGAACTCGGTCCGGAAGAGCCCGACGCCCTCGGCCCCACGCTCGACGGCGTCGGACGCGTCTGCCGGCTTCCCCAGGTTGGCCAGCAACGGGATCGGCGTGCCGTCTGCGAGGGCGCCGGGGGTGAGTGGTGCGGAGTCTGCGGAGAGTCGGTCGGCGGCGCGCTGGGAGGCGCGGGCCTTCTCATCGTCGGTCGGGTCGACCGTGACGATGCCTGCAGCGGCATCGACGATCACGCTGCGGCCGGTGACGAGCTCGGATGCCGAGGAGGCGCCGACGATCGCGACGATGCCCTTCTCGCGGGCCAGGATCGCGGTGTGCGACGTGGGTCCGCCGTCGAACGTCACGAGGGCCAGCACCTGGTCGAGATCGAGCAGTGCGGTGTCGGCCGGCGCCAGGTCCCTCGCCACGAGGACGAACGGATGCCCCGGGTCAGGCACGCCGGGAGCGTCCATGCCGCGGAGGCGGGCGAGCACGCGCTGGGCGATGTCGTCGAGATCGGCGGCGCGCTCGCCGAGGTAGCCGCCGACGGCCTCGAGCGTCGCGCGGAACCCGGCGAACGCGTCGTGCACAGCCCACTCGGCCGTGGCGCCGTCGTCGATGCGGGCGTCCACCTCGTCCTGGAGCGTGGGGTCCTCGGCGATCATCGCCTGCGCCTCGAGAACCTCCTGAGCGGATCCGCCGGCCGTCTCGCCGCGTGCGGTGAGCTCGGCGGCGACGGCGGCGATGGCCGAGCGCACGCGCTCGCGCTCCGTCTCCGCGCCCTGAGTGCTGGGGGTGTTGTCGGGAGCGGGCAGCGCCTCCGTCATCCGGACGACGGGCCCCTGGGCCACGCCGAGACCGATGCCGACCCCTCGCAGTTCGCTCATACGCCGGCGTCCTGATCGTGATCCGTGGTGAGCAGCTCTGTGAGGGTGTCCAGCACCGCGTCGGCGCTGTCGCCGTCCGCGGTCAGAGTGACGTAGTCGCCGTGCTCGATGGCCAGGGCGATCACGCCGAGGATGCTCGCGGCGTTCACGGGCTTGCCGGAGTCCTTCGCGATCGTCACCGGGATGCCGGATTCCTTCGCGGCCTGCGCGAAGAGCTTCGCGGGGCGGGCGTGGAGGCCGTGGGACGAACCGATGCGAACGGTGCGGGTGACGGTCATGATGATCCTTTCGGGGTGTTCCTGACGTCGGACATGATCGAGCGCGCGAGAGCCAGCGTGCGGGTGCCGTCGCGGTCGGAGAACACGTCCTCCGGGAGCACGGCGACCGGGACGCCGGCCGCGACGCGGATGGAGTCGAGGCGGTCGGCGAGGTGCGGACCGACGAGGACGAGGTCGTGGTCGCCGGACCTCACGGACTGCTCCATGCCTGCGGCGGCATCCCATTCGAGGCCGGCGGCGGAAGCGGCCGCCCGCAGTCGCTGTGCGACGAATGTGCTCGACGCGCCCGCGCCGCACACCACGAGGATCCTCATCGATCGATGCCACCTTTCCTGAATACAGTCTGTGAAGAGGTGGGCACCCCGTGCCAACACGTTCCTTTCCTCCCCTGCGGAACGTCGGTTTCGGGGCACGGCCTCCGGGTTCCTGACATCATGGGAAGCACGTCAGGACAGTGCGGTCGGCACGGAGGGGAACGGGGATCATGTCGCGTCAGCGCCAGGACCAGCTCCTCGCGGCTCTGCTCCGGCAGGGCACCTGGGCGACGGCGGCGAGCCTCGCCGACCAGCTCGGCGTCACTCCGCGCAGCATCCGCTCGTACGTCGCCGCGCTGAATGCGCGGGGGCGGGGGGACGCGGTCGAGTCCGGGCCTGCCGGCTATCGCGCGGGCGCCGGAGCTCGCGACGCGCTGCGGATCCGGCAGGGTGGCGATTCCGCGCCTCGCGACCGCCTGCACACGCTGGTGCGGCGGCTGCTCGATGCCTCGGACGGCATCGACGTGTTCGAGACGGCGGCGGAGCTGCACGTGAGCGAGGCCACTCTCGAATCCGATCTCGCCCGTGTCAGGGCGCTGCTCGACGGCACCGACCTCTCCCTCGCGCGCGATAGGGAGATCATCCGCCTGCACGGGGACGAGGCCTCGCAGCGCCGGCTCCTCAGCCGACTCGCGCACGACGAGATGGATGCCGCCTCCTTCCACCCGGAGACGTTCCGACGTGCTCTGGCCGCGGGGAGCGCGGTCGCCGCCGACGCCGTCGGGCCGTTCAAGTCCGAGCTCGTGCGCGAGCTCGGCGAGATGGGCTACTACGTCAACGAGCTCGCGATCTCCGACGTCCTGCTGCACATCGCGATCGCGGCGGAACGGGTGGCGGCCGGGCACTCGCTCGAGTCCGCGACCGCGGGTGCCCGCGAGGAGATCCCGCGCGTCGGGGCCGTCATCGCCCGCCTCGCCCAGGAGCATTTCGCCGTGACGCTGGGGGAGGGTGACAGCGGGCATCTCGCCTCACTCGTGCTGACCCGCGTGGTGGCACCGGGGCAGGACGCGACGCGCGAAGTGGCGCGCAGCGGCGTTGACCCGGAGGTGGAGGCCGCGGTGCGTGTCGAGATCGCCCGGGCCGCAGAGGACTTCCAGGTCGACCTCGTCGATGAGACGTTCGTGCTGCGGCTCGCCCTGCACGTGCAGAACCTGCTGCGGCGTGCGGAGGAGAGCGCGCTCACCCGCAATCCGCTCACGCGGTCCCTGAAGACCTCGTACCCCATGATCTTCGAGGTCGCAGTGTCGATCGCGAGCGGCCTGCACGACCGCCTCGGCACGCCGATCCACGACGACGAGATCGCGTACATCGCGATGCACGTCGGCGGCCGGCTGGAGCGCAGCCGCAAGGCCGAGTCGATCCTCACCGCGACGATCGTGTGCCCCGGGTACTACGAGCTCCACGAGCTGCTGCGGTCGAGTGTCGACCGCTCGCTCGGCACGGCGATCGAGGTCACCAGTGTCGTGACCAACGTCGACCCCGACTGGGAGTCGTTCGAGACGGACCTCGTGCTCAGTACGATCGAGCCCGGGTCGGCCGGGGATC
>JAZBLS010000248.1:0-3512 GCA_037033365.1 Actinomycetota bacterium | reverse complement strand
CTACGGCGTGGACCCGCGGTGGCGAAAAGCAGGTCGCTTCGATCCAGGCTGCTCGCCAGGCTCGCGCGATCCACGACCGCGACGAGGCCGTGGCCCTGAAGAACGCCCTCGAGGCGACCAAGGTTCGTCTGGCCGTCAAGGCCGGCAACGAGGGTCGTCTCTTCGGATCGGTCAAGACCGAGCACGTCGCGGATGCTGTCGCAGCCGCCGGTCTCGGCTCGATCGACAAGCGCAAGGTGCACATCAGCTCGACGATCAAGTCGACCGGTGAGCACGAGGCCACGGTTCGTCTGCACGAAGACGTGACCGCTGTCATCACCCTGCAGGTCGTCGCCGCCAAGTAAGGCGCGACACCCGCGAGAAAGCCCCCTGTCCTCCAGGACAGGGGGCTTTCTGCATCCTGAGGACGTCGGGATCAGCGGATGCCGAGCTCGGCGGCGCGACGCGGGTTGGCCGGTGAGGTGGGATCCACGTCCACGGCCCGCGTCCATCCGGCGTCCTCGAGGAGCACACCGCGCGATGAGAGCACGCGGACGGCATCCTCCACGGCATCCACGAAGTCGCCGCCGACGTGTGAACCCGCGACCAGCGAGATGATCAGCCGGGCGGAGGCGTCCGGGCGCTCCTCCACCGAGACCACGACGACGCCCTTCGCGGAGAGGGGGCCGAGCCTGCTCGTGATGGTGGAGAGTCCGCTTCCGCCGATCAGCACGTCGCCGACGACCGATCCCCGCCGGTAGATCCGGTGCGCATCCTCGGCAGCTCGCGCCGCATCCGCACGAAAGTGAGCGGCCTGCATGGCGCGATCGAACTCCGCCAGGGCGGCGGCGACGGCATCCGTGGGGATGACGAGTGTCCGTGCGCCGTTGACCGCCCATCGCAGTCGACGTTCGTCGACGCTCACGCGGGCCAGCCCTGCGCGAGCGAGCGCTCGAGGTCGCGGAGCTCGGCGGCCCAGCCGTCGGCCAGCTCACCGGCGGCGGAGGCGATGGCGGCGAGTTCGGTCATCTGCTGCGTCCACCTGCTCGACGCGGCGGCGTACGCCTGCTGAGCCTCGCCGCTCCAGCGGTGGGAGAGGTCGTCGGAGGTGGCCCGCAGGCGGGCGAGGGCGGCAGAGATCTCCGCGCTGCCCGCAGAGATCTCTGCCGCGAGAGCTGTGATCATCGCGGGCTCGGCCTTGAGGGTCGCCATCAGATGCGTCCTTCCCTGGATGCCATGTCACGCAGCATCGCATCGATGCGCGCACCACGCGCGGCGGTCTCGGCGTGGAGGGCGCGGAGCTCGGCCCCGGGGTCCTGAGGGTCGCCGGGGGCCGTGCGGCGCAGGGCATCGACGAGCGCCTCGGACTGGCGTGCGCCGGTCTCCCGCACCAGCTGCGCCTCGACCGAGTCGTCCTCGCCCGACATCACCGCGTCGCGGGTGGTGAGGTTGAGATCGATGCGTCCCTGCAGCACCTGCCATTCCCGCCCGAGCACGCCCTGCCGGGCCTGAGCGGCGAAGGCCTCGTCGGCCTCCGCCTCGGCGCCGGGAGGGAAGAGCTCGGTGAGCTGGTCCTGGATCGCGGCGAGGCGCTCGCGCAAGGCTGCCGGGTCGTGAGCGGAGGTCATGCGTACTTCCTCGCGGAGTGGAGGAGGACCTGAGCGAGGTCCTCGAGGCGGAGAAGGTTCTCGACCAGCTGAGCGCGGGCCGACACGACGCTCTCGATCACGTCGTAGATGATGTTGATGATGGAGTAGATCAGACGGATGACACCGAAGATCTTGGTGACGGCGAGCGCACCCTCCGCTGCGGCGACGATCCATCCGGCGACCGGGACGGTGGCCTCCAGTGCCATCCGCATCAGCGTCTGGGACAGCTGGTTGATCGCGAAGCCGATCGTGGCCGCCGCCGTCTTCGAGGCGAGGACCAGCTGGCCGACGAGGCCCGCCACCGAGTCGGCGACGCTGCCGAGTCCGTACGCGCCGAGTCCAATCGCCGACATGCCGCCCTGATAGGCGGTCCCGGCGTCACCCTGCCAGAAGGATCCGGTCTCGGCGAGACCGGCGGCGTTGTCGGAGATGCCGCGCATGGCCTCTCCCACGTGCGTCCACGCCTGCTGGACCTCTTCGATGCCCGTCCAGTCGCCAGCGAACGGCTTCATGATGACGTCTTCGAGCAGGCTCATCCCGATGAGCTGTTCGATGAGCCAGTCGACACCGCCGAGGATCGGTCCTGCACCCCAGCGCATGTTCTCGATCTCACTCTTGGTGGCGTTGGGAGCGACGAGCCAGGAGGATGCATCCGCCCGCTCCGAGACCGCACCGCTGTCACCCCACCCGGCCATGCGGGAGGAGGCATTGTCGTAGAGGCCCGAGATGCCGTCGGAGATAGCCCCCGGCGTTCCGATGATCTCCGAGATGAGATTCGGCTCCGCCGCGCCGTGGTCGGACGGAGCCGCCGAACCGGCGGATCCCAGCGTGGGCGAGGAGGAGAGCGGGCTCTGATACGGCGCCGTGCTCATGCCGAGCTGCTGCATCAGCTGCCGCGAGGCCTCGTACGCCTGCTGTTCGTGCTCCGCATACGCGCGGGCTGCCTCATCGACGCGGTCGGCAGCGAGGCCGCAGACGCGTCCGAAGGTCTCAGCCGTCTGCACTCCGAGCATCGCGACCATGAGCGAGACACCGGTGAACGGAAGCATGACGATGCCCGTATCCGACGGAGTCAGGATGCCGTACCTCTGGACGTACTCGGCGATCGCCCTCGAGTGCGAGTCCTGCTGGCGTCTCAGCACCTGTGATGCCAGCGACAACTTGCTGTATTCGACCTGCATGGTGGTTCTCCTCCCCGGACAGATTCTAGGCGTGGGGTGCACGGATGCACGGTGCCACCCGGCGCCATCCGAGACCCGTGCGTCGATTCGCGAACGGGCATGGCGGATGCCCCGTGCTGGGGACACGGGGCATCCGCGAACTGCGCGGCATCGTGGACCGGGACAGGGGCTGGGGACCCCTCCGATGTCTCAGGACCCGCGCACCGACGGCACCGCATCTCCTCCCCCAAGGATGACGGTGCCGCCGGGGCAGGCGGTCACGCGGTCAGGCGTCGGCGCAGCATGCCCGCTCCGAGGAGCAGCAGGACTGCGGCGAAGGCTGCCAGCGCAACCGAGGAGGAGTCACCGGTGGCGGCGAGACCCTGCGCGGCACCAGCCGCGCTCGCGGAGCCGCCTGCCGTGACAGCGACGGCGAGGGTGCCGTTGTCGTCGCTGTCAGTGCCAAGCGTCGTTCCGGGAACCGTTCCCGGGTCCGTGCCGGGGTCGGTTCCGGGGTCGGTTCCCGGGTCGGTTCCGGGGTCCGTGCCGGGGTCGGTTCCCGGGTCCGTCACCGTGCTCTCGCCGATCACGGAGATGGCGTTGCCGCCGATCGTGATCGGAAGGGTGATCGGTGCGGTGACCTGGGTGCCGCCGAGGATGCCGTCATCCCCCGTGGTGGTTCCGCCGGTGCTGGGGGCGCCGGTGGTGGGGGTGGTGGTTCCGC
>JAZBLS010000247.1:0-3583 GCA_037033365.1 Actinomycetota bacterium | reverse complement strand
CCGTCACCGCGATGATCTCGGCAGCGAGAAGGCACAGCAGGATGCCGTCCTTGTCCGTCGACCACACCGAGCCGTCCTTGCGGAGGAAGGACGCTCCGGCGGACTCCTCGCCGCCGAAGGCGACGGTGCCGTCGAGCAGACCCGGCACGAACCACTTGAAGCCCACGGGGACCTCGAGCAGACGGCGTCCGAGCGACTCCGCGACGCGGTCGATGATCATCGACGAGACCAGGGTCTTGCCGATCGCGGCGTCGCGCGGCCACTCCGCGCGGTGCGAGAAGAGGTAGTCGATCGCGACCGCGAGGTAGTGGTTCGGGTTCATCAGACCGGCATCCGGGGTCACGATGCCGTGGCGATCGGCATCCGCGTCGTTGCCGGTCAGCACGTCGTAGTCGCCCTTCTTGGCGACGAGCGAGGCCATGGCCGACGGAGACGACGGATCCATGCGGATCTTCTCGTCCCAGTCCAGCGTCATGAAGCGCCAGGTCGGGTCGACTTCGGGGTTCACGACCGTGAGGTCGAGGTCGTGGACCTCCTTGATCAGCGCCCAGTACTCGACCGAGGCACCGCCCAGGGGGTCCGCGCCGATCCGGACGCCCGCCCGGCGGATCGCGTCGATGTCGATGATCGACGACAGGTCGCGCACGTACGCGTCGCGGAAGTCGTACCCGGGGAGCGCATCCCAGTCGATGTCCGAGAACCGCTCGCGCTTCACGCCCTCGAGGCCGCCCGTGATGAGCTCGTTCGCACGGTCGGCGATCCAGCCGGTCGCGTCGGTGTCGGCGGGGCCGCCGTGCGGCGGGTTGTATTTGAAACCGCCGTCGCGCGGCGGGTTGTGCGAAGGGGTCACGACGATGCCGTCGGCGCGACCCGGGTCGTCCGCCGCGAGGTCGCGGTTGTAGGTGAGGATCGCGTGGCTGAGTGCGGGGGTGGGCACCCACGCGTCGCGAGAGTCGACGCGCACGTCGACGCCGTTCGCGACGAGGACCTCGATCGCGCTGCGCTCAGCGGGCAGCGACAGCGCGTGCGTGTCGCGGCCGAGGAACAGCGGACCCGTGATGCCCTGGCTCGCGCGGTAGTCCACGATCGCTTGGGTCGTCGCCAGGATGTGGTTCTCGTTGAAGCTTTTCGACAGCGAGGATCCGCGGTGGCCGCTCGTGCCGAACACCACGCGCTCGGCGGTGACCTCCGGATTCGGGGTGCGGTCGTAGTAGGCGGCGATCAGCTCGTCGACGTCGATGAGGTCAGTTTCCTCCGCAGGGAGGCCGGCACGGCTCGTCATGCAGACAGTCTGCCCCGATCTCGGCATCCGCGCATCTTCTGCGTCACCCCTTGTGCCCTAAGGTGAAACGCGTGACTGAACGCCGTACCTACAGCTACCTCGGCCCCGCCGGAACGTTCACGGAGGCGGCGCTGGAACAGGTCGCAGAGGCCAGAGGCCAGCAGTGGCGTGCGGTGCACAACGTCGGCGAGGCTCTGGCCGACGTGCTGTCGGGTGTCTCGGATGCCGCGATGATCGCGATCGAGAACTCGGTCGAGGGTGGTGTGTCCACCACGCAGGACGCTCTGGCCACCATCCCGGGGCTACGGATCATCGGCGAGTACCTCGTGCGGGTGAACTTCGTGCTCGTCGCCCCGCGCGGCACTCAGCTGTCGGACGTCTCGGTCATCGCCGCGCACCCCGTCGCGTACGCGCAGTGCCACGGCTGGCTGGGCGAGCACCTGCCGACCCACTCGCACATCCCCGCGGCGAGCAACGTCGCCTCCGCGATCGGGGTGCTCGACGGCTCGCTGCCGGCACAGGCCGCCATCGCCGCCCCCGGAGTCGTGAAGCACCTAGACGTCGACGTGCTCGCGACCGATATCGGCGACAACGCGCAGGCCGTCACGCGGTTCGTGCTCGTGACCCGCACGACGACCGCTCCCGCGCCGACGGGGGCCGACAAGACGTCGCTCATCGTCGAGCTCCCCAACGACCAGCCCGGTGCGCTCCTCGAGATGCTCGAGCAGTTCTCGACGCGGGGCATCAACCTCTCGCTGATCCAGTCGCGTCCGATCGGCGACGAGCTCGGCCGCTACCGGTTCGTGATCGACGCCGACGGGCACATCGAGCACGAGCGCATGGCGGATGCACTCCTCGGCATCCGCCGGTTCAGCCCGCGCGTGGTCTTCCTCGGGTCCTATCCGCGCGCCGACCGCCAGATCGTGCAGTATCCGGATCGCTACGACGACGACGTGTTCGTCGAGGCGCGCGACTGGCTCCGCGGCATCCTCTCCGGCGAACCGGAGGCGTAGCCGCGCGGGTCAATGGACCCGTCTCAGTGCTCGCGGAGGCTCAGTGCTCGCGGAACAGCGGCCAGGCGCTGCCGGGCCGCATCTTGGAATGCAGTGCTCCCTTGGCCGATTCGAGGCTCGGATAGGTGCCTGACGCGGCATCCGATCCGGCCATGACGACCGTGTATCCCTCGTCGTCGTGGCGGATGCTGCCGACGACCCCGTTCGTGCCGTAGGCCACCCAGAGTGCCAGAGTCTTGGTGCTCATCGTCGAACCCCTTCCGTTGCTGGCGACGCTACGCCCGGCCGCGCCGGAATACCAGCCCCCTTGCGCGGCGTGTTTCCGGCCCCGCGCCGGTCCGCGGATGCGTCAGATCGCGGCGGCGACGAGCTCCAGCGTCTGCGCGCGGCCGGCGGCCGAATCCCGCGGCTCGGCCTCGTACGCACCGGCGACAGGGGAGAGCATGACCTCGTCCACGCCGTAGGTCGACGCGAACGTGCGGAGCTCCTCGGCGACGGACTCGCCCGTTCCCGCGATCCAGCGAGACCGGGCGGCCTCGACGACCTGGTCGGTCGCGGCATCCGATTCGGCTGCGAGCGCCTCCTCGACGGTCTCGAGCGCGATGAGCGGCTTGTTCAGGCGGAGCCGCGACATCATGCGCAGCTGGGGCAGGGCGCGGGCCTCCGCCTCCTCCTGCGTCGGCGAGGCGACGACGTTGATCGTGAGGAACGTCCGCGGTTCGGGGTGCTCCTCGCTCGGCTGGTATCCGGTGCGGTAGAGGTCGAGCGCACGCTCGAGACCCTGCCCCGAGAAGTGATTCGCGAACACGTACGGAAGCCCCTGCGCCGCTGCGAGCTGTGCCGAGTAGTCGCTCGATCCGAGCAGCCAGACCTCGGGGCTCCCCGTCGCCTCGGGCGTCGCCCGCACCGTGTACTCGCCGCCGGACGTGAAGCGCACCGTGGCGCCGTCGCCCGAGAGCAGGGCCGCGATGTCCTGCACGTTCCGGGGGAACTGCTCCACGTCGCTGGTCGTCCCCGAGCCGCGGAGCAGCTGCGTGATCACCGGGTCGCTGCCGGGGGCGCGACCCAGGCCGAGGTCGATGCGGCCCGGCGCGATGGCCTCGAGGGCGGCGAACTGCTCCGCAACGATCAGCGGCGCGTGGTTCGGCAGCATCACTCCGCCCGACCCCAGGCGCAGCGTCGAGGTCCGGGTCGCGGCGGCCGCGATCAGCACGGGCGGCGTGGTGGATGCCACGGCCGGCATGTTGTGGTGCTCCGCGAACCAGTAGCGGCGATAGCCGAGGCGGTC
>JAZBLS010000246.1:0-3653 GCA_037033365.1 Actinomycetota bacterium | reverse complement strand
ACAGCTGACTGCATCACAGAGGGGGCGCGAGCAGATCGCGCCCCCTCTGTCGTATCCTGACCCGGACCCGACGGCCCGGCACCCGAGAGGACGAGGACATGGCATCCACCTGGCTGGTGGTGGGGCTCGGAAACCCCGGACCGAGGTACGAGGCGACCCGCCACAACATCGGGCAGATGGTCGTCGACGAGCTCGCCGCCCGGCGCGGCGAGAGCTTCCGTGAGCACAAGGGCGGCGCCCGGGTCGTGGAGACCTGGCTGCGCCCCGGTGGCGACAAGCTGGTGCTCGCGAAGCCCAACACGTTCATGAACGTCTCGGGGACGCCCGTCGCCGCCCTCGCGCGCTTCTACTCGGTGCCCGCCGAGCAGATCATCGTGGTGCACGACGAGCTCGACATCCCGTTCGACACGGTCAAGCTGAAGACCGGCGGAGGGCACGGCGGACACAACGGCGTGCGCGACATCGCGCGCGCGATCACGACTCCCGACTTCCCGCGCGTGCGCGTGGGCATCGGTCGCCCGATCGGCCGACAGGATCCGGCGGACTGGGTGCTGTCGCCCTTCGGCAAGGACGAGAGGGCGAACCTCCCGATCCTCGTCTCGGATGCCGCAGACGCCGTCGAGCTCCTCGTCGCCGAGGGACTGCTCGCGGCGCAGCAGAAGCACCACGCCCCTCGCTGAGCGCGGCGTTCGCGGCTCCGGTCAGGGCGCCAGCGTCGAGGCCGTGCCGACCGACACGGTGACCAGCAGCACGAGCCAGAAGAAGACCGGTCCGAGAGCCGCGACCACGATGCCCGCGATGCCGGGGCCGCGCCCCTGCCTGCGCCGGATCGACAGGATGCCGAGGACGATCGCCGCGATACCGAGGATCGTGCCCGTCCAGAACGACAGCTCCGCCCAGAGCACCTGATCGCGCGCGGGGGAGAGGACCGTCAGGAAGTCCGGGTCGGTCGTGTCCAGGCCGCCGGGGATGCGCTGCCCGATGCCGTAGCCGGCGACACCGGCCACGATCGGGACGACCACGGCGGCGACGAGGGAGAGGACGAGTGCCAGGATGCCGAGCAGCGACGACTTCTTCTCGCCGGTCGCGGGAGCCTGATACGTGCCGGCCGGAGCAGCGTAGCCGCCGACGGGCACCTGGTGGGCCCCGGGCGGCGGAGCCTGGTGATCCGCAGCGGCGGTCGTCGCGCCGGGGTACGCGGGGGGCTGGGAATAGCCCTGGTTCGAAGCCTGCGGGTAGCCGGGAGCCTGCGGGTAGGCGGGAGGCTGCGGGTAGCCGGGAGCCTGCGGGTAGGCGGGTGCCTGAGGGTAGCCCTGGTTCGGTGCCTGCGGATAAGCGGGGGCCTGAGGGTATCCCTGGTTCGGTGCCTGCGGGTAGCCCTGCGGGTACGCGGACGCAGGCGGCGGGGCCGCCGGGTATCCGGGTGCCGCGCTCGGGGCTGTCGGCGGAGCGATCGGCGGCTGCGGGGGCGTGCCGTCGACGGGCTGGGGCGCGGGAGGCACCGGGGGAACGTCGCCGGACGGGGGCAGCTGCGGATCAGTCACGCCCCCATCCTAGAGCCGCGGGACCGCGGATCCGCGAAGGCTCATGGTCCCCGAGGACTCAGACGCGACGCAGCAGGCCGACGCGGTCGTAGACCGCGCCGAGGGTCGCATCGGCCACGCCATCCGCTCGCTCCGCGTTCGCGGCGAGGATCCGATCGAGCTCGGCAGGGTCGTCGAGCAGCTCCAGGGCACGAGCGCGGACAGGTTCGAACTCGTTCACGACGACTTCGGCGAGGCCCTTCTTGAAGTCGCCGTACCCGCGGCCCGCGTACTCGTCCTCGATGGACGGCACCTGACGGCCGGAGAGGGCCGCGTAGATCGTGAGCAGGTTCGACACCCCGGGCTTGTTCTCGCGGTCGAAGCGTACCGAGCCCTCGTTGTCGGTGACCGCGCGCATGATCTTCTTCGCGGACTTGGCCGGGTCGTCCAGCATCCAGAGGACCCCGGCATCGCTCTCGGCGGACTTCGACATCTTGGAGGTCGGGTTCTGCAGGTCGTAGATGCGGGCCGTGTCCTTCTGGATCACGGGACGCGGGACCACGAAGGTCTCGCCGAAGCGGGAGTTGAAGCGCTCGGCGAGGTCGCGCGTGAGCTCGACGTGCTGCTTCTGATCGTCACCGACCGGCACGACGTCGGTCTGGTACAGCAGGATGTCCGCGGCCATGAGCACCGGGTAGGTGAAGAGCCCGACGCTCGTGGCATCCGCGCCGTAGCGCGCGGACTTGTCCTTGAACTGCGTCATCCGGCCGGCTTCGCCGAAGCCGGTGATCGTCGAGAGGATCCAGGCGAGCTCGGCGTGCGCGCGCACGTGCGACTGCACGTACAGCGTCGACAGAGACGGCTCGATGCCCGCGGCGATGTACTGGGCCGCGGTGCGGCGGGTCTTCTCGCGGAGCTCCGCAGGATCCTGCGCGACTGTCAGCGCGTGCAGGTCGACGACCGAGAAATACGCATCGTAGGAGCTCTGCAGCTCTCGCCACTGCAGGAGTGCGCCGATGTAGTTGCCGATCTGGAGGGAATCGGCGGAGGGCTGCATTCCGGAGTAGAGGCGAGGCTTGGTCACGCCTTCAATCCTATGGGGGCGACGGACCGCTCGACGCCGTCAGTACGTGTAGTCGACGACGACCGGGGCGTGGTCGCTCCACCGCTGGTCGTAGGCCGCTGCACGTGCCACGTGGTAGGCGGTCGCGCGCTCGGCGAGCGCGGGCGTCGCGAGGTGATAGTCGATGCGCCACCCCGAGTCGTTGTCGAAGGCCTTCCCGCGCATCGACCACCAGGTGTACGGCCCCTCGACCTCGCCGTGGAACGCGCGCCCCACGTCGACCCAGCCGAGGCCGGTGCCCGTCGTGCCGTCGACGGCCTCGACGGTCTCGCCCGCGGCACCGAGGAACCGGTCGAAGTAGGCGCGCTCGCGCGGGAGGAAGCCGGCCTTCGTGCGGTTGCCGCGCCAGTTCTTGATGTCGAGCTCTCGGTGCCCGACGTTCAGGTCGCCGGTGACGAGCGCGAGCGCATCGTCGGCCGCGCCGAGCTCGGCCAGGCGCACACCGAACGCGTCGAGGAACTTCCACTTCTCATCCTGCTTCGGGGTGTCGGCCTCTCCGCTGTGCACGTACGCGCTCACGACGGTCAGCGGTCGGTCACCGATCAAGAAATCGGCTTCGAGCCATCGCCCCTTCGAGTCGAAGTCCACTGCGCCGAAGTCGGTGCGGGAGGCGACGGCCGGGATGCGGCTCGCGATGGCGACGCCGGCGCGGCCCTTCGCGGTGGCCTCGTCATGCACGAAGGTCCACCCGGGCAGTGCAGCCTCGAGGTGCTCGTCCTGCCCGCGGACCTCCTGCAGCGTCAGGATGTCGACGTCTGCGGCGTCGAGCCACGTGCTCATGCCGTTGCGAGCCGCCGCTCGGATTCCGTTGACATTGACCGAGGCGATACGCAGATGAGGCATGGTCACAAGCCTAACGAGGGCCGCCGACATCCCGAGACGGCCGCTGCCAGTCGGCCAGGAGTCGCTGCGCGAGGGGAGTGGCGCTCGGGGGCACGTACGCCTCGAGGGCGGCGAGCTCCTTCTCCGCCTCGCGAAGAGCATGGGCGGTCTGCCAGGCCCGATAC
>JAZBLS010000245.1:0-3679 GCA_037033365.1 Actinomycetota bacterium | reverse complement strand
TTGAGGGCGTGCACGACGCGCTGCGCGAGGTCGGCATCGCGCGCGATCCTGCTCTCGAGGTGAACCCGATGCCGTGGGCGATGCCGGGCGGTGCAGAGGGCGTCCGCGCCCTAATCCGCCGCGGCGTCGCGTTCGACGCGATCATCGCCTTCACGGATTCGCTCGCGCTCGGCGCGCTGCACGCTCTGCACGAGCACGGCATCCGCGTGCCGGAGGACGTGATCGTGACCGGTTTCGACGATGTCGAGTTCTCCCGGTACACGGCGCCCTCGCTGACGACGGTCGCCTTCGATCGGCGGGCGTTCGCGGATGCCGCGCTCGGCCTGCTCGAGTCGCGCATGGACGACCGCACGACACCCCCGCGGGCCCTGACCCTCTCGCATCACCTGCTGGAGCGCGACAGCACCCGGGGCCGCCCGCGCGGCCACCGTCCCTGACGCCACGCCGGGCGTCGACCCGGTGCATTGGCGCCGAGACGCCCACATACCGGCGCGGATTCGATACCGGATCGACGCGAGCACACCGACTCGCGCCCGCCCGCCGCACGAAACCACATCTTGCCTCCGCGATTACATCGATGTAATGATGTGAGCGACACCCCCGCCCGCAGTCACGAAGGAGTGACGATGACGCCCCCGATCGATCTGTCCAGACGGCAGTTCCTCACTGCCGCCTCCGTTCTCGCCGGCGCAGCCCTGCTCGCCGGCTGCGCCCCCGGAACCGTTCCCGGCTCGAACGCCAAGACCCTGCAGTTCTGGCACCTGCTCTCGGGGGGCGACGGCGTGACGATGTCGCAGCTGCTCGACACCGCCAACGCGGCCCAGAGCGCGTACCGCATCCGTCCGACCGTCCTCGCCTGGGGAACGCCGTACTACACGAAGCTCGCGATGGCGGGCGCCGGCGGCCGTGCCCCCGATGTCGCGATCATGCACGCGACGCGCACCGTCGGCTGGGCGCCGGGCGGCCTGCTCGACACGTGGGACCTCGACAAGCTCGCCTCTCTGGGCGTCGACGCCTCGACCTTCCCCAAACCCATCTGGGAGAAGGGCTTCGTCGGCGAGAACATGTACAGCATCGCCCTCGACGCCCACCCCTTCGTCGCGATGTTCAACACCGACGTCTGCGACGCGGCGGGGGTGCTCGACAGCGACGGACGCCTGACCGAGACCTCGTCGCCCGAGGAGTTCCTCGACCAGCTGCGCGCGATCGGCGGCGCGGCCGAAGGTCACGCGCTCTCCTACGGCTACCTCGGAGACGGCGCGCAGATGTGGCGCCTCTTCTACACGTTCTACTCGCAGCACGGCGCACCCATGGAACTCCCGGCCGGCGGTCCGGCCGTGATCGACAAGGATGCCGCGGTCGAGTCGCTCACGCTCATGCGCACCCTCCTCGACGGCGAGATCGCCCTCGCGCAAGCCGACTACGGCAGCGCGATCGCCGAGTTCGCAACGGGCAAGAGCGGGATGCTGTTCACCGGCGTCTGGGAGCTGCGCACCATGCAGGCGGCCGAGATCCCGTTCGACGCGACCATGATCCCGACGCTCTACGGCACCCCGGCCGTGTACGCCGACTCGCACTCGTTCGTCCTGCCCCACCAGACGAACGCCGACCCCGAGAAGCGCGAGCTCACCTATCAGTTCGTCGCCGACATGCTGAAGGGCTCTTTCGGCTGGGCCGAGGCCGGCCACATCCCGGCCTTCCTCCCGGTCACCGAATCCCCCGAATACGACGACCTGATCCCCCAGGCGCACTACGCCGAAGCCGCGCAGCACGTGGTGTACGACCCCACCGCCTGGTTCACGGGCTCCGGGTCGAACTTCCAGGGCGAGTTCGGCGCGGCCGTGCAGGGCGTGCTGCTGTCGGGAGACGATCCCGCTGCGGCGATCGACCGGTTCGAGGCCCGCGTGAACGCCCTCCTCCGACAGCCGAACCCGGCGGATCCCGAGGGGACGTTCGCATCATGACCACGACCTCCACGACCGACTCCACGCGGACGATCGTCACCGGCTCCAAGACCGGGGCGCCGATCCGTCGCGCGGGATCCCGCAACCGCGAGCAGCTGATCAGCTGGGCGTTCCTCGCCCCGTTCCTCGTCGCATTCGCGCTGTTCCTCGTCTGGCCGATCATCCACGGCATCATCCTCAGCTTCACCGACCAGTCGCTCACCGGCGCCGGGGGATCGTTCGTCGGCTTCGCCAACTACGCCGAGGCCCTTGCCGACCCGAAGATGTGGCAGTCGATGGGCAACACGGTCTGGTTCACCCTGATCTCCACCGTGCCGCTCGTCGTGATCGCCCTGCTCATGGCGGCGCTGGTCGACCGTGGGATTCCGGGTCAGTGGCTCTGGCGGCTGTCGTTCTTCATGCCGTTCCTGCTCGCCTCGACCGTGATCTCGCAGATCTGGGTCTGGATCTTCAACCCGCAGGTCGGCGCGGCCAACAACATCCTGGAGTTCTTCGGGCTCGCACCCATCGCCTGGCTGCAGAATCCCGACACCAACATGCTGTCGATCGTCATCGCGACCGTGTGGTGGACGGTCGGCTTCAACTTCCTGCTGTACCTCGCGGCGATGCAGAACATCCCGCCGCAGCAGTACGAGGCGGCCTCCCTCGACGGCGCGGGCGCGTGGCGCCAGTTCTGGTCGATCACGCTCCCGCAGCTCGGACCGGCGACCGTCCTCATCCTGATCCTGCAGATCCTCGCGTCGCTGAAGCTGTTCGACCAGGCGTATCAGATGCTCGGCGGGGTCGCGAGCGACACCACCCGCTCGATCGTCCAGTACATCTACGAGGCTGGCTTCGTCAGCTACCGATTCGGCTACTCGGCCGCGATCTCCTATGTGTTCTTCGCTCTCATCGTCATCATCGGCGTCGCGCAGGCTCTGATCACGCGCCGCCGGAAGGAGCAGCTGTGATGTCCACCACCGCCACCCGTACCGTCGCGGCCACCCGCACCGAGACCATCACCACCACGAAGGCGCGCGGACCCCGACGCTCGCACCTGCCGGGTCAGAAGCCCTTCGGACCGCTCCGCATCGCCGCGTTCGTGGTCCTGCTGCTCCTCGCGATCGGCTGGCTGCTGCCGTTCCTCTGGGCGGTCGCGACCGCCTTCAAAACCGAGACGGATGCCGCATCCGGCGATCCGGGATGGATCGGCGCGAGCGGCCCCACCATCGACGCGTTCACGGCGATCCTGTCGCAGGGGAACGTGTACACGTGGGCCTTCAACAGCCTCATCACATCGGTCGCCATCACGGTGATCACGCTCGCGATCTCATCGCTCGCCGCGTATGCGCTGTCACGGCTCGACTTCGCCGGACGCAAGTGGCTGTTCGCGGTGATCATCGCCTCGATCGTCGTGCCGCCGCAGGTGCTGATCATCCCGCTGTTCTACGAGATGCTCGCCTTCAACCTGATCGACACGTACTGGGGCCTCATCCTGCCGCAGGTCGTGGCACCCGCCATGGTCTTCATCCTGAAGCGCTTCTTCGACGCCGTGCCGATCGAACTCGAGGACGCGGCGAGGGTCGACGGTGCCGGCCGGTTCCGGATCTTCTGGTCGATCCTGCTGCCGCTCTCGCGGCCGATCCTGGCATCCGTCGCGATCTTCGTGTTCATCGCCGCCTGGAACAACTTCCTCTGGCCGTTCCTCGTCATCAACGACACCACGCTGATGACGC
>JAZBLS010000244.1:0-3705 GCA_037033365.1 Actinomycetota bacterium | reverse complement strand
GTCAGTCAGGAGAGACGTCGGTGTCGGCGACCAGAGACGTCGGCAGGACGTCGTCCGGTGCACCGGGGGTGCGCTCCTCGGCACGGAGCGCGAAGGGCCCCGCGTCGCCGAGGCGAGCGGGGGAGGCTGCGGATCCGCCGCCGCTGCCGGCGGAGGAAGGCACCACGGGCCCGCTGAAAGGCGCGGGAACGGATGCCGGGTTCTCCTCGGATGCGGGCGCACTCGTCGCGGGGGTAGCGGGGGTGGCTACCGGCGGGAATGCGGTGATCGCCGCATTCACGGATGCTGCGGACGCTCTCGTCGCGAGGGTGCCGGCGGCGACGGAGACGGATGCCACGTCATCCCCGGCGTTCGAATCCACCGTCTCCGCGGGGTCGAGGACCGAGATGACGGGCGGAAGAGTCGCTCCGACGGCTTCGCCGACGATGCCGGTCGTGTCATCGATGACCGCGACCACGTCGTCGACGAGGCGGATGACACCGAGCTCCTTCAGCAGGTCTCCGAGCAGCGGGGCATCGCCCGCAGCATCCAGGATCGGGTTCAGGATCTGCGAGACCGGGGCGTCCGTGAGCACCTCGGCCACGGGATCGACGACGCTCTCCGCAGTCTCGGCCACGGTTTCGACGACCGGAGCGGTCGCGGGCCCCACGACGGGGACCTGAGCGACGGTCTCGGTCACGACCTCCACCACGGGCGGTGCCGCCTGCTGCACAGGCGCGACGACCTGCGTGACAGCCGGGGCGACGACCTCGGTGACGACGGGCGCGACCACCTGGGTGACGACCGGCTGCGTGACAGCGGTGACGGTGTCTCCGACCGTCGAGACGGTCTGGCTCACGAGAGAGGTGACGCCGCCGAGAAGCGACGGGTCGGACTGTTCGTCGGCGTGCGCGGAGGATCCACCCGTGAGGACGGTGATCGCGGCCCATGCGAGGGCTCCGACCCCACCCCAGAGGGCGACGGCAGGTACGCCGCGTCGAGTGGCCTGAGCGTTCACGTCGACTTCCCTCCCCGAAAGGCGATCGTTCCGACGCATCTGCGTCGATATGGCGCGACGTTACTCCCGCCGCCACAGCTTGTCTAGACCGATCTGTGCGAATCCGATGACAGTTCCCGCACGTTTCCGGACGTTCCGCCCGGTGACGCGCCCGGCGAAAATCCGGCTTGACTTTCCCCAGGTTCTACACATGGCGATACCTCCGCATCGAACCTTCAATGTGCAGTTGAACCCCATTCTCATCCACAGGGTGGGGAAACGAAGAACCCCAGTTCAACGGGACTAAAATACTTTGAAGGATGGATACTCCACCGGGTTATCCACAAGGGTTCTGCACAGACACTCCGGACTTGTTCGCACGCTCTCCACAGTGTTATCCACAGGCTGTGTTGCGACCGAAAACCCGCGCTCGTAGCGTGGTCCAGCGACCCGATGTCGGAAGTCCCTGGTTTGCTGCGCAGACGGTCCTTCTCGGCTGAAGTCGATCGCGTGTCGCCGTTCTCTCGGCGCTGCGCGAACGGGGGAACGTCGCAGTGAAGGGAGCAGTGTGTCGATCGCCGACATCTCACAGGAGCGCCTCGGTGGGCAGCGTCCGCCCGAGCGGACCCCTCCGCACGACCTCCTGGCAGAGCAGAGCGCCCTCGGTGGAATGCTCCTCTCGAAGGATGCTGTCGCCGATGTGATTGAGACGCTCAAGGGCGCCGACTTCTACATCCCGAAGCACGAGCTGATCTTCGAGGCCGTCCTGTCGCTGTACTCGCACGGCGAGCCGACCGACGTCGTCGCGGTCACGGACGAGCTCATCAAGACCGGCGAGCTGAGCCGAGCGGGTGGTGCCGACTACCTCCACACGCTCACCTCGATCGTCCCCACCGCCGCGAACGCCGGCTACTACGCGGGCATCGTGTCGGAGCGGGCGATCCTCCGCCGTCTCGTCGACGCGGGCACGCGCATCGTGCAGCTCGGCTATGACGGGCAGGGCGACGCCACAGACATCGTTAACAACGCGCAGGCCGAGATCTACTCGATCACGGGATCCGAGACGGCAGAGGACTACGTGCCGCTGCAGACCGCGGTGGATGCGGCGATCGAGGAGATCGAGGCGGCCAACGGCCGCGACGGCTCGATGACGGGCGTCCCGACCGGCTTCCGCGAGCTCGACGAGCTCACCAACGGCCTGCACGGCGGGCAGATGATCGTCGTCGCCGCGCGACCCGCCATGGGAAAGTCGACGCTCGCGCTCGACTTCGCCCGCGCAGCATCCATCGGCCATGACCTCCCCTCCGTCTTCTTCTCGCTCGAGATGGGCAAGAGCGAGATCGCCATGCGTCTGCTGAGCGCCGAGGGTGCGATCCCGCTGCAGAACATGCGCAAGGGAAACCTCGACCCGCGCGACTGGACGACGGTCGCGGCGACCCGCGGGCGCATCAACGACGCCCCGCTGTTCATCGACGACAGCCCCAACATGACGCTCGTCGAGATCCGCGCGAAGTGCCGCCGGCTCAAGCAGCGCGAAGGTCTGCGCATGGTCATCATCGACTACCTGCAGCTGATGACCTCGGGTAAGCGTGTCGAGTCGCGTCAGCAGGAGGTATCGGAGTTCTCGCGAAGCCTCAAGCTCATCGCCAAGGAGCTCCAGGTCCCCGTGATCGCGCTGTCGCAACTGAACCGTGGTCCCGAGCAGCGCCAGGACAAGAAGCCCGCGATCAGCGACCTGCGAGAGTCGGGGTCGATCGAGCAGGATGCCGACATGGTCATCCTCCTGCACCGCGACTCCGTCTACGACAAGGACGTGCGCCCGGGTGAGGCCGACCTGATCGTCGCCAAGCACCGTAACGGCCCGACCGCGACGATCACCGTGGCATTCCAGGGTCACTACTCGCGCTTCCACGACATGGCGCCGGGCGGCGACTTCAACTGAGCCGGGGCGACGGCTGAGCTCAGGTCAGCTCGGCGGGGATGTCGCGGCTGGTGTGCAGGACGCGAAGGATTCGGACAGCATCGGCGTCGTCGGAGTAGAAGACGATGTACGGGAACCGCTTCATCGCCATGTCGAGCAGCTGGGGGATGTTCGCCACCACCGCGAATCGCGGGGAACCGATCGACGGGAAGTCGGCGATGTAGCTCTGGAGATCCTCGAGCTCGTCGATGAACTCCTCGGCCGTGGCCGTCGAGGCGGTCTCCGGATACCAATCCACTGCTCGGGTGATGTCGGCGTCCGCCAGGGACGTCGTGACGACCCGTCGTCGCATCACGACGTGGGATCCTCCGCCGCGTGGACGCGCGCACGCAGTCGCGTGAAGTAATCGGCATCCATCTCGGAGCCACGGCCGGACGTCATGCCATCGACGATCAATGTCTGAAGCATCGTGCGTGCCTGCTCGTGGCGGATGAGGTCCCTCACGAACTCGCTGCTCGTGCCGAAGCCTCGCTCGCGTGCCTGAGTCTCGACGAACTCCTTCAGCGGATCGGGGAGCGAGACGTTCATGGTGGCCATGAATTCAGCATACGAACCGATGGCAAACCTTGTCATCGGCTGTAGTCGGGCCGGGAAGACGGGACGCCCCCACCACGGGGGAGGCGGCGGAAAGGGCGCCCCGTCAGGCACGGCCATCGGGGCCGCGCCGCACCCGTCGCGAGAGAACGAGATGGCTGCACCGTCAGGGTGACACCCGGACGCCCTCGGCGCAAGAGGTATCACGCGCGCC
>JAZBLS010000243.1:0-3898 GCA_037033365.1 Actinomycetota bacterium | reverse complement strand
AGATCTTCGACAGCACGTCGTAGGGCAGGCGCGTCCAGTCGGCGGTCATCGCGTCCTCGCTCGAGACGGGACGCAGCACGATCGGGTGGCCGTAGGTGCGGCCGTCGCCCTGCACGCCCACCGAGCGGACGTCGGCGAGCAGCACGACGGGGCACTGCCAGATCTCCTGGTCGAGACCCGCCTTCGTGAGCTCCTCGCGGGCGATCGCGTCGGCCTCGCGGAGGATCTCCAGACGGTCGGCGGTCACCTCGCCGATGATGCGGATGCCGAGGCCGGGACCGGGGAACGGCTGGCGGCCGACGATCGCCTCGGGGATGCCGAGCTCGCGGCCGATCGCGCGGACCTCGTCCTTGAACAGGGCGCGGAGCGGCTCGATGAGCTCGAAGTCGAGGTCGTCGGGAAGGCCGCCCACGTTGTGGTGCGACTTGATGTTCGCGGTGCCCGCGCCGCCGCCGGATTCGACGACGTCCGGGTACAGCGTGCCCTGCACGAGGAACTTCACCGGGGCGCCGCCGTCGGCCTTCGCCTCCTCTACGAGGTCGAGCTGCACCTTCTCGAACGCGCGGATGAACTCGCGGCCGATGATCTTGCGCTTCTCCTCGGGGTCGGTCACACCCGCGAGGTGACCGAGGAAGATGTCCGCGGCGTCGACCGTGATCAGACGCACACCGGTCGACTCGACGTAGTCCTTCTCGACCTGCTCGCGCTCGCCCTTGCGGAGAAGGCCGTGGTCGACGAAGACGGCGGTCAGCTGGTCGCCGATGGCCTTGTGCACGAGCGCGGTCGAGACCGCGGAGTCCACGCCGCCGGACAGGGCCGAGATGACGCGCGCGTCGCCTACCTGCTCGCGGATGCGCTCGACCTGCTCGGCGATGACGTTGTCGCTGTTCCAGTCGGAGGCGAGTCCCGCACCCTTGTGCAGGAAGTTCTCCAGCACGCGCTGACCGTGGTCGGAGTGCTTGACCTCGGGGTGCCACTGCACGCCGTAGAAGCCGCGCTTCTCGTCCGCGAAGGCCGCGACCTTCGTGGCCTCGGTCGTGGCCAGCACGTCGAAGCCCTCCGGTGCCTTCGCGACCTGGTCGCCGTGGCTCATCCAGACGTTCTGCTCGGCCGGCTGCCCGGCGAGCAGCACGCCGCCGTCGCCGGAGACCACGGCATCCGTGGCACCGTACTCGCGTAGGCCGGTGTTCGCGACCTCACCGCCGAGCGTCTGGGCCATGTACTGGAAGCCGTAGCAGATGCCGAGGGTCGGGACGCCGAGGTCGAAGACCTCGGGGTCGAGACGCGGAGCACCCTCCTCGTAGACCGACGAGGGTCCGCCCGAGAGGATGATCGCGACGGGGTTCTTGGCCGCGATCTCGGCGGCCGTCGCCGTGTGCGGCACGATCTCGCTGTACACGCCGGCCTCGCGCACGCGGCGCGCGATCAGCTGCGCGTACTGCGCGCCGAAGTCGACGACGAGCGCGGGGCGCTGCTGGGTCTCGGACTGTTCGGTCAACGGACACCTTCCGGGGCAGGGGTCGAGGCCTCATCGGCCTCGCGGGTGGCGAGATAGGTCTTGACCTCGCGGGCGACGATCCCCTCCATGAAGAAGGAGAGCAGCGGGACGACACCGCCGAGCGCGAGGAGGATGAAACGCGGGAACGGCCAGCGCATGAGGCTCCACATGCGGAAGCACGCGAACAGGTACACGACGTAGAACCAGCCGTGCGCGACGAGGATGAACAGCGAGATGTTGAATCCGTCGCCGAGCGAGGTCATCTCGCACGAGTTCGTCATCGGCGCGAAGAGCGACCACCACTGGCAGTCGGGGCCTGCGAGCACACCCGCGAACCACAGCGGACCTCCCGAGCCTCCTGCGAAGAGTTCGAGGTGGATCGGCGTGTACTTCAGCACCATCTCGGTCAGCAGCAGGAGCAGCATGACTCCGGTGATGATCGACGCGATCTGGTAGAACTTCAGCGCACCACGGATCGCCGGAAAGCTGGCGACTTTCGGTTCGGGCATGGGTCCAGTCTACTTGGCGCCGATCGCGGCTCGATCCGGCGTCACGCGAGGCGCGACGCCGGATCGCCATGCCCGATCGCTATGCCCGATCGCTATGCCGCGTCGAGGTCGGTCTCGAGCAGCGCCGCGAGCTCGTCGAGCACGCTCTCCGCGCCGGGAGCGTCCGAGCGCAGGGTGACGGTCGTCCCCTTCGCGGCGCCGAGACCCATGAGGGCGAGGATGCTGCCCGCGTTGAGGTCGGCCCCGCCGTTCGCCGAGATCGTGACCGGAATCCCCTTCTCCTGCACAGCCGCCACGAACAGCTTGGCCGGCCGCGCGTGCAGGCCCGAGCCGCTCGCGATGATCGCCTGTCGTTCTGCCATTTCCCTGTCTCCTTCGTCGAGTGCTGTTGCGTTGATGATGCTGCTGCGCGGGCGGGCTGAGGGTCAGGCCGCGACCGCGACCGGGGCCTGCTCGGGTGCCGTCTTCTTCGACCGGGCGAAGCGCTTGAGAGCGACCAGCGCGAAGGCGCTGACGAGGGTCCCGGCGACCAGTGCGATCAGGAAGCCCCAGATCGGGCTGATCGCGAAGAACACGAAGATCCCGCCGTGCGGCGCGAGGGACTGCACCGAGAGCGCCATGCTCAGCGCGCCGGTGACCGCACCGCCGAGCATCGACGCGGGGATCACGCGCAGCGGGTCGGCGGCCGCGAACGGGATGGCACCCTCGCTGATGAACGATGCCCCGAGCAGCCACGCCGCGACCCCGTTCTCGCGCTCCACCGGCGTGAAACCGCGGCGGTCGAGGACGGTCGAGGCGAGCGCCATCGCGAGCGGCGGCACCATTCCCGCGCACATGACCGCGGCCATGATGAGGTACGGCGTGGGGTTGTCGGTGGAGGCGGAGGCGAGTCCGGCCGTCGCGAACGCGTAGGCCACCTTGTTGACGGGGCCGCCGAGGTCGAAGCACATCATGAGCCCGAGGATCACGCCGACGAGGACGATGCCCGAAGTTCCGGCGAGGCCGGTCAGCCACTCGTTGAGGACGAGCATGAGCCAGGCGATCGGGCGTCCGAGGAAGAGGAGCATCAGACCGGATGCCGCGAGCGAGGCGAGCAGCGGGATGATCACGACCGGCATGAGCCCGCGCAGCCAGCGCGGCGCATCGATGCGCCCGATCGCCCAGGCGACCGTGCCGGCGAGCAGGCCGCCGACGATGCCGCCGATGAAGCCGGCGTTCATGAGTACGGCGACGGCTCCGGCGACGAAGCCAGGGGCGATGCCCGGCCGGTCGGCGATCGCGAAGGCGATGTATCCGGCGAGCGCCGAGACGAGGAAGCCCATCGAGGTGGCGCCGATCACGAACAGCACCGAGCCGATGTACTGGCCGAGCCCGCCCGCGGGCAGGTCCCACAGCGCGTTGTCGAGGATCACCGTGAACGCCTGGTTGTCGGCGTTCACCTCGTAGCCGCCGAACAGGAAGCCGAGGGCGATGAGCAGACCACCGCCGGCGACGAACGGGATCATGTAGCTCACACCGGTGAGCAGGATGCGCTGGATCCGACGCCCCATCGACTGCGGCGCCGCCGACGAGGACGCACCGGATGCCGAGGACGCGGCCGCGCCGGTCACGCGCGGGCTCGACGGATCCGCCGCGGCGGCGATCGCCTCGGCGATGAGCTGCTTCGGCTCCTCGATGCCCCGCTTGACGCCGGAGCGCACGACGGGCTTGCCGGCGAAGCGCTCCTGCTCGCGCACATCGACGTCGACCGCGAAGATCACGGCATCCGCCTGGTCGATGACGCTCTGCGGCAGCGCCTTGTAGCCACTCGACCCCTGGGGCTCCACGACGCGGTCCACGCCCTCCTCGCGGCCGGCCGCGGTGAGGGCGTCGGCGGCCATGAAGGTGTGCG
>JAZBLS010000242.1:0-4023 GCA_037033365.1 Actinomycetota bacterium | reverse complement strand
CCGCGTTCCCGTCGCATTTCGTGCCGCATCTCAAGCCACGGAGCGGCACCAACTGCGACGGCAGATTCGGCGAGCGGCACGAACTGCGACGGGAACGGCTGGGACCGCGCCCTCCGAGCACATCCACGGCCTCCGATCGCAGTTCGTGCCGTCGGCGCGCTCCGGCCATCACCTCCGGTCGCACTTCGTGCCGTATCTCTCGCCAGGGAGCGGCACCAACTGCGACGGGAGTTTCCGCGAGCGGCACCAACTGCGACCGGAACGACCAGGACCGCGCTACTCCGGCCGAGAAGCGGATGCCGCGCGCAGCTGCGCCGGACTCCACCGCACACCGAGCGCATGCGTCAGAGCGACCTGGGCGACGCCCGTCGTGATAGAGGCCGCCCCGTCGGCGTAGCGCACCGGCACGTTCACGGTGCCGGTCGCCGTGTAGTCGATCTCCTGCTGCACGAGGCGCAGGTAGCGATCGCCCAGCACGCGAGCCGGCCCACCGATCACGACCTCCTCGGCGTCCAACACGGCCGCGATGAGCTTGATCGTGCGCGCGAGAGTGCGGGCGCCCTCCGCGAGCAGCTCCTCGTCGGCCGTGGCCGCGAGCGCCACGATCGCGTCATCATCCAGAGAATCGTCGAATCCGTCGCCCAGCATCGCCGTCATCGAGGCGGCGGCCTCCAGGCACCCCGCCCGCCCGCAGCGGCAGGAGCGTGCGGCAGCGCCGAACTCGACCTGCACGTGGCCGATCTCACCCGCACGGTCGCGCGGACCCGGCGCGAGCTCGCCGTCCAGCGTCACTGCCGCGCCGATGCCCCCGCCGATGTGGATGAAGAGCCGGTATCCGGCCGACGCCTCCTCCATGGCGGACTCGGCGATCGCCTCGGCATCCACGTCGTTGACCAGCAGCACCGGGATGTGGAGCTCGCGCTCCCATCTCTCTGCGAGCGGCACGTCGTGCCAGTCGAGCTGCACGCTCTCGAGCACCCGACGTCCGTCGGTCGTGCCAGGCAGCTGCGCCGCGGCGACGAGCAGGCGGGAGCCGTACTCCGCGCCGACGGCGGCGATCGCGGCATCCAGCACGCGGTCGCGCTCCGGAGCGGCGTACGTGATCCGGCGCACCTCGACCTCGGCGCCGTCGAGTGCGAGAAGAGCCAGGCGCGCATCCGTCGGCCTGATCACGACGACGAGGATGAGGTGGTGCTCGGCGTCGACGCTGAGGGTCGTCGCGCGCTTTCCTCCCGTGCTCGCGGCCTGCGGCCCCTCGACCACCAGTCGCTGCTCGATGAGCTCGGCCACGAGCGACGACGCCGTCGCCGCTGTCAGCCCGGTCGCGCGGGAGATGCCCGCCCGCGTCGCCTCGCCGGGCGTGCGGAACACGAGCTGGAGTGCGCGCCGCAGGTTGGCACGACGAACCGACGCCTGCGTGTCGAGTGCGTCGTCGCCGTTCATCATCGGGGGCCGTCCAGTGCGGAATTCTGTTGACAGACCTGGGGTTCCTGCGTAACCTCGGTCATAGTTTATTCAATGAACGAAGTTCGGTCTCCGGGCGAGCGAGTGCTGCACACACCGTCGCTCGCCCTGGAGGCCGGATCACCGCCCTTCGGCGGCTTCCGTGTGATGGCGGATCACCTCGGCCACCACGAAGTTGAACCACTTCTCAGCGAACTCCGGGTCGAGATGCGCCTCCTCGGCCAGTGCGCGCAGGCGTGCGACCTGCTGCTCCTCGCGGCCCGGATCGGATGCCGGCATCTCGTGCTCCGCCTTGAGGTGACCGACCTGCTGCGTGGCCCGGAATCGCTCCGCGAGCATGAAGATGAGGGCCGCATCGATGTTGTCGATGCTGGAGCGCAGTCGGAGGAGTTCAGCCCGGGGATCGTCGGCGGCGGTCATGCCCCTACTCTACGGAAATCGGCGCCCGCCCCGCCCGAGGTGACGCCCCGCATCAGCCCCATGGCCGCGCTGCGACGACCGCTATCGTGAGCACATGAGCGAAGAAGAGCAGGTACCTCGCGAGACCACGGTTCCCGACGCCGCAGACCTGCCCGAGATCACGGAGCCCACACTCGCCTCGGCCGAGAAGACACCGGCCGCCCCGCACCGCGTGGTCGTCGAGCCGATGACCCCGAGCCGCTCGTTCTGGACGCGCATCGACCGCCCCTTCGTCTTCGGCTTCCTCGTGACGCTCGGCGGCCTCGGCGCACTCGTGCTCGGTCTCGCGCTGGCGAACCTGTCGACGGTCCTCATCTACATCGCCCTCGCCCTCTTCGCCGCCCTCGGGCTCGACCCGGCGGTGCGGTGGCTCGAACGACGCGGACTCTCCCGCGCCCTGTCGGTGGTCGTCGTCATCCTCGGCCTGATCGTCGTCATGGGGCTCGTGCTCTGGATGGTGCTTCCCGTCGTGATCGACCAGATCGCGAGCTTCGTGCGGTCGGTGCCCGGCATGATCTCGGACTTCACGAAGACCGACATCTACGCCACCCTCGACGACCAGTTCGGCGATCAGTTCCAGGACCTCGTCGCCGACGTGCAGAAGTTCCTCGTCGATCCGGGCAACATCGCCGCGATCGGCGGCGGAGCCCTGCAGATCGGGGCATCGATCGCGAATGCGATCTCCGGGATCGTCGTGGTCCTCGTGCTCACGCTCTACTTCGTGGCCACGCTCCCCACGATCAAGACGGGCCTGCTGCGTCTCGCGCCGGCTCGCGACCGCGAGCGCGCCGGCGACATCACCGAGCAGATCACCGATTCCGTCGGCGGCTACGTGATGGGCATGGTCGTCCTCGCGTTCTGCAACGCGCTGCTCGCGTTCCTCCTCTACATGCTGCTGGGGCTCCCGTTCCCGCCGCTCATGGCGACCGTCGCGTTCTGCATCACGCTCATCCCGCTGGTCGGATCCGTGCTGTTCTGGATCATCGGCACGAGCCTCGCACTGTTCACGAACCCGCTCGCCGCGCTGATCTTCGCGATCGTCTACCTGGTCTACATGCAGATCGAGGCGTACGTGATCACACCGCGGGTGATGAACCGCGCGATCTCGATCCCCGGCTCCCTCGTCGTGATCGGCGCTCTGGCCGGCGGGACGCTGCTCGGCCTCCTGGGAGCTCTCGTCGCCGTCCCCGTCGCGGCGTCGATCCTCATCATCATCAAGCAGGTCTGGGTGCCGCGGCAGGACGCCAGGGTCTAGCCCCGCGGCCGGTGACACGCAGAAGCGCCCGGAGCCATCGGCCCCGGGCGCTTCGCTGTGCGGTGAAGGTCAGACGAGACCGTTGTCCGCGAGCCAGGCCTTCGCGATGTCGGCCGACGACTTCTGGTCGACCGTGCTCTCGACGTTCAGCGACACGAGCTCCTCGGCGGTCAGCTTGGCGCTGATCGCGTTCAGGACGTCGGAGATCTCGTCGGCGATGTCGCTCGACACGATCGGCACGACGTTCGACGAGATGATCAGGTTCTCCGGGTCCTCCAGAGCGACGATGTCCTCGGTCTCGAAGGCGGGGTCTGCCGTGTAGATGTCCGCGACCTGGATCTCGCCGGCGAGCAGCGACTCGAGGGTGGTCGGGCCGGTCGCCGAGAAGGCGAGGTCCACGCCGTAGACCTCCTTGGCGGCGGCCGGGCTGTACGGACGCTGCTCGAACTCGGGAGCCGCGCCGATCGTGACCTGCGAGGTCACGTTCGCGAGGTCGCCGATCGTCTTCAGGTTGTTCTCCTCGGCGAAGCTCTTGAGCACCGTGTAGGAGTCCTGGTCGGATGCCTCAGCGAAGTCGAGTGCCGTCAGGCCCTCGGGCAGAGCATCCTGCAGGGCGGTGTAGACATCCTCGGGGCTGGTGACGTCGACCTCGTCCTCCGAGATGTACTCGAGCAGGCTGCCCGTGTACTCGGGGAAGACGTTGATCGCGCCGGACTCGACGTCGGGCATGTACGCGTCGCGCTGGCCGATGCTGAACTGGCGGTCGACCGTGAAGTCCGCCGCCTCGAGGGCCTGGGCGTAGATCTCGGCGATGATCTCGTTGGAGTAGTAGGCCTGCGAGCCGA
>JAZBLS010000241.1:0-4027 GCA_037033365.1 Actinomycetota bacterium | reverse complement strand
GGTAGTCGCGGAGCGGGGTCCCGGCGGCGAGCTGCACGGAGCTCCCGGGGACCGACGGCAGGTCGACGGGGGAGAAGCGCAGCAGGCGCCCCTCCGACGTCAGCGCGCCGATCTCCGACCGCACGGTCGTGTGCAGGGTGGTCAGGATCGCATCGTGCTTGCTGCGGCGCGCGGGAGCCGTGAGCTCCTGCCCCTCGCCGAGGTCGATGCGCACGGCACGGCCGGTCGTCGAGAGCACGAGGACGGTCGGGGCATCCGCGATCTGCAGATCCACCGCACTCTTGCTCGCTCGGGGCTTCGGCGGTGCGGCGTTCATGAGCAGTGTGCGACGCGGCGTGCCGTACGCGTCGGCCGCGGCGTCGAGCTCCCTGGCGACGGCGGCACGGAGCAGCACGTCGCTCGCCAGGAGCTCGCGCAGCCCGGCGATCTCCGCGAGGAGCGCGTCGCGCTCGGACTCCAGCTCGATCCGCGAGAACTTCGTGAGGCGACGGAGGCGGAGCTCGAGGATGTACTCCGCCTGCAGCTCGCTGAGGTCGAACACGGAACGCAGACGCGTGCGCGCCTGCTCCGAGTCATCGGACGAGCGGATGACCTGGATGACCTCGTCGATGTCGAGGATCGCGATGAGGAGTCCCTCGACGAGGTGCAGACGCTCCTCGCGGCGGGCGAGCCGGTAGCGGCTGCGGCGAGTGATGACCTCGAGGCGGTGCGCCACGTAGACGCTGAGCATCTCCTTGAGCCCGAGCGTGCGGGGCTGGCCGTCCACCAGGGCGACGTTGTTGATGCTGAACGAGTCCTCGAGGGGGGTGAGGCGATACAGCTGCTCGAGCACCGCGTTCGGGTCGAAGCCCGTCTTGATGCCGATCGCGACACGGAGCCCGTGGTTGCGATCGGTGAGGTCCGTGACATCGCTGATGCCCTGCAGCTTCTTGGCCTGCACGGCGTCGCGGATCTTCTCGATCAGGCGCTCGGGCCCGACCATGTAGGGCAGCTCCGACACGATGATGCCGGTGCGGCGCGGGCCCAGAGGCTCGACCGAGACCTTGCCGCGCACCTTCAGCGCTCCGCGGCCGTTCGCATAGGCGTCCTTGACCCCGTCGAGCCCCATCAGGATCCCACCCGAGGGGAAGTCCGGACCGGGGACGAACTCCATGAGGTCCTCGGTCGTCGCGTCCGGGTGCTCGAGGAGGTGGGTCGCGGCGGCGACGACCTCGATGAGGTTGTGCGGCGCCATGTTCGTCGCCATGCCCACGGCGATGCCGCTGGCTCCGTTGACGAGGAGGTTCGGGAAGGCGGCCGGCAGCACCGAGGGCTGCTGGAACTGGCCGTCGTAGTTGGGGATGAAGTCGACGACGTCCTCGTCGAGGTTCTCGGTGAGCGCCATCGCCGGCGAGGCCAGGCGCGCCTCGGTGTAGCGCGCGGCCGCCGGTCCGTCGTCGAGCGATCCGAAGTTGCCGTGGCCGTCGACGAGAGGCACGCGCAGCGCCCACTCCTGAGCGAGGCGCACGAGCGCGTCGTAGATGGCGGTGTCGCCGTGCGGGTGCAGCTTTCCCATCACTTCGCCGACCACGCGGGCGCTCTTGACGTGCCCGCGGTCGGGCCGCAGCCCCATCTCCGCCATCTGGTAGAGGATGCGGCGCTGGACGGGCTTGAGTCCGTCCCGCGCGTCAGGGAGAGCGCGCGAGTAGATCACCGAGTAGGCGTACTCGAGGAACGAGCCCTGCATCTCGCTCTCGAGATCGATGTCCTGGATTCTCTCCGGGGCGAGCTCGGGTGGCGGGGTCTTCGGCATGGGCATCCTGAAGTGGTGCGAGGCGGGGGTGTTCCTGGAGCCTGTGTCAGACTGGCTCGGATGTCCTTCATGCTACCGTCCGAGTCGCCGACGGCCCGGAGCCTCGTCGGGGTGGCGGACGACCTGTTCGCCTCGCTGCGCGGCGAGTCAGCGCTTCTGCCGCGGGCGGAGTCCGTCGTGCTCGTCCTCGTGGACGGTCTCGGGGCGATCACGCTCCGAGCGCACGCGGGGCATGCCCGCGCGCTGACGACGGACATGGCCAAGAAGGACGTCGCCGTCTCGGTCTTCCCGTCGACGACCGCCGCCGCGCTCACGAGCCTCCTGACCGGCGCCTGGCCCGGTCAGCACGGCCTCGTCGGCTATCGCGTGCTCGACGCCTCCCGTGACGTCCTCGTCAACCAGCTCACGGGGTGGGAGGCGGAGGGGCTCGACCCCGCCACGTGGCAGTCCGCTCCGACGATCTTCGAGCGCGCACGGGCCGATGGTCGCGGGGCGTTCGCCGTCGGGGTCGCCGCCTACGCCGGCAGCGGCTTCACGCGTGCCACGCTGCGCGGGGCGGACTTCATCGCCGCTCAGACCCCCGCCGAGAGGGTCGCCGCGGCGTACGACCTCGCGGAGAGGAACCCGGGGTCCGTCGTCTACTGCTACCTGCCCGAGGTCGACAAGGCCGGCCACCGCCACGGCATCGACTCACCGCAGTGGATCGCCGCCCTGGAGGAGATCGACGCCGCGCTCGCTGTCCGCGTGCCCGCGGGGGTCGGCGTCGTGGTCACCTCCGACCATGGGATGGTGGACGTCCCCGCGCATCGTCAGGTCGTGCTCGACGCTGAGCACCTTGACGGTGTGCGACACCTGGGCGGAGAGCCGCGGATGCTGCACGCCTACGTCGAACCGGATCGCGACCCCGTGGAGGTGGCGGCGCGCTGGCGCGCAGACCTCGACGGTCTCGCGGATGTCGGAACCCGCCGGGAGGCGATCGACGCGGGGCTCTTCGGCCCCGCGGTGTCGGATGCCGCGGCATCCCGAATCGGCGACGTGCTCGTCGTCTCGCGGGGGAACGTCGCCGTCTACGACGGCACGGCGGCCGACCAGCGCAACCGCGGGATGGTGGGTCAGCATGGAGCGCTCACTCCGGAGGAGCGTCAGGTGCCGCTGATCCGCCTCGGCGCATTCCGCCGCTGACTCGGACCGCCGCTGACTCGGACCGGCGGAGCCTCGGACGTCACTCGTCCGTGCGGGCCCCGAACACGATCTCATCCCAGGACGGCATGGCGTTGCGGCGCTTCCGGCTGCGACTGCTCTCCTGCGTCTGCTCGGTCTGCGCCGGCGCTGCGGGCTGGGCCTCGGGGGTGTCGTCCCTGTCGTCAGGGGTGCTCTCGAACGCGTCGAACAGGGCGATGGGAGTGGGCTCGTCCTCGCGGTCGTCGACCTCGGGGATGACCGGAGCGGTCTCGCGCTGGCCGCGCCGTCGGCGCAGTGCCTCCAGGAGGTCGGCGGTCTCCGGGCTCGTGGTCTGCGACTCGGGAGCGCGCTTGGTCGCAGCCTCCTGCGCCGTGCTGGGCGAGCGGTCGGGCGCCACCGCGTCGTCGCCGTCGGCCGCCGGCACGAGGCGGGGGCCGAACGCACCGGAGTCGAAGCGACTGTCGTCCTTGTACGGCGATGACGGACGATCGGCCTCGACCGCGCGCAGGCGGGGGATCAGACCGTCCGGCAGCGAACCCTGCCGGGAGAGCTGCGTCGCGTCAGCGTTCAGAGGAGCGAGGGCGCTCCGTCGGGGATCGAAGCTCCAGCGCGCGTCGTGCTCGACGTCGTTCGCGGTGAACTCGAGCTTGATGATCCAGCCGCTCTCGTCCTTCCAGCTCGCCCACCGCTCGGCGGAGGCCTCGACGTCGGCCAGCTTCGCGCGGATCGCGGTGCCGAAGGTCGGCTGCGCGTCGGGCTCGACCTCGCTGCCGATGAGCACCGGGACGGCGAGCGCCTGCCCGATCACGTGCTCGCGCTCGGCGAGCACGGGGCCCTCGAAGCGGATGACGTCCTCGACGCCGATGCCGAGGAGCTCGGCCACCTCGGGCGCCGTGAGTCCGGCGCGGATCTGGGCCTGGATGTCGCGCGGGCTCGCGGCGAGCTTCTGGGCGGACGGCTCGCTCTGGCGCGTGGCCCGACGGATCTCGCGGTGCAGCACGTCGTCGATGGGCAGCGCGAACCGCTCGCCCGACTCGGTCGCGAGTACGAGCA
>JAZBLS010000240.1:0-4077 GCA_037033365.1 Actinomycetota bacterium | reverse complement strand
CGCTTCTAGGCACGCGCTCCGCGGCTCTCGGCGGTGTCAGCGGCGGCGGCTCGGGCATGTTCAAGCCGGGCGGATCGCTCGGCAGCGGTATCGGCGGCGCTGCTGCCGGTGGCCGTGGACTCCTCGGCATGCAGGGGGCGGCGGGAACGCCCGGCGGCGGGATGCTCGGGGGCGGCGCTGCGGGATCGGCATCCGGCTCCGGCTCGGCGTCGGGATCCGCTGCCGGTGGCCGATCCATGGGCCCCGGGATGATGGGCGGCGGCGCAGCCGGCGACGACGAGAAGCGCTCGCAGCGTTCGGGCCTCGGCGGCCCGATCGCACCGAAGCTCGAAGACGATGCGGAGACGGGTCCGCGTTCGCGGTCGGCCCAGGCCGGCAGTCGCGACGACCACGCCTGACCACTTCGGACGACAGTACGAGCGCCGCGATCCCGAGGGTCGCGGCGCTCGCGCTTTCCAGAGCCGAGAGGGCGTCGGCGCTCGCTTCGGCGGCGATGAGACCTGATCCCTGCAGGCGAAGGCGCGAGCTCCGGAATATCGAATGGCTCCACTAGCATGAGCGACCGGAGGGCGGGGCGCGTGTGCGTCCCCGAGTCTACGGCGAGCCTTCCCCGGCCCCTACGGCGGAGGCCGATGAGCCCGACGGCGTCGTGGCGGCACTGCCGTGGGTGGCGGGTGCGACAGCGTTCATCCTGATCGGAGTGACGGTGCTCGTGGTCGTGTTGCGCCGACGCTCGACCGCAGGAGCGTCCAGCCCGAGGTAGTAGGCTGGGGGACTGGTCGATGTCTCGACATCGAGAGAATTACCAGACAGCAGCCCAGTGAAGGAACCACAGTGGATCTGTACGAGTACCAGGCACGAGACGTTTTCGAGAAGTACGGAGTGCCGGTCCTCGCCGGCATCGTCGCCGACACCCCCGAGGAGGTGAAGGCAGCCGCGGAGAAGATCGGCGGAGTCGTCGTCGTCAAGGCTCAGGTCAAGACCGGTGGTCGTGGCAAGGCAGGCGGCGTCAAGGTCGCGAAGACCCCCGACGAGGCGTATGAGGCAGCCAAGGCGATCCTCGGCCTCGACATCAAGGGCCATGTCGTCAAGCGCGTCATGGTCGCCCAGGGTGCGCGCATCGCCGAGGAGTTCTACTTCTCCGTGCTGCTCGACCGCGCGAACCGCTCGTACCTCTCCCTCTGCTCCGTCGAGGGCGGCATGGAGATCGAGGAGCTCGCCGTCGAGCGTCCCGAGGCTCTCGCCCGCGTCGAGGTGAACCCGCTCACGGGCATCGACAAGGAGAAGGCCGTCGCGATCGCCCGCGCGGCGAACTTCCCCGAGGACCTCGTCGAGAAGGTCTCCGACGTCTTCGTGAAGCTGTTCGACGTCTACAAGGGTGAGGACGCGACGCTCGTCGAGGTCAACCCGCTGGTGCGCACCGAAGAGGGCGACATCATCGCGCTCGACGGCAAGGTCACGCTCGACGACAACGCGTCGGAGATCCGTCACCCCGAGCACGAAGAGCTCGAGGACAAGGACGCCGCAGACCCGCTCGAGGCCAAGGCGAAGCAGTCCGGCCTCAACTACGTGAAGCTCGACGGCGAGGTCGGCATCATCGGCAACGGCGCGGGCCTGGTCATGTCGACGCTCGACGTCGTCGCATACGCCGGGGAGAACCACAACGGCGTCAAGCCCGCCAACTTCCTCGACATCGGTGGTGGCGCTTCGGCTGAGGTCATGGCCGCGGGCCTCGACGTCATCCTCGGCGACCCGCAGGTCAAGAGCGTGTTCGTGAACGTGTTCGGTGGCATCACCGCGTGCGACGCGGTCGCGAACGGCATCAAGGGCGCTCTCGAGACCCTCGGTGCGACGGCATCCAAGCCGCTCGTCGTCCGCCTCGACGGCAACCGCGTCGACGAGGGTCGTGCGATCCTCGCGGAGTATGCGCACCCGCTCGTCACCCTGGCCGCAACGATGGACGAGGGCGCCGACAAGGCCGCCGAGCTCGCCAACGCCTGACGCTCACGAGACACAAGGACTAGCGAAGAAATGTCTATCTACCTCAACAAGGACTCCAAGGTCATCGTCCAGGGCATCACCGGCGGCGAGGGCACCAAGCACACCGCGCTGATGCTCAAGGCCGGCACCCAGGTCGTCGGCGGCGTGAACGCACGCAAGGCCGGCACGACCGTGTCGCACACCGACAAGGACGGCAACGCCGTCGAGCTGCCCGTCTTCGGCTCGGTCGAAGAGGCCATCAAGGAGACCGGCGCCGACGTGTCGATCGCCTTCGTCCCCGGTGCCTTCACGAAGGCCGCCATGGTCGAGGCCATCGACGCCGAGATCCCGCTGCTCGTGGTCATCACCGAGGGCGTGCCCGTCGGCGACTCGGCCGAGGCCTGGGCCTACGCGCAGAACAAGGGCAACAAGACCCGCATCATCGGACCGAACTGCCCCGGCATCATCACGCCCGGTGAGGCGCTCGTCGGCATCACGCCGGCGAACATCACCGGCAAGGGCCCGATCGGCCTCGTGTCGAAGTCGGGAACCCTGACGTACCAGATGATGTTCGAGCTGCGCGACCTCGGCTTCTCGACCGCCATCGGCATCGGCGGCGACCCGGTCATCGGCACCACGCACATCGACGCGCTCGCCGCGTTCGAGGCCGACCCCGAGACCAAGGCGATCGTCATGATCGGCGAGATCGGTGGCGACGCCGAGGAGCGCGCGGCGGACTACATCAAGGCGCACGTCACCAAGCCGGTCGTCGGCTACGTCGCGGGCTTCACGGCTCCCGAGGGCAAGACCATGGGTCACGCCGGTGCGATCGTCTCGGGTTCCGCCGGAACCGCTCAGGCGAAGAAGGAGGCCCTCGAGGCCGCCGGAGTCAAGGTCGGCAAGACGCCGTCCGAGACCGCCGCTCTGATGCGCGCCGTGATCGAATCGCTCTAGTCGCGAAGCGACGCCGACCGGTCACTGAGCGAGGAGCGCAGCGACGAGTCGAAGAGCGTCGAATCGCTCTGACGCGATAGACTGATCAGGAAGGCCCCGGGCTCCACCCCGGGGCCTTTCTTCATGCCCGGGTGCCGGCGAGCGCTTCCCACATCAGCGCCACATGGCGGGAGTCGGTGCCACAGCATCCGCCGACGACCCTGATCGATGGCATCCGCTCCACCAGCGCTGCCGTGCGCTGGGCGAGGTCCGCGAGATCGCCCTCGTCGATCGTCTCCGACTCGTCGAGCTCGGCGTGCGATCGTCGGGACGCATTGGGACGGATGCCGATGATGCGCCGCGCAGACTCGGGATCGAGCGCCGGCGCGAGGTGATCGGGGTGGGCGCAGTTGAGCAGGTATCCGTCGGGCGGGGCGTCGGCATCCACCTCGGCGATCGTGTCCGCCAGCGTGCGCCCGGTGGCCAGCAGCCCGTCGGTCTCGACCGTGAACGAGATCTCGACGGCGACCCCTGCCTCGCGTGCGGCGCGGACGATGCCGCGGGCCTCGGCGGCGTCGTTCAGTGTGTACGCGGCCACGACGTCCACCCCGGCATCCGCCAGTGACCGCACCTGCGCCCGGTGATAGCGATACGCGTCCTCGGGGCCGGTCGAGGGATCCCACGCTCCTGAGCGATACCCGTCGCCGCGCGGACCCATCATGCCGACGATCTGCACGGGCACCCCGTCGGCGAACTCCGCGGCGATGTCCTGCAGCATCCGTACGGCGTCGTGATTGACGCGGTCGAGGGCCTCGGCGTCGTAACCGAGGCGGTCGCCCCAGTCCGAGCTCGCGCGCCACGTGGGCGTCTCGAGCCGCAGCCCGACGCCGTGGACGCGGGCGATCACGGCATAGGCCCGGAAATACTCGCGCAGCATCCGGCGGCCGTCGTCGTCATCGAGCACGACGAAGGCAGCGAAGTCCGGAAGATCCACGCCGTGGTGGAAGATCAGGTCGGTCTCGAGCCCGCCGTCTGTGACGTAGCGGACCGGTGCGGATGGGGCGGGTGCGGACATGAGAGCCTGCTCTCCTCAGATGCCTCCGGTCTACCACCGCGAGGCTTCCGCCGCCACGGGTCGTGCTGTTCATCTCGGGGGCCGACACG
>JAZBLS010000239.1:0-4096 GCA_037033365.1 Actinomycetota bacterium | reverse complement strand
GCACACGCAGCTGCAGGAGAACTTCGGCGCGAACATGCTCGCGATCGTCGACGGCGTGCCGCGCACGCTCGGCATCGACGGCTTCGTGACCCACTGGATCACCCACCAGCTCGAGGTCATCGTCCGCCGCACGCGATTCCGCCTGGCGAAGGCCGAGCGTCGCATGCACATCCTGCGCGGTTACCTCAAGGCGCTCGACGCGCTCGACGAGGTCATCGCCCTCATCCGCCGGTCGGCCACGGTCGAGGATGCGCGCGACGGACTCAAGAAGCTCCTCGACATCGACGATGACCAGGCGCAGGCCATCCTCGACATGCAGCTGCGCCGCCTCGCGGCCCTCGAGCGCCAGAAGATCCTCGACGAGGCCGCCGAGCTCGAGCGACTGATCGCGGAGTACAACGCGATCCTCGCCGACGAGGCTCTGCAGCGCGACATCATCCGCGAGGAGCTCACGGGGATCGTCGACCGATTCGGCGACGAGCGCCGCACGCACATCCTGCACGGCTTCGACGGCGACGTCTCGATGGAAGACCTCATCGCCGAAGAGGAGATGGTCGTCACCGTCACCCGCGAGGGCTACATCAAGCGCACGCGCAGCGACAACTACCGCTCGCAGCACCGCGGTGGCAAGGGCATCAAGGGTGCACAGCTGCGCGCCGATGACATCGTCGAGCACTTCTTCGTCACGACGACGCACCACTGGCTGCTGTTCTTCACCGACAAGGGTCGCGTCTACCGCTCGAAGACCTATGAGGTCCCCGAGGCCGGCCGCGACGCGAAGGGCACGCACGTCGCGAACCTCCTCGCGCTGCAGCCGGACGAGAAGATCGCGCAGATCCTCGACATCCGCGACTACGAGGTGGCCGAGTACCTCGTGCTCGCCACGCGTGAGGGACTGGTCAAGAAGACCAGCCTCTCGAGCTACGACACCAACCGTCAGGGCGGCGTCATCGCCATCCGCCTGAACGACGAGGACGAGCTGGTCAGCGCGCTCATGGTCAACGCGGAGGACGACATCCTCCTGATCAGCCGCAAGGGCATGTCGGTCCGCTTCAGCGCGACGGACGAGGCGCTCCGGCCGATGGGTCGGGCGACCGCGGGCGTCAAGGGAATGAAGTTCCGCGAGGGTGACAGCCTGCTCTCGGCATCCGTCGCCGCCCCCGGGCAGTACGTGTTCGTGGTGACCGACGGAGGCTACGCGAAGCGCACCGCGATCGACGAGTACCGCGTCCAGGGGCGCGGCGGATACGGCATCAAGGTCGCCAAACTCAACGACGATCGGGGCACTCTCGCGGGCGGCCTGATGGTCTCCGATGACGACGAGGTCTTGGTGGTTCTCTCCAGCGGCAAGGTGGTACGCTCTGCCGTGGCCGAGGTGCCCGCCAAGGGCCGCGACACCATGGGAGTGGTGTTCGCACGGACGACGGAAGCCGACCGGATCCTCGCCATCGCCCGCAATGGTGAGCGGGGCCTCGCCGAGGAAGACGAATCGGCAGAGGCGGAGGCGGACTCCCCCACCGCGTCCACCGAGACCACACAGAACCCTGAGGAAACAGACGCATGAGCACAGTAGCCGACAAGCTGGCGAAGAAGTCCACGCGCAAGACGGGCGGCAAGCAGGTACGCCTGCGCCTGGTCTACGTCGACTTCTGGTCGGCCGTGAAGCTCTCGTTCCTCGGGGCGGTCGCACTCGCGATCGTCACGATGGTGTCGTTCTTCCTCATCTTCCTCGTGCTGCAGGCCACCGGCATCCTCACGCAGGCCGACGAGTTCGTCGGAACGATCACCGACAACTCCGTGCGCATCTCCGAGGTGGCTGGCCTGCCGCAGGTCATGGCGTTCGCAGCGGTCGTCTCGATCCTCAACCTCATCGTCTTCACCGTGCTCGGCGCGGTGATCGCGGGAATCTACAACGTCGCCGTGAAGGTGACCGGCGGTCTGCTGGTCGGCTTCATGTCGAACTGACCCTTCGACCAGTTCTTCGGAAGGGCGGATGCTTCGGCATCCGCCCTTCTGTCATTCCCGAACACGGGGGTAGGGAAAACCCGAAGCCAGGTGTCCGGCTGACTCGGTGTCGACGCGATCCGCGCCGCCGTACCGTGGAAGCATGACCACTCAGACAGCCACGCCGCCACCGGTGAAGGCCGCGAAGCCGCCGATGCGCTTCTTCCTCACGATCCTGCATCTCGCCGGCGTCGGGGTCCTCGGCGGCATCATCTTCACCACTCTCACGGGCCTCCTCGGCACCGGCCTCGGACTCCTCTTCGCGTTCGGGATCGGCATCGTGCTGCTGGTCGGCCTCGTCTACGCCCTCTTCGGTGTCGGCTGGTTCGAGGTCGCTCGCGTCGGTGCTCTGTACCGCACGCCCATCGCCCCGCTCCGCTGGCGCCCGCGAGAGCGTCCTGGCTTCGGAGGCTGGCTCCGCTCGCTCGGACGCCAAGCGATCGACGGTCGCATGTGGCGGGCCATCGCGAACTTCGCGATCTCCGCCGTCCTCGGCTGGATCGTACTGCGCCTCGCCTGGGCGGTCGTATGGTCGATCGTCATCTGCTTCGCCCCGCTCACAGGCACCGACGCCGTGCTCGGACCCTTCGGCGGCAACGGCATCCCCGTCGGGTGGGCGCCGGTCGTCGGCATCCTCGGCCTCGCGGCCTCGATCGTCGGCATGATCGGCCTTGCCGCCCTGCACCGCGTGCTTTCCCTCGCGATCGTGATCCGCAGTCGGGAGGCCGAGCTCACCGAGCGGGTGCGGACCAGCACCGCACAGCGTGAGGGTGCCGTGCGCGCCGCCGACGTAGAGCGCACCCGTATCGAGCGCGACCTGCACGACGGTGTCCAGCCCCGGTTGGTCTCGGTCGGGATGACGCTGGGTCTCGCGCAGCAGAAGATCGATAACGATCCGGATGCCGCGAAGGAGCTCATCGCCGAGGCGCACACCTCGACAAAGGCAGCCATCACCGAGCTGCGACAGCTCGCCCGCGGCATCCACGCCTCCGTCCTCGACGACCGCGGTCTCGATGCGGCGCTCTCCGCACTCGCCGGCCGCTCGCACATCCCCGTGAGCCTGGACGTCCGCATGGACCCTTCGACAGGCTCAGGGACCCATCAGCTCTGTCGAGATGCCGAGGCGGCGGTGTACTTCTCGATCGCCGAGTCGCTGACCAACGCGGCCAAGCACTCCCGTGCCAGCGAGGCGCGTGTGATCGTGCGACTCCGCGAGGGCGGCGTGCTCTGGGCCCGCGTGGAGGACAACGGCATGGGCGGCGCACAGGTGCAGCCCGGCGGTGGCCTCGACGGCATCGCGAACCGCATCCTCGCCGCGGGCGGGACGTTCCGTCTCGACAGCCCGATCGGCGGCCCGACCAGCCTGGAGGTGAACGTCCCATGCGCATCCTGATCTGCGAGGACTCCGTCCTCCTCCGCGAGGGCCTCGTGCGACTGCTCGAGGACGCCGGCCACACCGTGGTCGCCGCTCTCCCGGACACATCCGGGCTGGAGGCCGCTGTGGCCGAGACCGACCCCGAGCTCTGCATCCTCGATGTGCGCCTCCCTCCCACGTTCACCGACGAGGGCATCCGTGCGGCTCTCGGACTCCGGTCCACCGACCCGGCTCTCCCACTCCTGGTGCTGTCGCAGTACGTGGAGGAGCGCTACGCCTCCGACCTCATCGCCGCGCAGGGCGGCCCGCTCGGCTACCTCCTGAAGGACCGGGTCGCAGACGTCGGTGAGTTCCTCACCTCGGTGCAGCGCATCTCCGAGGGGGCGACCGTCCTCGACCCCGAGGTCGTGGCTCAGCTGCTGACGCGGCGGAATCGGGACGACCGGATGCTGCGGCTCACCGAGCGTGAGCGCACCGTGCTCGCGCTGATCGCGGAGGGCAAGTCGAACCAGGCCATCGCCGGACTGCTGTTCGTGTCCGAGGCGAGCGTCGAGAAGCACATCACCGCGATCTTCCAGAAGCTGGGCTTCGAGCAGGACGAATCCGGCAACAGGCGGGTGCTCGCCGCACTCGCGCATATCGAGAACTCCGGGGGCCCTGCGCCCCAGACCGGCCAGACGGGAACAGGACGATGACCACCGAGAACAACGACAACCA
>JAZBLS010000238.1:0-4101 GCA_037033365.1 Actinomycetota bacterium | reverse complement strand
CAGATGCCGATGCGCACCGACCTCACCGGCACCTACGCCGACTACTTCGACGCGAACCCGAACTACGTGGCGTTCGCGGAGCAGGCGGAGGCGACGGCCGACGTCCCCAGCATCGCGAACTCCGTCGAGGCCTGGCAGGCGTTCCGCGACGAGTACTCGTCCGCGGTGATCTTCGACAAGGAGCCGATCGACGAGTTCCTGAAGAACGCGGCCACGAAGATCGACGAGCTCGTCGCCGAGTGACCTCATGACCGACAAGCGAGGGCTGCGCACCCGCATCCTGGGTGCGCAGCCCATCGGCGGGCTCTTCGCCCTGCCGTATCTCGTGTTCGTGCTGACGATCTTCGCGTTCCCGCTGGGGTTCGCGGTGTACATCGCCTTCCACGACTACTTCTTCACCGCCCCCGGCGCCGAGGTGGACAGGCCGTTCGTCGGGTTCGACAACTTCGTCACGGTGCTCACCGACCCGCGGGTGCTCGGCTCGTTCCGCAACACCCTCGTGTTCCTCGTGATCAACGTGCCGCTCACGGCCGTGCTCGCCCTGGTGCTCGCGGCAGCGCTGAACACGGGCATCCGCTGGGTGGCCGCCTACCGGGTCGCGTTCTACGTGCCGTACCTCACGGCGAGCGTCTCGCTCGTCGGCGTCTGGATGCTCCTGTTCTCGGGCAACGGCCTGATCAACACGATCCTCGGACCGCTCGCACCCGATCCGTCATGGCTCGTGAACAGCGGTCTGGCGATGCCGATGATCGCGCTGTACGTCACGTGGAAGCAGCTGGGGTTCTACATCCTGCTGTATCTCGCCGCTCTCCAGAACGTGCCCAAGGAGCTCTACGAGTCGGCCGAGACCGACGGCGCAGGGGCGCTCTCGCGCTTCTGGAACGTCACCGTCCCCGGCGTCCGCAGCGCTACCACGCTCGTGCTGATCCTGTCGATCATCACCGGAGCCAACCTCTTCACCGAGCCGTATCTGCTCACGAACGGCGGCGGCCCCGACGGCGCCTCGTCGACGCCGGTGCTCCTGATCTATCAGCTGGGCATCCAGCAGCAGAACCCCGACACCGCGGCCGCGATCGGCATGATCCTCGTGATCCTCGTCGGGATGCTGTCGCTCGCCGCCAACCGCGCGACGAGGGAGCGATGATGACCCGCCGCAGACTTTCACCCATCCGCATCCTGAGCCTCATCCTGCTCACGGTCGCGGCCATCGGCTTCGCGTTCCCGTTCTACTTCATGCTCGTCGGGGCGTTCCAGGAGAGTCCGACGAACTCGCCGGACGAGCTCTTCCCGACCAGCGGATGGACGGTCGACAACTTCATCGCGATCGACTCCCGCATCGACCTCGCGGGCTCCCTGCTCAACTCGCTGATCTTCACGGCCGGCGTGCTGCTGGGAACGGTCGTGTTCGGCCTGCTGGCCGGGTACGCGATCGCGCGGCTCGACTTCCGCGGGCGCGGCGTGATCTGGGTGCTGATGCTGCTCGTGCAGATGGTGCCGTTCCAGCTGCTGATGATCCCGCTGTACGTGCAGATCACCCGCAACTACGGCCTGGGCGACTCGTATCTCGGCATGATCCTGCCGTTCCTCATCAACACGACGGCGGTGTTCATCTTCGTGCAGTTCTTCAAGGCGCTGCCCGTGGAGATCTTCGAGGCGGCACGCATCGACGGGGCCGGCGAGATCCGCCTCCTCACCTCGGTCGCCATCCCGCTCATCAAGCCCGTGCTCGTGACCGTCGTGCTCGTGACGTTCATCGGCCCGTGGAACGAGTTCCTCTGGCCGTTCCTCATCACGAAGGACGCGACGCTGCAGCCCCTGGCCGTCTCGCTCGCGAACTACATCTCCAACGTCGCGCAGTCGACGGCGAACCCGAACGGAGCGATCCTCGCCGGAGCCACCGCCCTGGCTTTCCCCGTCGTGATCCTGTTCATCGTCTTCCAGCGCTTCTTCACCGCCACCGACCTGGGCGCAGCCGTCAAGGGCTGACCGCCAGAAAGGACCCTCATGTTCACCGGAGCATCCTTCCCCCTCGGCCCGTTCACCCCGTACGAGGGCAATCCGATCCTGCGCCCGAAGGGCGACAGCTGGGAATCCGCGAATCTGTACAACCCCGCGGCGCTCGTCGACGGCGACGAGGTCGTGCTGCTGTATCGCGCGCACGCCGACGACATCGTGTCGCACATCGGCATCGCACGCTCGAGCGACGGCGTGAACTTCGAGCGCGAGGACGCGCCGATCCTGTCGCCGTCGGAGGACTACGAGCGCTACGGCTGCGAGGATCCGCGCATCGCGCTGATCGACGGCACCTACTACCTCACCTACACGGGGTGGGATCGCCGGAGCGCCCAGCTGTGCCTCGCGACCTCGACCGATCTGCGCTCGTGGACCAAGCACGGGCCGCTGTTCGACGACTTCGACACGTTCAAGACCATGGATCCGCGCGGCTTCAACTGGTCGAAGGCCGGGGTCATCGTGCCGCAGAAGATGCACGGGAAGTGGTGGATGTACTTCGGCGAGGGCGGCATCTACTGGGCCACCAGCGACGACCTGATCCACTGGACGCCCGGCACCCCCGACACCGAGCCCATGTACTCGCCGACCGCGGGGACGTGGGACGAGGCGCTCGTCGAGATCGGCACGTCACCGGTCGTCACCGACAACGGGCTCCTCGTGATGCTCACGAACGGCGCGACCCGCACCGTTCACGAGGACGGCTCGGTCGACGTCGACTACCGCTGCGGGCAGATCGCGATCGATCCGGACGAGCCGACGAAGGTCATCGCGCGCCTTCAGGAGCCGTGGCTGCGGCCGCAGAGCTTCGAGGATCTCCACGGGCTCGTGTCGAACGTGACGTTCGTCGAGGGGCTCGTGAAGTTCCACGGCAAGTGGTTCGCGTACTACGGACAGTCCGACACCACCCTCGCGGTGGCCATCCACGACCCCGCAGAGCCGTGGGGCCGAGCGCTGAGAGACACGAACGAGGAATGAGACCATGGCCATCTCCCGACGGACCTTCCTGACCGCAGCCGCGACGACCTCGGCGCTGGCACTGCTGCCCCTCGATGCGCAGGGGGCGCAGGCGGCGGCATCCGCACGCCCGTGGAGCCCTGTGCCGACCGGTGCCGGGCCCGGAGCGCGGCTCACGAACCTCGCACATCTGCGGTTCCTGCTGGCGGAGGTGACGGTCACGGCATCCTCCGCCCACACGACGTTCGCGATCGACACCGAGCCGACCGTGCTCGCGCCGTGGACATACGCCGACACCGACGGAGCAGGCGGATACCGGCCGGTCGGCGGCGGGACGAGGGATGCCGCGACCGGGTACTGGACCCAGGGCGCGTACAACGCCGACGACATCGCCAGGGCGGCCGTCGTGTTCGTGCGCGATTGGAAGGCGTCGGGCGACACGCAGAGCAGGGACGAGGCGCGCCAGGTGCTCCGGTCTCTGGCCTTCCTGCAGACCGTGAGCGGCGAGAACACGGGGCGCGTCGTGCTGTGGCAGCAGGAGGACGGCACGCTCACCCCGAGCGCGATCCCCGTCGAGCTGCCCGATCCGTCGGACTCCGCGGAGTCGTACTGGCTGGCGCGCTCGGTGTGGGCGTTCGGCGAGGGATACGCGGCGTTCGGCGCGGAGGATCCGGCATTCGCGGCGTTCCTGCTCGGTCGGCTGCACCTGTGCCTCGACGCGCTCGGGCGCGAGTCGCTGGGCAGGGCCGGCCAGTGGGTGCAGAGCGACGGACGACGGCTCCCTGCGTGGTTGATCGCCGGAGGGGCGGATGCCACGGCCGAGGCCATGCTCGGACTCGCGGCCGCGACCGAGGCGGGCGACGCGCGCAGCCGCGACGCGCTGTCGACCTACGGCGAGGGCGTCGCCGCGATGGCGAATGACCCGTCGACCGGATGGCCGTTCGGCGCCGTGCTGCCATGGACGGGATCGCTCGGCTTCTGGCACGCGTGGGGCGCCGCGGCCCCGGAGGCGCTCGCTCGAGGAGGAGCGCTGCTGCGGAGGCGCGGCTGGACGAAGGCGGCCGTGGCGGATGCCGGATCGTTCACACCTCAGGTGCTCGCGACGGGCGGCCCGCACAACGCGTGGGCGCCCTT
>JAZBLS010000237.1:0-4147 GCA_037033365.1 Actinomycetota bacterium | reverse complement strand
CCTCAGCACCACTCCGGAGCGGCTCGGGGAGGATTCGCCCATCCGCTGGATCGGCGTGCAGCTGAAGATCATCGACGGCCCCAAGGTGAACGATCTCGTGATCACTCCCGCCGTGGTCGTCGCGGTGATCGTGGTCGCCGCCGCGTTCTTCGTCCTGCACCGCACCCGTACGGGGCGGACGGTCTACGCGATCGGGGGCTCGGAGAGCTCGGCGGAGCTGATGGGCCTTCCCGTGCAGCGCACCAAGGTGCTCGTGTATGTGATCAGCGGAGCGCTCGCGGGTCTCGCCGCCGTGCTCTACACCGCGCGACTGGGCACGGCCCAGAACATCACGGGCATCGGGTGGGAGCTCGATGCGATCGCGGCGGCGGTGATCGGCGGCACGGTGCTGACCGGCGCGTACGGCTACGTTCTCGGCTCCGTCGTCGGAGCGCTGGTGCTCGGACTGATGAACGTGCTCATCACGCGCGACGGCGGCATCCCGCCGGAGATGACGACGATCATCACCGGCGGCATCCTGCTCGTGTTCGTCCTGCTCCAGAGGGCGGTGACGCGCAGACGGGAGTAGTGGCCCGTTCCTGGCCATGCGGCGTTCCGCGACATACGCTCGAAAGCCAGCGGGAGTTCGCCGGAATGGAGCTGTCATGAACGCATCCTTCGTCTTCGACGCCGTGCGCACGCCGTTCGGACGCGCAGGCGGCGCGCTCTCCGGCATCCGCCCCGATGATCTGGCCGCCGTGACCCTGCGCGCGATCGTCGAGCGCACCGGGATCGATCCGGCGCGCATCGACGACGTACTGCTCGGGGACGCCAATCAGGCGGGGGAGGACAATCGCGACGTCGCCCGCTTCGCGGCGCTGCTCGCGGGCTTCCCGACGACCGTTCCCGGCGCGACCGTCAACCGCCTCTGCGGGTCGAGCCTCGAGGCGGTGATACAGGGGTCTCGTGCGATCGAGACGGGTGACGCGGACCTCGTCCTCGCGGGCGGTGTCGAATCGATGAGCCGGGCACCCTTCGTGGTGGAGAAGTCGGCGAAGCCGTGGCCCGCGGTGGGCAACCAGACCATGTGGAACACGGCGATCGGCTGGCGGATGACGAATCCGGCGCTGCCCGCGGAGTGGACGATCTCGAACGGCGAATCGGCCGAGAGGCTCGCGACCATGTTCGGCATCACGCGCGAGGAGCAGGACGCGTTCGCGCTCCGCAGCCATCGACGGGCGGCGGACGCCTGGGCGACGGGCGTGTTCGCCGACGAGATCGTCGCGGTGCCGGGTGTGGAGCTCGCGCGGGACGAGGGGATCCGCGACGACACCACCCTGGAGAAGCTCGGTGGTCTGCGCGCCCTGTTCGCGGCCGATGGCACCGTCACCGCCGGGAACTCCTCGCCGATCAACGACGGCGCATCGGCGGTGCTCCTCGGACGAGAGGGGGCTCTGGATGCCGAGCCGCTCGCCCGCATCGCGGGACGAGGGGTGTTCGGCAACGATCCTGACGTGTTCGGCATCGCGCCGGTCGAGGCGGCCAACCGTGCGCTCGCACGTGCGGGTCGCACGTGGGCCGATGTCGATCTCGTCGAGCTGAACGAGGCCTTCGCCTCGCAGTCGCTCGCGTGCCTCGCCGGGTGGCCCGATGTCGATCCCGAGATCCTCAATGCGCACGGCGGGGCGATCGCGATCGGCCATCCGCTCGGTGCTTCGGGCGGACGGGTCATCGCGCGGGCCGCGCACGAGCTGGCTCGACGGGGGAGCGGTGTCGCCGTCGTGGCGCTGTGCATCGGGGTGGGCCAGGGGATCGCGCTCGTTCTCGAACGGTAGGCGTCGAGATATGCCCCTGGGCCCGGTCCGCTGATCGCTGATGGGTGGTGCTGCCCCCGGGTGTTCAGGTGAGGGCTGCGATGACTCTGCGCGTTCGAGTGTAAGTGGCGTGGGGATAGAGGCTGACGGCGGAGAGGGCCTTCAGTCGATCGGGGAGTGAATCGGTGACAGCGGCAACGGCGGACTGGATGCTGCCAGTGATCTGGAGGGCGAACGCCAGTAGGTCCCCTTCGGCAAGCCCGGCGTCGACTTCGAGGAGTCGGATGCCATCGGCGTTGAAGGAGCCGAGCGTGTTTGCCCCACCTACGGTGAGGGCGAGCTCGACATCGTCGAAAACGACAGGGTCGTGGGCGAGAACTTGCTCTGGCTGCTTGAACGGGAGCGAACTGTTGAGGTCGTAGAAGGGTGCGAGCACACTGCGACCGGGAACATGCGAGAGGGAATAGTTCTTGGAATGGCCGTCGTTGTGACCGATGATCCACGAGAAGACGTGCAGTTTCGCGAACCGCTCCTTGGCGTTCTGTGCGTCAGAGGCGCCCAGGTTGCGCTCGAAGACGGTGAATATCTCGCGGTAGCCGGGGCCTCCGTCGGCCTCATACTTCTGAACGTGCGAGGTTCCGGTGGCTTGCGCGAGGTCTTCCTGGTGCAGCCGGCCGATGGTGCCGTTGTCGTCGAAGCGGTCGAATCGTTCGACGATCAGGACATGTTCGCCATCGAACTCGGCGATCACGGACGCGGCTGCCTCGATCCCGAACAGGCGCGCGACCTGCAGGGTGATGTGCTCGGTGACGTCGGAGCCGGGCAGCGGCTGAATGCCTGGCTTGAAGATGTGTGTCGACGGCTGCCGCCCAGACGGCTCGAACCACTGGTTGTCACGAAGGGTGAGCGCGAACTTCCCCTGAGCGCCGCCGAGCGAGAACCCTTCCTCGACGGCGCGGTGCTGCAGCCAGTCGGAGTCGTCTCGACGAATCTGCCGAATCCGGTCGCCGATCTCCTCTTCGGTGAGCGGCGTCAGGTTCTCCTCCCGCCTGGGTGATGTGCCGGTGGGGTAGAACTCGAGTGCGCCGGCGACATCGGCACCGTAGACGGATAGCAGCTGAAAGGTGCTGTCGTCGGTCAACTTTGCTTCCCGCGCCCACCGGGAACGAACATCAGCGCGGTCGGGCAGGAGGTTGTCGAGGAACCGCCTGGTGTCTTCGTTCCCGAACGGGGTCGTGACGACGGGGAGTCTCACGGAGATCGGGACGGGGCTGTCCGCTTCAACGTACTCAGGCAGATAGCGCAGCTGCAGGTTCTCGCCCCGCCGGGCGATCATGGCGACGTGCGCTTCGTAAAGGTACACGTCGAGGGAGCGGATCATTCGGGACCCCTCACATCATCCTGGTCACCATCCGCTTGAGTCTCTGCGGCGGTCGCGGAGCTGACTTCCAGCGCGAGCGGCGCATTGATGAGAACGGAGCCGGGGATGGCGAGACGTTCGGTGAGTTCGCGGGATGCTTTGCGGATGGCGGCGAGGGTGGCGGGGTCAAAGTCGATCCCGACTTTCGTGAGGATGCCAGAGCTGTCGATCTTGGGGAGAAGCGAGAGATCGACCTTGGGTAGGAGTGCGGGGTCGATCGTGGGCATCGAGCCGCGGATCTGTTTCTTGAGTGCGTCGAGCGCGCCCGAGCCGATCAACGGTGTCACGCGCTTGTTGAGTGCGTCAGCCGCAGCCTGGGCGGCACTCTTCGCGGCAAAGCCGGCGGGAGCCGTGATGGGGCGGTCGGTGATCGCGTCCAAGTGGATGCCGAGATGGTCGAGGATGAGCAGCACCGTGTCGAAGGAGACACCCGCGTTGCCGCGTTCGATGCGGGCGAGGGATTGGCGCGTGATGCCGACTGCGTGGGCGACGTCCTGCTGTGTGAGGTTTCGCTGAGCACGGGCGTTCTTGACCAGGCGGGCGAGGTCTGACGGTGTCTGCAACTTCATATCGATCACCCCGAGTCGTGTTCGAAAAATAGCACTGCGATCGCGTGTAAGAAAAAAATACCACGTGATGGATGTGGGGTAAATGGAACACAACGACTGTGTGTGAAAAATGCAACTAGCCCACTGCCGCGCGGCAGGGAGCCGAAGTCGGGACCTGCGCGCGGCGAAAGATGACCGAGGCGGCGGCGCGATGTGATCGTCACAGCAGGTTTCGAAGGGTGGCTGGCCATCGGTCGCCCCGGAAAAAGCGGAAACCCCCGCCATGTAGAAGCTAGGCGAGGGTTCCTAAGGTGACTGTAATGATCACCCTGTGGCTCCGACGGGCGTCGATCCCGTGACCTCACGATTTTCAGTCGTGCGCTCTA
>JAZBLS010000236.1:0-4174 GCA_037033365.1 Actinomycetota bacterium | reverse complement strand
GCGCTCGCTCGCGAGCTGCGTCGCCTCGGCGCCTCGGTCGACGTCGACTATCGCGGGCTCCTGCCGCTCGTCGCGCAGCACGGCGGCAAGGCCGTCGTGATCGAGTCCGACCCGGAGTCCCGCGGCGAATCCCTGCGTGAGACGCTCCGCCTGCGGCCGCACGTGCTCCGCCGCCTCGGCTGGCACTACGTGCGCGTGCACGCCTTCGATCTGTACAGCGACCCCGCGACGGCCGCGAGCCGGATCGCGTCGGTGCTGGGCATCTCGGCATCCGCCGCCCGCGCCGACAACGACACCCAGCCGATCGACCTCGACGCGCAGGATGGCTGACGAGAAGGACCCGGGGGAGGACGCGCGGCAGCGGGTCGTCCGCGTCGCGGGCTCTCGGCGTGCGCGGTTGACGCCCGCTCCGGGAACCGATCCTTCTCCCGAGAGCGCCGTGCCCGGGGAGCAGAACGCGCCGGCGACCCCGAAGGTCACCGGCGCGAAAGGGCCGAACGATGATCGGCTCCGCCAGGACGTCCCGCCGCACTACTGAGCGACGGGACGTCAGGCAGGGGAAGGCGTCAGCTGCGGACGTTCTTCGCGAGCAGGTCGCGGATCTCGACGAGCAGCTCGGCTTCGGTGGCGGCTGCCGGCTCCTCCGACGGCTCCTCGGCCGCGGTGCCCTTGCGGGCCTCGACGTGCGCCTTGAAGGTGTTCATCGGCAGGACGAACACGAAGTACACGACGGCGGCGACGGCCAGGAAGCTGATGAGCGCCGAGATCAGGTCACCGATCGGGAAGGTCACGTCGTTGCCGTAGATGTTCGTGACCGTCCAGCCGAACTCACCCGACGCGTCCGCCTCGAAGAAGAGCGCAACGAGCGGGGTGATGATGCTGTTCACGACGGCGGTGACGATCGCCGTGAACGCGGTGCCGATGACGACCGCGACGGCCAGGTCGATGATGTTGCCGCGGAGGATGAAGTCCTTGAAGCCTTTGAGCATGGGAGTCTCCGATGGTCGGTGTGTCAGGAGGAGGAGGAGGTGGAGGCGGCCGCCGGAGCCGGGGACGCCGGCTTCGAATCCGACGATGTCGAGGAGTCCTTCTTCGCGCCGGAGGAGCCGGATGCCGAGCCGGAGCCGGATCGCGAGTCGGTGCGGTAGAAGCCGGAGCCGTTGAAGGTGACTCCGATCGATCCGTACTGCTTTCGCAGCTCGCCGCCGCACTCGGGGCAGACGGTCAGGGCGTCGTCGGAGAAGCTCTGCACGGCGTCGAAGGCGTGGCCGCAGGATCGGCAGGCATAGGCGTAGGTGGGCATCGCGTTCCTCGTGAGGGTTCAGCGTCGCGTCGGCGACAGGAGCAGGGTCTGCGTGGGGGTCACGACGCCCGTGACGGGCTGGTCGTGCACTTCTCTCGGCAGAACATCGAGTATCTCGGAATCATAGATGACGGCGTAGACGGGAGGGCACTTCTCCATGGATCCGATGGTCTTGTCGAAGTAGCCGCGTCCCCAGCCCATGCGCATCCCCGTGCGGTCCACCGCGGCGGCGGGGATGATCATGAGGTCCACGTCGTTCACGGCGATCGGCCCGAGCACCTCGCCGGTCGGTTCCGGGAGGCCGAACAGGCCCTCGGCGATCTCGTCGTCCTCGTCCGCCACCGCCCAGTCGAGGAGTCCGTCCTCGCGGGTGAGGGGGAGGAGGACGCGGATGCCGCGGCGCACCGCCGCACTCACGAACTCGCGGGTCCCCGGTTCCGTGGTGGTGGAGAGGAAGCAGGAGATCGACTGCGCCCCGAGAGAGTCGATCAGCTCGTCCAGGCGGTCGGCGATGGCGGATGCCGCACTCTCGCGCTGTGCGTCGCTCAGCAGCTGACGCCGTTCCCGGAGCTCGGCACGCAGGGCGCGCTTCTCATGCTCGATGTCGTTGGACATGCCTCCGAGTCTACGGCGGCCTCACCACTAGGCTGTGAGGATGGGTGCTCAGAAGATCAAAGCCGTCATTCCCGCCGCTGGCCTGGGGACACGATTCCTGCCGGCGACGAAGGCGATGCCGAAGGAGATGCTGCCGGTCGTCGACAAGCCGGCCATCCAGTACGTGGTCGAAGAAGCGGCGGATGCCGGCATCGACGACATCCTGGTGATCATCGGGCGCAACAAGAACGCGATCTCCAACCACTTCGACTCCGTGCCGGAGCTCGAGGTGAAGCTGATGGAGAAGGGCGACCACGGCCGCCTCGAGCGGGTCGTCAAGTCGAGCGATCTCGCCGACATCCACTTCGTCCGTCAGGGTGAGCCGAAGGGGCTGGGGCACGCGGTGCTGCGCGCACGCACGCACGTCGGTGACAGCTCGTTCGCCGTCCTCCTCGGAGACGACCTCATCGATGAGCGCGACCCGCTCCTCACCGAGATGATCGCCGAGCACGAGCGCACCGGAGCCGCGGTCATCGCCCTCATGGAGGTCGAGCCCGACAGCATCCAGATGTACGGCGCCGCCGCGGTCGAGCCGCTCGAGGGATCGGATGCCGTGCGCGTCACGGGTCTCGTCGAGAAGCCCGCGCCCGAGGACGCGCCGTCGAACCTCGCGGTGATCGGACGTTACGTGCTGCCTGCGTCGATCTTCGAGGTGCTCGAGCACACGGAGCCGGGCAAGGGCGGCGAGATCCAGCTGACCGATGCCCTGCAGGTGCTCGCGGCCGACCCCGAGGGTCCCGGCGTGGTCGGCGTCATCTTCCGCGGCCGCCGCTACGACACGGGTGACCGCGTCGACTACATCAAGGCGATCGTGCAGCTCGCCTCGGACCGCGAGGACCTCGGCTCCGAGCTGCGTCCGTGGCTGAAGGAGTTCGCGGAACGCCTCTGAGGCGGCATCGCGGCGTCAGGAGCGCGAGATGGATCAGGCGACGGGGATGCGACACGGCGCGGTCGAGCTGCGCCTGGTGCGTTCACGCGACGCCAGGTCGCTGCAGCACGAGCTGCTCGCGAACCGCTCCTGGCTGCAGCCGTGGGAGGCGACCGTGCCGTACGGTTCGGTCTCGTTCGACATGCGCCTCAGCATCCGACGTCTCCTCCAGCAGTACCGTGACGGCGCCGGCTATCCCTTCGTGATGGAGCATGACGGCGAGATCGCCGGTCAGCTCAACGTGTGGGGTGTCGCGCGCGGGTCGCTGTGCTCGGCCACGATCGGCTACTGGGTGAGCGAGCGCTTCGCCGGCAAGGGGATCACCCCGACCGCGGTCGCCCTCGCCACCGACGCCTGCTTCACGGAGTACGGGCTGCACCGCATGGAGATCTGCATCCGTCCGGAGAACGCGGCGAGCCTTCGGGTCGTGCAGAAGCTCGGCTTCCGCTACGAAGGTCTCCGTCGGCGGTACATCCACATCGACGGGGACTGGCGCGACCACTACGCGTTCGCCCTCACGCGGGAGGACGTCCCGCAGGGAGTGCTCGCGCGGTGGCTGAGCGGGCAGGTCCCGCCGGATGCCGCGACCATACCGCCGTCCGACCGACTGGCGATCTGACCCGCATCTGCGCAGGAATCCATCGCGACACGCGCGTGCACAGAGAGGCGTCGGGAACGCTGTTCCCGTACCGTTGTCGACATGGACGGGCCGGTGCTGAGCGGGGGAGTGATCGTGCTCGTCGCCGTGCTCCTGTGGTTGCTCTATCTGCTGCCCTCCTGGCGGGGGCGATTCCAGTACGACGCCGCGGAGCGCAACGCGGTTCGGTTGAACCAGGCCCTCCGCATCCTCGCCGAGACGAGCGAGACTCCGAGCGAGGTGCATCTCGAGCTGAACGCCCGCACCGCCCTCGCTCAGCAGAAGCTCGCGAAGCGTCTGCAGTCCGAGAAGGAAGCCGCCGAGCTGACGCTCCTGCGGCAGGAACTCGCCGCGACGCGTGCAGATCCGGTCGTGCGGCAGGCTCGAGCACGTCGGCGCGTCAGGGTGACGGCCACCGTCACGCTGCTGGCCGGTCTCGCGGTCGCGGGAGTCGGCGTCTGGCAGCTGCTGGCCGTGCAGTCGCAGATCCTCATCTGGGTCGGCTCGGCCATGGTCGTTCTCGCGGGTATCGTCCTGCAGCGCACCGCCGCCGTTGCTGCGCGCGCCGCCCGGCGCCCCGCGCAGCGCTAAGAGACGCCGGCGCCGCGGTTGGCGCCCGAGATCCACGACCAGGGTCGCGCGACCTGGACCC
>JAZBLS010000235.1:0-4181 GCA_037033365.1 Actinomycetota bacterium | reverse complement strand
CGTACGTGACGTAGCTGTGGCCCGTGATCCAGCCGATGTCGGCGGTGCACCAGTAGACGTCGGTCTCGGGGTGCAGGTCGAAGACGTACTTGTGCGAGTACGCGGCCTGGGTGAGGTACCCGCCCGAGGTGTGCAGGATGCCCTTGGGCTTCCCCGTCGTGCCGGAGGTGTACAGGATGAACAGCGGGTTCTCCGCGGGGAACGCTTCCGCGGTGTGCTCGGCGGAAGCGGCGGGGACGACGTCATGCCACCAGACGTCGCGGCCCTCCTCCCATTCGACCTCGTTCTCGCCGCGGCGGACGACGAGGACGTGCTCGACGGTCTTCTGCTCGCCGTCACCGCGGTCGGCGAGGGCCTGGTCCACGGCCGGCTTGAGAGCCGAGACCCGGCCCTTGCGGTAGCCGCCGTCGGCCGTGATGACGAGCTTGGCGCCGGCGTCGTCGATGCGGGCGCGCAGGCTGTCGGCGCTGAAACCGCCGAACACGACCGAGTGGATCGCGCCGAGGCGCGCGACCGCGAGCATCGAGACGACCGCCTCGGGGATCATCGGCAGATAGATCGCGACGCGGTCGCCGTGCCCGATGCCCAGGTCGCTCAGCACGTTCGCTGCGCGCTTGACCTCGTCCGTGAGCTCGGCGTAGGTGATGCTGCGGGAATCGCCGGGCTCGCCCTCCCAGTGCAGGGCGACGCGGTCGCCGTTGCCGGCCTCCACGTGGCGGTCGAGGCAGTTGTAGGCGACGTTCAGCTCTCCGTCGTCGAACCACTTCGCGAACGGCGGGGTCGACCAGTCGAGGACCTTCTCGAAGGGCGTGTGCCAGTGCAGGAGCTCGCGGGACTGGTCCGCCCAGAAGGCCTCGCGGTCTGCCGCCGCGCTCTCGTAGAGAGCGGGGGAGGAGACAGTTTGGGCGACGAACTCCTCGGACGGGGGGAATCGGCGGGTCTCATCGAGGAGATGATCGATCTGGCTGCTCATCGGCAGGCGCTCCTTTGCGGCGTGGCAGGTACTGCAGGCGTGATCGCAGGGTGACGCGATCAGGTCAGGGCGAATCTAGTCCCGGCCCTGGACGTCGAATACTGCCGAAAGTCGGTACTCGGACGGGTTTTGTCAGGACGGTCGCCTTGCGTACACTCGACGACAGCCGAATTCTCATTCCGGCCTTGGCGCGCCCGATTCCCCCCATCGGGCCCCGCCGTGGGCGGCATCTCATTCCCCCCGTGAGATGCCGCCCTTCTCCGTCTCACCAGCTCGGTGCTCATGCGCCGTGGCGCCGGTGCGGGGTCGGTTCTGCATCGGGCGCCGGTGGGGGCCACTAAAGCACGGCATCCGCGCGTTTCGGGTGCGTTTTCGACCCCGCACCGCCTGGTCTGTCCGGTGCAGGGTCGCTTATGCACGGCATCTGCCGGTTTCGGGTGCGATATCGACCCCGCAGCGTCCGGTGCGCCAGCGGCGCTTCCTCCTGCACCGTCGCCGAGGAGCGACTCGTTCCTCACACAGGCCAGAGGCGGATGCCGCAGGCGGCCGTCCGCGGGGGAGGTGACGCCTAGTTTCGGGGAATGCCCGATCCCTTCGTCATCCGCCCCCGCGACGCCTCGACGCTGCTCGCGTCCGGGACGACGGTCGGTCGCGGCCGGCTCGAGCCCGACCCGAGCCTCGGACCGCTCGCCGAATACTGCACCGATGAGGCCGTCACCGATCTGTTCGTGAACGGCAGCGCGGGGCTCTTCGTCGATCGCGGTCGAGGCGCCGAGCCCGTGGAGGGGTGGAGTGCTTCCGAGCGTGAGGTCCGAGACCTCGCCGTCGCACTGATCGGGCACGGTGGGAGGCACCTCGACGATCAGTCGCCCTGCGTCGACGTCCGACTCGACTCCGGGATCCGCGTGCATGCGGTGCTGGCCCCGGTGTCGACCTCCGGAACGGCGCTGTCGATCCGCGTTCCCCGTGTACGCGCCGCCGACCTCGATGCGCTCGCGGCCCTCGGTGCGTTCGACGCCGGCCAGCATGCGTGGCTTCGCGGGCTCGTGCATGCGCGGTCGAACATCCTCATCACCGGAGGCACCGGAACCGGCAAGACGACCCTGCTCTCGGCGCTCCTCTCCGCCGTGTCCGGATCCGAGCGGATCGTCACGATCGAGGATGTCGCAGAGCTCAGGCCTCGGCATCCGCATCATGTGGCCCTGCAGGCGCGGCAGTCCAACCTGGAGGGCGCGGGCGGGATCAGCCTCGCGCGACTGGTGCGTGAGTCACTGCGCATGCGACCGGACCGTCTGATCGTCGGGGAATGCCGCGGCGAGGAGGTGCGCGAGCTGCTCACGGCGCTGAACACCGGTCACGACGGCGGGGCAGGAACGTTGCACGCGAGCGGACTCGCCGATGTGCCGGCGCGTCTCGAGGCCCTCGGTGCTCTCGCAGGGATGGACGCCACCGCGCTCGCGCGACAGACGGTCAGTGCGTTCTCCGTCGTCCTCCACCTGGAGCGTTCGCCGAGTGGGGAGCGGCGCATCGCGCAGGCCGGCCGGTTCTCGCTGGTTCGCGACCGTCTCGGGATAGAAGAGGTGCGACCGTGGTGAGCGCTCGTCGGATACGCGGCAGGGTCGGCGACGACGGCGCCGAGGCGGCTGCATCCGTGCAGACGCTCGCGGTGCTCCTTCAGGCGGGAGCCGCGCCCGTCGCCGCCTGGCGGCATCTCGCCGAGACCGGAGACCCGCATGCCGCATCCGTGATCGGCCGAGTGGACGGCGGACGGGGGCTCGTCGCCGCCATCGGCGCCGAGGGCGGTGCCTGGTGCGACCTCGCCGCTGCCTGGGAGGTCGCCACGACAGTCGGGGCGCCGCTCGCCGAGGTGCTGCGGGTGATCGCCGAGACCCTGCGCGACGCCTCGGCGGCGGCGGACGACGTGCGCATCGCGCTCGCCGAGCCTGCCGGCACCGCTCGGCTGCTGCTGTGGATGCCGTTCGCCGGCCTGCTTCTGGGATTCGCGCTCGGATTCGACACCGTCGGCGTCATCGTCTCTCACCCGATCGCGGCGACGTGCGTCATCGCCGGGCTCCTTCTCGTCCTCGCGGCCCGGGCGTGGACGTCGGCGCTGCTGCGACGTGCGCAGCCGACGGAGGGGACTCCGGGCATGCGAGCCGAGCTCGTCGCGGTGGCGCTGTCGGGCGGCGTGTCGATACAGAAGGCCCTCTTGCTCGTCGCCGAGACCTCCGCGTCCCGTCACGGCGACGAAGCTCGCATCGACGCCGTGCTCGGACTCTCGCGTGATGCGGGTGTCCCGGCCGGGGAGCTCCTGCGGGCATCCGCAGCGCAGGAACGACTTACGTCGCGCGTCCAGGGGAGGATGCGCGCGGCCGCGCTCTCGACCAAGCTCCTCATCCCGCTCGGCGTCTGCACGCTGCCTGCCTTCCTGCTTCTGGGCGTCGCACCGCTCCTGCTGAGCGTGCTCACCTCCACCACGTTGCCGCTGTGAGATGCCGGAACCCCGCGCATCTCGACCCCGACAAGATCCCGAGAAGGACCACAAGAAAGAAGGAACCATGCAGACCATCCCTCTCCTCACCTCCCGCCGAGCAGCCTCGCTGTTCGGCGATGACACCGGCGCCGCGACCGCCGAGTACGCGATCACCACCATGGCGGCCGTCGCCTTCGCGGGTCTGCTGGTCGTGATCATGCGATCGGACGAAGTGCGCGGAGTCCTCACCGACCTCGTCCGCCGAGCGCTGACGGTCGCGTGACGCGTGCGCGCGCACGACGACGGCGGCTCGGTCGCGGCCGAGCTCGCGCTGGCGCTGCCTGCCGTCGTGCTGACGATCCTGCTGGGGGCGGGCGCTCTCAGCGCGGCGTCCCGACAGGTCGCGCTCCAAGACGCGACGGCCGACGCGGCTCGGCTGCTGGGACGAGGCGAGGGCGAGAGTGCGGCGGTGGGTGCCGTCACGGCGGCCGTACCCGGTGCGGCGGTGTCGACAGCCGACCGAGACGAGCTCATGTGCGTGACGGCCCAGGTCGACGCCGCGATCGGCGGACTCATCCGTGTCCCACTGCGAGCCTCGAGCTGCGCACTCGGAGGGGGCCTGTGACGCAGAACACTCGCCGCGGCGAGAGGCAGGCGTGCTGATGGCCGGGGCTGCCGTCGCCGCGAGCGTCCTCGTCGTCACCGCGACGCTCTCGCTCGGGCTGGCCGCCGTGG
>JAZBLS010000234.1:0-4188 GCA_037033365.1 Actinomycetota bacterium | reverse complement strand
CGCGCGAGAGCGCCTTGCCGTCGACGACGTCGGTGCGCTCCTCGAAGACGGGGCTCTCCTTGAGGTTGAACCGCACCCAGAGCGCGAAGAGCATGATCACGGCGCTGCCGATGAACGGGATGCGCCAGCCCCACTCGATCACGTCGGCTTCGAGCATGACCGCGAGGAGGATCGCCCAGATCGCCGACGCGAACAGGGTTCCGCAGTTGGTGCCGAGAGCGACGAGCGAGGCGATGATCCCTCGACGGTTGCTGGGGGCGTACTCCGAGAGCATGACGCCCGCGCCCGAGATCTCGGCGCCGGCGCCGAAGCCCTGGGCGAGACGCAGGATCACGAGCAGGATCGGAGCGAGGATGCCGACCTGCTGGTACGTCGGCAGGAAGCCGATCAGCGTGGTCGCCGCTCCCATCAGGAGGATCGTGTAGAAAAGCACCTTGCGACGGCCGACGCGGTCACCGATGCGGGCGAACACGAAGGCGCCCACGGGGCGGGCGATGTACCCGACGCCGTACGTGGCCATGGCGAGCACGACCGCCATGCCGGGGTCCTCGCCGGCGAAGAACAGCTGGCTGAACACCAGAGCCGCGGCCAGGGAGTACAGCTGGAAGTCCATGAACTCGAGGGCGGTGCCGAGCCAGCCGGAGACGGCGGCGCGGACGAGATCGCCCATCGAGCGCTTGGCGGTGGGGGGCGCCGCGGGGGCGTCGACACCGGGGACGGGAGAACTGCTCATCGGAATACTCCTTTGTAGTGATGCGCGCCGGGGCGCGGGGCAGCGGTGTTCGCTAGAGGGACAGCAGGACCTTGGCCGAGGCGGACGAGTCGCGAGCGAGCTCGAACGCCGCGACGGCGTCGGATGCCGGGAGGACGTGGGAGATGACCGGGTCGAGCGCGTCGGTCCCGGCCAGCAGGGCGACCGCGTCGTCGATCTCGGTGGAGAAGCGGAACGCGCCGCGGATCGTCAGCTCCTTCGCGAGCAGAGGCGCGAGGTTCACCGAGATGTCGGCGTTCGGGAGCATGCCGACCTGGACGAGCGTGCCGGCGCGGCGAGCCGCGCGCACGGCGGTGGTGAGCGAGACGCCGACCCCCGAGCACTCGAAGACGACGTCGAACGACTCGTTCTCGATCGTGTCGCGGCCGACGAGGAAGGTCTCGGTGGCACCCAGCGAGCGTGCGCGGTCGAGGGGCTCCTCGCGTACGTCGCTCGCGCCGACCACGGCGGCTCCCGCGTGCACGGCGGCGGCTGCGACGAGGAGGCCGATGGGGCCGGCGCCGATCACGAGGACTCGCTTGTCGGTGACGTCGCCGGCGAGGCCGACGGCGTGGATCGCCACGGCGAGCGGCTCGGCCAGCGCGGCGCGCTCGAGCGGAAGGGAGGCGGGGAGGACGCGGACCATGTGGTCCTCGACGATCAGGAACTCGGATGCTCCGCCCTGACGGTGCGGGGTGGTGGCCGCGCTGCCGAAGTAGTCGCCGCCGGCGCGCAGGTGCGGGTGCTCCTCGAGACCCGGGACGACGGGACCGTAGCGGGCCGGGTGCACAGTGACCGGGGTGCCGGGCGCGAGGCGCCCTGACGGATCGAGATCGACGACGCCGGAGAGCTCGTGACCCGGGGTCAGGGGCTCCTGGATCGTGTAGTCGCCGTTCGCGCCGTGGAAGTAGTAGTGCAGGTCGGAGCCGCAGATGCCCACGTAGTTCACGCGGAGGCGGACCTCTCCGTCGCCGGGGGTCGGGACCTCGCGGTCCTCCCAGCGGATGTCTTCCTTGCCGTGGATGGCGAGAGCCTTCATGGCTGCATCTCCTTCAGGGTGGTTCCGGATGCCGTGCTCTGGGCGGCCGTGCTCGATGCGGTGGCCTGCGATGCGGTCACCGCATCGGTGATCGCCGCATCCACGCCGTGCCGGGCGACGGTGTCGACGAGCTCGCCGACGCGGGCGATGAAGCCATCCTGCGCCCCGAGTTCGGCACCGAACAGCTGCAGCTCGCCGATCACCCGCTGCGCGAGATCGCGTCCTCCGCGGGCCGTGGCCGCGAGACCGGTGAGGCGCTCGCGCGCGGCGTCGGACATCGCCGCCGCGTGCAGGCCGGGGTCGAAACCGCGGAGCGGGGCGAGGCACGACAGGTATCCGGCGACAGTGAGCGCGATCAGGTGCGGCATCTCGCCGCGTCCGAGAACGAGCAGGGCCGGCTCGGGGATGCGCTGGCGCAGCTTGACGGAGCCGTCGGTGCCGACCTGGCTCGTGCGGTGACCGAGGGCGCTGTTCGCCCAGCGCTCGAAGAGCTCGCTCTCGTAGGCGTCGATGTCGACGCCGGTGGGCACCTCGATCGAGGGCTCGTACTCGCTCCGCAGCACGACCCGAGCAGCGCGCTCGATGGACTGCTGGGCGATGGCCTCGGGGATCGTGCCGACCCCGCTGAGCGCACCCAGGTAGGCGATGAGCGAGTGCGTGCCGTTGAGGAGGCGCACCTTCATCTGCTCGTAGAGCGCGACCTCGGTGGTGAAGACGGCGCCGCCTGCCTCCCAGGCGGGGCGTCCGCCCGCGAAGGCGTCCTCGATGGCCCACATCGTGAAGGGCTCGGCGGGGACCGGGATGTCGTCGCGCGCCCCGAGGAGGGTGCTCACGCGCGAGCGGAGCTCGCCCGTCGTCGCGGGCACGATGCGGTCGACCATGCTCGAGGGGAAGGTGACGGCACGGTCGAGGTACGCGATCGCCTCGGCGCCGTCGCCGTGGGGCAGCTCGTGCAGGAACTCGCGGACGAGCTTCTCGGTGTGCTTGCCGTTCGCGGCGAGGTTGTCGCAGCTGAGGATCGAGATCGGCGAACCGCCGGCGGAGGCGCGGGCCTGGAGGCCGCGGGCGAGCTGGCCGATCGTCGATCGGGGAGCGCCGCCGCGGAGGTCGGAGCGCACCGTCTCGTCGTCGAGGTCGAGGCGCTGCGTGGCGGGCGAGTAGCTGTAGCCGTTCTCGGTCACGGTGAGGGTGACGATGCGGATCGCGGAGTCGGCGATCCCGGCGACGACGCGCTCGGGCTGCTCGGCGCCGACGAAAGAATCGGTGTGCACGCCCGGGATCGACAACGACGTGGTCTCGGGCGCGATGGTCGCGACCGAGTACAGGTGGTCCTGGGCGTGCATCGCGTCGACGATCGAGCGGGAGCGGGAGGCCACACCCACGATGCCCCAGTCGCCTCCCTCGGCCGCCACAGCCGCAGCGGTGTAGACCGCCTGGTGCGCGCGGTGGAAGCTGCCGAGACCGAGGTGCAGGATGCCGGCGGTGGAGGGGGTGACCCCAGGGGTGGCGCTCGCGGGGGTGGTGCGGCGCAGGACCGGTGTCTCGCTGTTCACGCCACGGCTCCTTCGCTCTGGGCCGGGCGCCCGAACGGGTGATCGGCGATGATCGTCATGCAAACAGTGTGAATGAGTTGTACAAACTTGTCAAGCCGACTTTCATCCGGGTGGAGGATCGTAGGATGACGGGGAGGGCGGGAGCAGATCATGACAGCGACACTGACCGAGGTCGCACGCCGGGCCGGCGTCTCGATCGCTACGGCGTCGCGCGCGTTCGGAGAGCCCGACCGGCTCGCGCCGAACACCCTCGGTCGCGTGCTCGAGGCCGCGGGAGAGCTCGGCTATGCGGCGCCGCAGGCCGCCACTGCGACCCGCACGTTCGGAGTCGTCGTCCCCGACGTCGCGAACCCTGTGTACGCCACGCTGCTCAAGGCCGTCCAGGGTCAGGCGTGGCACGGACGCCACCGGATCGTGCTGTTCGACGCCGACGAGGACCTGCGCCGCGAGCGTGAGGGGATCGAGCAGGCCCGCAAGCTCGACGGCATACTGCTGTGCTCTCCGCGACTGCCGGATGCGGAGGTGCTCGAGCTCGTCGGAGACACCCCCTACGTCGTGGTCAACCGACAGATCGACGGAGCGCCCTGCGTCGTCATGGACACCGAGAACGGCCCCGGCCAGGCGATCGAGCACCTCGTCGCGCTCGGCCACACCCACATCGCCTACGCCTCGGGTCCCCGCGGATCCTGGGCCGACATCCGCCGGGCGGACACCGTGGCTCGCGCGTGCGAGCGCCACGGCATCCGCCTCACCCGGCTGAGCCACCATGCCGCGTCCATCCAGGGCGGTCGTGCTGCGGCGGCGCTCGCCGCGGCGAGCGGCGCGACGGCGGTCGTGGCGTACAA
>JAZBLS010000233.1:0-4230 GCA_037033365.1 Actinomycetota bacterium | reverse complement strand
GCGGCGGCGTGATGGCCGTCGCGACGCGACTCCCCGTGGGACTCGAGCGTCGAGGCGGCTGGGGCGACACCGTGCTGCTCCGACGTGACCTCCCCGCGACCGATGTGCTCACCGGACGCCGGTTCGGCGCCGGTCCCATCCGACTCGGTGAGCTCCTGGACACGTACCCGGTCGCCCTGCTAGTGGACGAGCGATGATCTCCGTCTGGGCACCGCGCGCCGAGCGCGTGCGACTGCGGCACCTCACCCCGGCCGGCGCGGCCATCCGCGAGCACGAGCTCGACCGCGCCGACGACGGGTGGTGGACGAACGAGCTCGATCTCCCGGAGGGGGCCCGGTACGGCTTCCTCCTCGACGATGACGACGACCTTCGCGCCGATCCCCGGTCGCTGCGCCAGCCGAGCGGAGTGCACGGCCCCTCCGCGGTGTTCGACCCCGCCCGGTTCGAGTGGGGAGACTCCGAGTGGACCGGGCGGCAGCTGGCCGGCGCGGTCGTCTACGAGGCCCATGTCGGGACGTTCACGCCCGAGGGCACGCTCGACGCCATGATCGCGAAGCTCGACCATCTCGTCGATCTCGGGATCACCCACGTCGAGCTGCTGCCCGTGAACGACTTCAACGGAGAGTGGAACTGGGGCTACGACGGTGTGCTCTGGTACACCGTGCACGAGCAGTACGGCGGACCCGCCGGCTACCAGCGGTTCGTCGAGGCGGCGCACGCCCGTGGCCTCGCGGTGATCCAGGACGTCGTGTACAACCACCTCGGCCCGAGCGGCAACCATCTGCCGAAGTTCGGCCCGTACCTGCGTGACGGCGACCACAACTCCTGGGGCGAATCGCTGAACCTCGACGAGCCGGTCGTGCGCGAGTACATCATCGAGAACGCCCTGATGTGGTTGCGCGACTTCCACGTCGATGGGCTCCGGCTCGACGCGGTGCATGCCCTCCGCGACGACAGCCCGCGGCACATCCTCCGCGAGCTGTCGGAGCGGGTGGACGCTCTCTCGGCGCAGCTCAACCGTCCGCTGACCCTCATCGCCGAGTCCGACCTCAACGACCCCACGCTCATCCTTCCCCGCGAGGCCGGCGGCTACGGGCTGACGGCCCAGTGGTCGGACGACTGGCATCACGCGGTGCACGTCGCGCTGACCGGCGAGATCGAGGGGTACTACTCCGACTTCGCGGCGGCGGATGCCGTGGCGAAGGTGTCGCAGCGCGGCTTCTTCCACGACGGGACGTACTCGTCATTCCGCGGTCGCGCGCACGGCACACCGCTGCCGGCTGAGGTCCCCGCCTGGCGGCTGGTGACCTTCGCGCAGGATCACGACCAGATCGGCAACCGGGCCGCGGGCGACCGCCTCACGGCATCACTGTCGCCCGGGCGTCTCGCCGTGGCGGCGGTCCTGACCCTGACGGCTCCCGGCACGCCGATGCTGTTCATGGGCGAGGAATGGGGCGCGTCGACGCCCTGGCAGTTCTTCACCTCCCACCCGGAACCGGAGCTCGGCCGCGCCACGGCTGAGGGTCGCATCGCGGAGTTCGCGAAGATGGGCTGGGACCCGGCCCAGGTGCCGGATCCGCAGGACCCGAAGACGTTCGAGCGGTCGCACCTCGACTGGCACGAGGTCGAGGAGCAGCCGCACGCGCGCCTGTTCGGGCTCTACCGCGAGCTGACCGCGCTCCGCCGCGACCGCCCCGAGCTCACGGATCCCGATCTCACCCACACGGTCGCGACATCCGAGCCCGCAGACGCCGATCCGTCGTCCCGCTGGCACCGAATCGACCGCGGTGCGGTCTCGGTGCTCGTGAACCTGACGGATGCCGCGGTCGACTTCGAGATCGCGTCGGATGCCGAGGTCCTGCTGTCGACCACGGAGTCGACGCGCGTTCCCGGGAAGATCACCCTTCCGCCGGAGTCTGCCGCGGTCGTCGGGCCGCCTCTCTGAGGTCCGGTCAGGCCGCGGCGAGATCCCTCGCGAAGCACAGACTCAGGTCGCTCGCCACGTAGTGGCCGAAGAGCGGGATCGGCGAGTATCCCTCCCGCTCGTAGAAGCGGATGGCGTCTGGCTGCGCGGTGCCCGTCTCGAGCACGAGACGACGGATGCCGAGGGCTCGCGCCTCCGATTCGAGGGCACGGAGAAGCGCGGTGGCGGCGCCTGTACCCCGCGCCGCGGGCGCCGCGTACATGCGCTTGACCTCCGCGATGTCAGGGCCGAGCACGGTGTCATCGAGCGGACGGAGACCGCCGCAGACGACGGCCGTCCCGGTGGCGTCGCGGGCGACGAGGAAGACCGGCACATCCCCGGCCGAGGGGATGACCCCGGGCTCGTGGTCGTCGCTGCCGTACCGCGCGTCGAGCTCGGCGCGCTGAGCGGCGCGCAGTCTCTCGGCATCCGGATGCGACCACTCCACACGCTCGATCGTGACGTTCACTGGTTCGGCCCTTCCTGACGACGACTGCACCCGACGCTACCGAGGCCGTGTTTCCCGGATATGTCGGGCGGTCTGCCGAGCCGTCAGATCCAGCCGCGCTCCTCGGCGAGCAGCACCGCCTGCTGCCGGGTGCCGACCGCGAGCTTGGCGAGCACAGCCGAGATGTGGTTGCGGACCGTGCCCGGCGCGAGCGACAGCGTCTTCGCGATCTGTCCCGTCGTCTCCCCGCGGCGCCCCGCTCGGAGCACGTCGAGCTCACGGTCGGTGAGCGGCGAGCGCTGGTCGCTGAGCGCATCGGCGGCGATCTCCGGGTCGACGTAGCGTGCGCCGGCAGCGACGCGTCGGATGACGTCGGCGACCTGGTCGGCGCCGCGCGACTTCGGCAGGAAGCCCGAGACACCGGAGGCGAGCGCCCGGCGGAGCACGCCGGGGCGCGCGTGCCGTGTCACGACCACACAGCGCGTGACGATCGCGCGCTGCAGCCGCTCCGCGACCTCGACGCCGTCGAGCCCGGGCATCTCCAGATCCAGCAGGCACACGTCCGGGCTCAGTCGAATCGCCTCGGCGACCGCCTGCTCCCCGTCGGCGCACTCCGCGACGACGTCGATGTCGTCCTCCAGGCGGAGGAGGGCCGCCAGGGCCGAGCGGATCATGGCCTCGTCGTCGGCGAGCAGGACGCGGATCATGCGCGCTCCTCCTCGATCGGCGCGGCGGATGCCGGGACCGTCGCGACGACCGCGAACTCCGTGTCGCCCTCGACGACCTCCAGGGTTCCGCCCGCCTCGGAGATACGCCGACGGATGCCGTCGAGGCCGGAGCCGACCGGACCCCCGTGAGCGTCCGCGGAGCGATCGTTCGCGATCTCGTAGCGCCAGCCTCCCGGACCTCTCGTCAGGGCGAGGCGCGCCCGCGTGCCGCCTCCGTGTCGCAGGACGTTGGTCGTCGTCTCGCGGATGACGGGTCCGAGCACCGACGACGGCGCCTCGTCGGCATCCGGTGCGATGTCGGTGTCGACGTCGATGCCCGCGGCGCGGAGGAGATCACGCGCGTTCGCGACCTCGTCCCCGAGCGGCACGGAGCGGAAACGGGTGGCGAGGTCGCGCGTGCCCTGGCGCGCGTCGTCCACGCTCGAACGAGCCGCCTGCAGCTGCTCGAGCGCCGCCTGCGGGTCTCGCTCCATCAGACGCTCCGCCAGCTCGAGCTGCAGCGCGATGACCTGCAGGTGGTGCCCCTGGAGGTCGTGCACATCCGTGGCGACGCGGAGACGTTCCTGGGTCGCGGCGAGTCTCGACTCCGAGGCGCGGGCGCGATCGAGCGTGACCAGCACGTCCCACCACCAGAGCGAGCTCACCGACATGGCGGGGATGGAGATCGCGTACAGCGCGGGGATCCAGCCGGGCGCCGCGGTGCCGATCGCGCCCCGCGCGCCGTCGACGAACGCCAGGCAGATCAGGACGACCGTGAGCAGGATCACCACGCGAATGCGCACGCCGCGCGGCCAGTTCAACAGCACGAGCGACTGCGCGATCGGCATGAGAGCGAGCAGCCAGCTGTCCGCGAGGGCACCCGCGGACGCCCCGTACGCCACGGCGACGAGGATGGGCAGCGCGAGCCTGGTCCAGGGGATGCCCGGCTCGGCCTCGACGCGATGCCGGTATGCCGCGAGAAGGAGCATCGTCGACAGCCACCAGACGAGACCGCCGACGGCCACGACGATCGGCGCGGCGCTGCCGGTGCTGGGCTCGGCGAGCACCTGCAGCGCCCACACGAGGACGAGGAACAGCTCGAAGAACAGCAC
>JAZBLS010000232.1:0-4284 GCA_037033365.1 Actinomycetota bacterium | reverse complement strand
CGCGCTTCCTTCACACGGAAGAGGTCATCGGTTCGAGTCCGGTATCGCCCACCACCACTGAGAAGCCCCCGGCCACGCCGGGGGCTTCGTCGTATCCGACCCGCTCCCTGAAGCGCGCCAGAACCGCCCTCGAGTACATCGATATTCCCGACTGCCGGCCTGCCGGTTGTGCCAGAATTCTTGCACTGCGAGGAGGCGACGATGAACCTGATGGAGATGCGCAGCGTCCTCGATTCCCGCGGAACCGAGATCATCGACGGCGTCTCCGACGCCGACCAGCTGAGCGAGGAACTCGTGTCGCTGGGTCTTCGGCCACTGAGCGTCATCCCGCTCTCTCGAAGAAGCGTGCTCGACGCCCACATGCGTGCGCTCCCGGAGGGGCACGCCATGTCCTTCATCAGGATGTCGCTCGGCACCGACGCATCCCTCCAGTCGACGGAACCCAACGAAGATCATGTCGTCTTGGCGGTCAACGTGTCCGGCACGGCCAGCTTCAGATACGGTGGCGCGGAGGTGACGCTGGCCCCCGGCGTCGTCGGATTCATTCCGCCGAACCTGGATTTCCGGACCCGCGTGTCATCCGACTTCGATCAGGTGCTTATGCCGATCACGCGGACCCGGCTCGAGCGCATCGCCGGTTCGCTGCTCGACTCCCGGGATCCCGGGCGCATCGAGTTCGACTACACCAGCGACATCACCGGCTTCGGCGACGAGGCGACGCATCTCCTGGTGGCGGCCGCGATGATCTGCGGATCGGACTCTCCCATGATGTCCGGCCGGATCGCACGCCGGATGGAAGACGTGGCGATCGAAGCAGCACTCATGAGCATGCGATCCTTCCGCGCGCGAATCCCCCGTCAGGGTGCTGCACACAGCCGTTCGGTGCGGACCGGGATGGACTACATGATGGCTCACCTGTCCGAACCGCTGACCCTCGGACGCGTCGCCGACAGGGCGATGGTGAGTCCTCGCGCTCTCCAGGTGGCGTTCAAGAAGGAGACAGGCGATTCACCGATGCGCTGGCTCCGATCCCGCCGCCTCGACCACGCACGGCGACTGCTCGAGGGGACGGCGCACTCCCCCATGGCAGTCACCGAGGCGGCGTTCTCGGTGGGCTTCGTACACCTCGGCTACTTCTCCCGTCGCTATACCGAGCAGTTCGGCGAAGCGCCCTCCTCGACCCGCCGCCGAGCACTCACGGATCATGCGCGATCGTGATGACACTGCTGCGCCTCTGGGACAGCGCGCCACCGCCGACACGGCTTGAATAGCTACAGCAGCCGACGCCCCCACACGTCCCTGCCACGCCGGGTCGGTGTAGATCGATCACATCGCCTCATCGCGTTGTCCCGTCGGACCTCCCACCCGACGGGCAGGGAGATGACCCTTCCCCGAGTCATCTCCCTCTTCGCACCCACTGCGCGCGCACCGCGACGCAGGCACGACGTCCGCACGTACTGGGGTGTGCGGACCGGGCGCTCATGCCGCCCCCCGCAGCGGTCACCCCTCCCCGGTGACCGCTGCGGATCTCCGGTCGTGTTCCAGATCGCAGCGGAAGCACTGGCGCAGCCACGGATTGCTAGCCTCGAACCGTGATCCCGCTGCTCGACGACTTCCTCTCCCGCGACCCGCAGCGGGTCATGCATGCCGCATGGGAGACGATCCATTCCCGGGATCCGGAGGTGTTCGACCGCCTCGTCCCCGCACTGACGCTGATCCGCAACCGCACGGCGGATCTCGAGCTCGGGGGCATGATCCGCCCCAACCGGGGCAACCTCGAACACGCCTTCACGACGCTCGAGCGCTACCGGGATGGGCATTGCTGGTGCAGCTCGTACGTCGGACTGCTCTCTTTCGATCCGTCGAAGGAGCAGTCCCGGGGTCACGTCCGGGTGCTCTCCACCAGCGAACCCGGATGGTCGATGACCTACGAGGCCGAGTGCGCCGTCTGCGGGCGGATCTTCGACATCGAACAGGGCGACTATCACGTGATGTGGTGGAAGTGGGTTCCCCGAGGCGAGAAGCGGCGACGCCCGGAAGGCTGAAGCCGCGGGCTGATGTCGGACGCACCGCGTATCGTCACGGAACGTGAGCGAGGAACTGCCGAGCCCCTGTCCCCTGTGCGGCCGCTCCCGGGGCGCCCGGGTCGCGCGCGCACTGCTCTGCGAATGGTGCGGGTGGCGCTACGGCGATTCCCCCGACGGCGACCTTCCCCGACCGGTGGTCGAGGTCGTCTACTACCTGCGCTACGACCGCCGGATCAAGATCGGAACGAGCCGCCAGCCCCGCCGGCGTCTCGCGAGCATCCGCCACGACGAGCTCCTCGCGTTCGAACCCGGCGGGCGCTCGATCGAGCAGGCACGGCACCGCGAGTTCGCGGCGATCCGCGAGGGAGGCGAGTGGTTCACGCAGACGCCGGAGCTGACCGCCCACATCGCCTCGCTGCAGACGATCGACGACCCGTGGCAGCTCTATGCCCGCTGGACGTGCGCCGCCCTGCAGCACTGAAGCCCCGCACGGGGCCGACGTTCCGTGCGGGGCTTCAGAGTCTGGTCGGGTCAGGCGCGGGCGGTCTGCACCTTCGCGTTCGCGGGCTGCGGCTGCGAGAACAGCACGACCACGATCACGGCGGCGCCCACGACGACGTGAGGCAGCCAGACGTTCAGCGCCTCACCCGAGAATCCGAAGATCCAGGGCGACAGGGCGAGGAACAGGCTCGCGACGATGTCGAACACGAGGTGGACGGGCATCGGGATGAAACCGAAGGGGCCCCACTCGTACTTCGTGAAGAGGCTGTAGACGATGAGGCCGACGCCGAGCACGATCGGGATGATCACGGCGGGGCCGCCGACGCCGGCGAAGCCGAACAGCCAGGGGGCGACGATCAGAGCCACACCGACGATGTAGTCGAGGACTCCGTGGACCTTGGTGGGGATGAAACGCATGATTCCTCCTTGGGGTGGCGCCGCTCGTTGCGACTCACAGATGGTTCGCAGCCCTGTCCGGAACGGATTGCCCGAATGTCCGCCCTAGTCTGAGCGGATGACGTCCGCTGCCCCTGCCGTGCCTGCGATCGCCGCCCTCCGCGTCGCGATCGGCGCTACGGTGATCGCTGTCCTCCTCTACACCTACGTGCTCGGCATCCCGGCTCAGGGAGCGAGCGTCTTCGACTACTTCGGCTACTTCACGAACCTCACGTCACTGCTCACGGCGGGCGTGCTCGTTGTCACCGGCATCCTCGGATTCCACCGTCGCGGAGCGCCCTCGTGGCTCGAGTCTGCTCGTGCCGCCGCCGTCGCCTGCATGATCGTGGTGGGCCTGGTGTACAACCTCATCGTGCCGGGTACCGGGTCCGCGCCGGTCTGGGTCAGCGTCATCCTCCACGCGCTGTTCCCGCTGTATCTCGTGCTCGACTGGCTGCTCGTGGGAGATCGCGCAGCGCAGCCGTGGCGACGCCTCTGGGTGGTCCTCCCCTACCCGCTGCTCTGGCTGGCGGTGGTGCTGTTCCGCGGGGCGACCGACGGGTGGGTGCCGTACGGCTTCCTCCTGCCCGAGCGGGGGCCGGCGGTACTCGCCGCGACCGTCGCCGCGCTCCTGGCCGCACTCCTCGCCAGCGGGAGCCTCGTGTGGGCGCTGAGTCGCGTCCGCTCACGCCTCGTCGCGGCGGAGCGTCAGCCAGCGCTCCACCCGTAGCGTCGAGCGAGCGCCGCGGCCACCCGCCCGTAACGCGTGCGGTCGAGCACCGCTGCCTCGCGGCGCAGACCCGTCTCGTGCACGCTGTAGAGCTGCTCGATGTCGACCCACGACTCGCGGCCCTGCGAATCCCAGGCGCCGGAGCCGATCGACAGATAGTCGCGATCCCCGTCGTGCGGCTTGCTCGTCAGACGCACCGCGTACACGCGCTCCGCGGAGCGGCGACCGATGACGAGCAGGGGCCGATCCTTGCCGCGTCCGTCGTTCTCCTCGTACGGCACCCAGGTCCAGATGATCTCCCCGGCATCCGGTGCGCCGTCACGCTCGGGCGCGTAGGCGATGCGCAGATCGTCGATGCGCTCCGGATCCACTCGGACGGTCGTCGTTCCGGAATCCGTCGCGTGATTACGTGCCTCTGAGTCGTCTGTCGGGCGCAGACGCGCAGTCGGGCGCCCCGGACTCGATGTCCGGGGCGCCCGATCAGATCCCAGTGCGGAGAACAGGATCTCTGCGAGGCGGGTCAGGATGCCGTTGGTCTTGCTCACACGGTCACCCTAACGGCAGTTCAGGCGTCGGCCAGCGCGTAGCCCT
>JAZBLS010000231.1:0-4284 GCA_037033365.1 Actinomycetota bacterium | reverse complement strand
AGAGCGCCGGTTTCCGGTACCGTAGGTCGCAGGTTCGACTCCTGTCGGGGGCACATACACGAACGAAGGCCCCGCCAATCCGGGCGGGGCCTTCGTCGTACGCGGAAGGAGTTGGCCACCACGAGTCCGGGGACGCGTGATCTACTGACGTGGGTGCTCTGACTGCCCGTTCGAGCGTGCCGCGGCAAGCTGCCGGTTCCTGCGGGAGATGGCGCGGATGTTCAATGCGCTGGAAACGGCCAGGAGCCCCATGGCCGCAGCCGTCCACCACACGGTGCCGCCGACCACTCCGGTGAGGATGAGGGCGGTGCAGAGGGATCCGAACGTCAGCGCGAACCCGAGACCCCACCAATTCCATGTTGTGCTTCGCCATTGAGTGGTCATTGCATTCAGGTTTCCACCGGGGCGTGGAGGACGCAAGCCCTGGTGCCGTGGTGAAGACCCTTCCCCGCAGGCCTCATTCGGCATCGTCACTCTCGTCGAAGCGTCGCAGCGGGGTACTCGCCGAAGGCGGCGCGGTACTCCGCGGCGAATCGCGACGCGTGCGCGAAGCCCCATCGACGGGCGATGACACCCACTGTTGCGGTTTCATCGCTGGCGAGCAGATCGGCTCGGGCTGCGGCGAGTCGCCGCTGGCGAAGATAGCGCAGCGGACTGACTCCCAGCTCGCGCTGGAACGCCGCCTGCAGGCCGCGGACCGACATCCGCGCCGCCGCTGCCACGTCCGCCACGGTGACCGGTCGATCCAGGTGCTCGTCGATGAAGGCGACGGCACGTCGGAGAGCTGCGGGGCGTGCTCGATCCAGGGCATCTCCGGCGATCAGGGGATATGTGGCACCGATCGTGGCGACGAGCGCCTCCTGGGCCGTCGACAGGATCAGGGGATTCTCGACGATCTCCGGTGCCGAGAGCATGATGGCATTCACCATTCGCACGACCGCCTCCAGCGGACGGGTGTCGACACCCTGCATGTTCAGGATCGCCATGCTGGGGGGCGATCCTCCGGTGTAGCGATCGAGCCGGTCCGCGGGGAGCCCGACGTTGAGAGTCCTCGTCGCCGACCACCGCAGACGCGTGGCCGTGCCCGGAGGCACGATGAAGGGCGCCGTGATCCGTCTGACCTCGTCCCGGCCGTGCCAGCGGATGTCGCCTTCCATCACGGACACGGTGTAGTCGGGCAGCTCACCGGAATCGAGTGCCGCGGCGGTGGGGAAGGACATGGTGGCGACTGTCAGACCTGTGTCCAACATCACACCGTCGACCTCGAACTCGAAGTCGCGACCGGGATCGGACTCGAAGCGGATCGGGTTGCCGAACATCTGACGCACGGTGGCTGCGGCGACGTCCGGGGCTCGGGTCCTGACCGCGAAAGACTCCATGTCATCGCCCCCTCCGTCGCACGTCGATCGTGGGCTCCTCGCGTCACGCTACTCCTTCGGTGGAATCGCGCAAGCGCCGCGAGATCCGGTCGACCACTCGCGGTGGTCGTCAGTCGATCGCGACGACGGCTCCGGTGCGGTCGCCTTCCACCAGCTCGACGTATGCGGCCGCGACGACCGCGGCGGGGACGGGCGGGAACGCCGCGAAGGTCTCGTGATACTCGGTCGCCTCGGCGAGCACGGTCGGGCTCACCGCATTCAGGCGGATGCCGCGGGGCAGCTCAGGCGCGGCACCGATGACGAAGGACTCGAGCGCCCCGTTCGCCATCGAGGCCACAGCACCGCCGGGAACCGCTCGGCGGGCGGTGATGCCGGTCGTCAGGGTGATCGAGCCGTCATCCGCGAGGTGGTCGAGCGCAATGCGCACGACATCGAGCTGCGCGAGGGTCTTGCCCCGGAACCCCGCGCGGTAGTCGTCTGCGTCGAGGGCCGTCGCCGGAGCCCACGGCACCGATCCGACAGAGCAGATCACGGCATCCACCGGCCCGACCTCCGCGAAGAGCCGCTCGATGCTCGCGGCATCCGTGATGTCGACGCGGTGCTCCCCCGCCCTACTCGCCTCGATGATCTCGTGGCCCTGTCGCAGGGCCCGTGCGACGGCGGATCCGATGTGTCCCGTGGCTCCGATGATGAGAATCTTCATGGCTCCATCCTCTCGCCGACTCCGCGCACCTCGGTCGGATAGATTGTGCACAATCTAATCGCGTGCAATACTTAACGACATGGCCGTGACCGATGAGATGGTGTGCTTCTCGCTGTACTCCGCTGCCCGCGCCACGACGCAGGCGTATCGCACGCTCCTCGCACCCTGGGGGCTCACATATCCGCAGTACCTCGTCCTCGCCATCCTCTGGAACGAGGGCGAGCAGACGATCGGATCCCTGGGCGACGCCATGCAGCTCGACTCCGGGACGCTCTCGCCCCTCGTGCGGCGTCTCGAACAGGCCGGATACGTGTCGCGCGCCCGCAGCACGCATGACGAGAGAGTCGTGACGGTGCAGCTCACGGATGCCGGCACATCGCTGCGCACCGAGGTCGCTCCCATCCGCGCCCGCGTCGCCGAGCTCGCCGGCGTCCACGACGACGCGCACCGCACCCGCCTGATAGCCGAACTGCAGGAGCTCACCGCTCTGCTGCAGCGCGCCGCCTCCCCCACAGACCGATGACCACCACCCCGGAAGGAATCCACACGATGGAAGCTCTCTACACCGCCGAAGCACTCGCCACCGGAGCAGGCCGCAACGGCCGCGTCGCCACGGGCGAAGGCCGCCTCTCCCTCGACCTCGCTGTTCCGAAGGAGATGGGCGGCAGCGGAGACGGCGCCAACCCCGAGCAGCTGTTCGCCGCCGGATACGCCGCCTGCTTCCACTCGGCGCTCCAGAGCGTGGCCCGCGCCCAGAAGGTGTCGATCTCGGACTCCTCGGTCGGCGCGCGCGTGCAGATCGGCTCGAACGGCGAGGGCGGGTTCGGCCTGGCCGTGCAGCTCGAGGTCGTCATCCCCGACCTCCCCCAGGAGAAGGCTCAGGAACTCGCGGACGCCGCCCACAAGGTGTGCCCCTACTCCAACGCGACCCGAGGCAACATCGACGTGAAGATCACCGTCTCCGACGACTGACCCCCTCGCACCCCGACCCCGACACGAATCCCACAAGGAGAACATCATGCGCGCCCTCATCCACGACACGTTCGGCGAACCAGAGACCGTCCTGCACATCACCGACGCCCCCGTCCCCGCACCCGGCCCCGGTCAGGTGCGACTGAAGATCGTGTTGTCGCCGATCCACAACCACGACCTCTGGACGGTGCGCGGCACGTACGGTTTCAAGCCCGAGCTCCCCGCAGCATCTGGCACCGAGGCGCTGGGCATCGTGGACGAGCTCGGCGAGGGCGTCGACCATCTCACCGTCGGGCAGCGTGTCGCGACCGGCGGCACGTTCGGCGCCTGGGCCGAGTATGTCGTGGCGAACGCCGCGGGACTCATCCCCGTGCCCGACGCACTCTCCGACGAGAGCGCCGCGCAGCTCGTCTCCATGCCGTTCAGCACGATCAGCCTGCTGCAGTTCCTCGGAGCCGAAGAGGGCGACTGGATCGTCCAGAACGCGGCCAACGGGGCCGTCGGACGGATGCTGGCTCAGCTCGGTGCCGCGCGCGGCGTGAACGTGCTCGGACTGGTCCGCCGATCGGCCGGCGTCGACGAGCTCCGCGAGCAGGGCATTCAGAACGTCGTCGCGACCGACCATGACGATTGGCGCGAGCAGGCCGCCCGCATCACCGACGGCGCGCACATCGCATTCGGCATCGACTCGGTCGGCGGCTCCTCCGCCGGCGAGGTGCTGTCACTGGTCGGCGAGGGCGGCACTCTCGTCGCGTTCGGCGCCATGAACTCGCCGACGATGGAGATCGCCTCGTCCGACGTCATCTTCAAGCAGGCGACCGTGAAGGGCTTCTGGGGCAGCAAGGTCATTCAGACCATGGATGCCGCGACCCGCGGTGCGCTCTTCGGTGAACTGATCCAGCGCGTGACCGACGGAACGCTGACCCTCCCGGTCGCCGGCACGTTCGACGCGGCCGACATCGCCGAGGCCGTCCAGGCCAGCAACACGGCAGGTCGCGTGGGCAAGATCCTCCTGCGCTTCTGACCGGCTCGACCCGCCGTCATGCATTACTTGACAGCGGCAATTAATCACTCGTACGCTGACGGTGCCTGCTCGAATCGATCGAACACACCGGAGTGCGATGACGGACACACTGCGCCTCAGCTGGGACGCCCCCGCAGACAGCTGGGAGGCCGCGACGCCTCTGGGCAACGGCCGCATCGGAGCCATGGTGTTCGGCGGGCCGGACG
>JAZBLS010000230.1:0-4394 GCA_037033365.1 Actinomycetota bacterium | reverse complement strand
AGTAGTACGCGAGGACGGTCGGACGGGTCATCTCACTCCTGGGGTGGGTGGGCGCGGTCATTTCAGGGCTCCCGCCGACATGCCTCGGCGGAACATGCCCTGCATGAGGAGGTAGGCGAGGACGATGGGGAGGCTGATGAGCACGTTCGCGGCGAACACCTTCGGAGTGTCGACCAGTCTCTGACTCTGGAAGTACGTGGGCACCTGAGTCAGCACCTGCAGGTCGGTGTCCTGGATGAAGATCAATGGCAGCAGGTATTCGTTCCACGCCGCGAGGAACGTGAAGATCGCGATCACGGCGAGGATCGGTCGGCATATCGGCAGGAGGATGCTCCAGAAGAATCGGAAGTCGCCCGCGCCGTCGAGCCGTGCGGCCTCGTACAGCTCGATCGGCAGTCCACGGATGTAGTTCGCTCCGACGAGCGCCCCGAACGGGATCGAGATGGCGGCCAGCGGGATGATCACCGCCCAGTAGGTGTTGAGCAGCCCGAGACGCTGCACGACCGAGTACAGGGGCACGATCAGCGCGATCGCCGGCAGCGACATGCCCGCGAGGATCGCGGCCATCGCGAATCCCGCGCCGCGAGGACGGAGGATGACGACGCCGTACGCAGCGAGGATCGCACAGACCAGGACGATGAGAACCGTGACGACGGAGACCACGACGCTGTTCCAGAGGAAGAGTGCGAACGGGGTGCTCGTGAGCACGACGACGTAGTTGGCCGCCCCTTCCCCCTGCAGGGAGGTCAGAAGGATCATGCCGAGCGGCAGCACGAGGATCAGCAGGCAGATCACGATGAGGATCTGGCTCACCACACGGCCTCGGAGCGTTTGATGTTGGAACATGTCAGCGGGCCTCTCGTCCGGTGAGCCGCACCTGGAGCACGGCGAAGATCATCGCGAGGACGCACAGCGCAATCGACAGTGCGGCGCCGTACCCCGCATGAAACTGCCCGATCACCTGTTTGTAGATGTATCCGGTGAGCACCTGTGTCGTGTTCCCCGGCCCTCCGGCCGTCGTGAGGTACACGATGTCGAAGGTCTTGAGGGCGCTGATCGTGCCGAGCACGATGAGCACGAGGTGGGATCCAGACAACAGAGGCGCGACGATGTGCCGCAGCACCTGACCGGTCGACGCACCGTCGATCCGGCTGGCTTCCAGGACCGAGCCGTCGACCTGACCGAGAGCGGCGTCGTAGATCAGGAAGCTGTACCCGGTGTATTGCCAGACGTTGATGAGGACGATGGCCGAGAGCGCCGTGCGCGGGTCGGCCAGCCAGGCCTGATCGACGTCGACGAAGGGAATCATCGACAGCACGTCATTGAAGACCCCATCGGGGGTGAGCAGGATGCGAAAGGATGTCGCCACGACCGCTGGCGCGAGCACGACCGGCACGAAGGCGAGCGTGCGCAGGAGACCACGGAGCACCGCCTTGGTGCGCACGAGCACGGCCAGCAGGAAGCCGAAGACCATCTGGAGGCCGATCGTCGCGGCCGCGAAGATCGCGGTGTTGCGCAGGGCCGTCCAGAAGACCGGGTCCCCGAGCATCGCGGAGTAGTTCCCCAACCCGATCGGCGTCGCGGTGGGGCTGATCCCGTTCCAGTCGAGCGTCGAATAAGCGAGGTTGGCGACGATCCCGACGTGGACGACCCCCACCACGAGGATGAGTGCCGGCAGCAGGTAGAGATACGCCGTCGGGGACACCCGCCGCGTCCGGCGGGTGTCGAGGTCTGTTCGTGTCGCGATCGCGGACATCGTGATCCTGTTCTGACCGGGGAGGGCCATGCCCTCCCCGGTCGCGCTCAGCGGGAGAGAGAGGAGGAGACGCCCTGCACCTGGGCGAGCGCGTCGGCCGGGGTCTGCGTTCCCGCAGCCACTGCGGAGAGCGCTTCGCCGAGGGCGGCTGCGAGGTCCGGGTACGGGATCTGCCTGGCCCCTACGAGCTCACGGAGCGATTCCTGCTGTCCTTCGATGTCCGCGACCTGGCGCTCGTCGATGACGTCGTCCGTGGCCACCGCGATCGAGACGACGCCGGGGATGTTGCCACCCGCGGCCTGGATGTCCTGGCCGCCGCCGACGGAGAGAAACTCGAGGAACGCCAGGGCTGCGTCCTGGTCGGAGGTCTGAGCGGACACGGCCCACCCGTTGTCGGGCCCGCCGAACGGCGCCGTGGGCTTCGCGGAGGCGTCGATCGCGGGGAACGGCGCGGAGAGGAACACGCTGTCGATGGTCTCCGTCACGGTCTTCTGCGATTCCGCGAGTCCGGTCGTCGTCATGGTGCCCGGGGTGTTCCAGGTGCCGAGTGCGATGAACGCCGCACGCCCCTCGAGGAAGGAGCCGAACGCGTCGGGGTACTCTGCCATGGCCGTGGCACCGCTCGGGACGATCCCGGTGGTGAATAGCGACTGCCACGCCTGCATGGCCTCGACGAAGGGCGCGTCCGTCCAATCCGCGTCGCCTGCGATGGCGTCGTACACCGCGCCGGGCGCAGCACTGTTGATCAGAGACAGGAAGACGTCGGTGTTGACCCAGGCATCCTTGGCGCCGTGGGCGAGACAGTCGATGCCGCTGGCGACGATCTCGGTGCACGTGGCTGCCCACTCTTCGAGGTTCGTGGGGACCTCCAGCCCGAGCTCCTCGAGGATCGTGGCGTTGTAGTAGATGAAACCGCCCGCGCTCATGTACGACGGCAGCGCGACCTGAGCTCCGTCCAACTGCAGCTGCGAGAGACCCTCGGGGTAGAACTCGTCCTTCCAGTCTTCGCCGACGCTTTCCGCGAGCGCGTCGTCGAGCGGGAGGGCGAGGGGGCCGAAGTTGTCGACCAGCTCTCCGGGCTGGAGCTGGAAGACGTCCGGCCCATCCCCGGAGGTGAGACCGGTGCGGATCGCGGTGACGTAGTCGTTGTAGCTGTACTGCTTGTAGTCGACCGTGATGCCGGGATTGTCCTTCTCGAACTGAGCGATGACGTTCTCGGCGTCGAAGGCGTTCCATGCCCACCAGGTCACCGTCGTCTCGCCCGAGTCCTGCGACTCGTCCGGGGTTGTCCCCACGCACCCGGCGAGGATGATCGCCCCCGCCACGAGGCCAACGAGGATCCCGCTCCGCGCGCTCTGCCGTCGGTTCATTCCTAGCTCCTTTGCTGTGAAGGTGAGGGTTGGGACGCCCGAGAAGTGAAATGTTTCAATTGCGTCCCCCGGTGAACATATTCCTGAGGGAAAGGGTCTGTCAAGATCCGTTCACCGATTGCTATGCTCGCGGGTGAAAGATTTCACCGAAGGGGGTGCGATGAAGAGATCCGCGACGATCACGCAGGTCGCCGAGCAGGCGGGCGTCTCACTGGGGACGGTGTCGAACTACATCAACGGCACCAAGGCCATCGCCCCGGCCACGGCTGAGCGGATCGAACACGCCATCGCCGAACTCAGCTTCGTACCCAATCGCGCTGTCCGCACCCTGCGGGGGAAGCGCAGCAACGTGATCGGCTTCGTCGTGCCCGACGGCGCCAACCCCTTCTTCACCGAGCTCGCGAGACACGTCGAAGACGAGGCGCGCGATCGGGGATGCGTCGTGGTCTTCTGCGACACCGCCGGTGACGAGGAGCGCGAGCGGGCGTACTTGCGGAGTCTCGCCGAGATGCGCGTCAACGGCGTGATCCTCACCTCCGTCAACGCCCAGACCCGCAACCTCGGCGACCTGCACGCGGTGGGCGCGCCCATCGTCCTGCTGGGGGACGACAAGCCGGGCCTCGATGCAGCGTCGATCACGGTCGACCACCACCGCGGCGGCTATCTCGGGATGAGCCATCTCCTCTCGATCGGACGCCGACGCATCCTCTACGCGGGCGGTCCCGCCGGTGGGGCCGTTCTCGACACCCGCGTCGAGGGCGCGCGGCAGGCCATCCGGGACCATGGCCTGGAGGCCGAGACACGGCTCCATCGCGTGGATGCCGTCGGGCGCAGCGTCACGGAACGCGCGGCGCTCGTGGACGCGGTGCTCGACCCCGACGACCCCGCGGATGCCGTGCTCTGCGGCAACGACATGATCGCGTTCAGCATCCTCAACGCCCTCATCCGACGGGGGGTTCGCGTTCCGGAGGACGTCGCCGTGGTCGGACACGACGACATAGAACTCGCGGCGCAGACCGTGGTGCCGCTCACGACCGTGCGCCAGCCCATCGCCGAGCTCGGTCGCCTCGCGGCCGAACTGCTGTTCCGTCAGACATCGGGCGAGCGGGATCACCCGCCACAGCATCTGATCTTCACGCCCGAGCTCGTCGTGCGGGAATCGACAGTCGCCGCGCGCTGAGCGCGCGTCACCCGCGCCCTTGAGCGGGCAGGCCACCCTGCCCATCGAACGAGCGACCCCGCCCGTTGAGCGAGCGAAGCGAGACGAA
>JAZBLS010000229.1:0-4407 GCA_037033365.1 Actinomycetota bacterium | reverse complement strand
AGACCCGATCCCTGCCGCGGCGATCGTCGCGGACGCCGTCGACTCGGGCGTCGTCGGGGGAGTGCCGCGGTAGACGGCATCCGCGTGCGTCATCATCCCCCTCGCCGCCCACACGCCGGCAGCGACGTCCGTCAGACGCGGCTCGGTGGCCGCTCGGTGCGAGGCGTCGACGAGAGCGATCGCGGCGTCCAGCTCGCCGAGCGCCCAGTGCGCCTCGGCGCGACGTGCGACGAGCAGCTCGGGCGGCACGCCGCACTCCTCGGCTCGGCGATACAGGCCGAGTGCGCGGGCGGGGAACGCGCCGGCGAGCGTGTCGCCATGATGCATGAGAGCCTCGCCGACGGTGGGGTCGTGCAGGCCCTCGAGCCAGGAGCCCGCACCCGGGTCGACGACGGCATCCCGGGAGATCCCCTCGGCGATCGTCCCCACCAGTTCTGCCACGCGTCGGGCGGGCATCGAGGCGAGGATCGCCGACCGGACGATCGGCAGCGGCATTCCCCTGCGCTCCAGCAGGCCTTCGGCGTGACCCCGGCGGACGAGCTCGTCGGCGTCGTCATCGGCGGCGTCCTGGCCCGTGCCGCCCGAGATCGGCACGCGTCCGCCTCCCGCGATGCTCAGCTCCTCGACGACCCGGCGCAGCTCAGGATCGACGGTGTCGATCCTGAGCATGATCCGTGCATGCAGTGCGCGGTGGAGGTCGGTGTGATGCTCATCGTCGCTGCAGTCTCGGTCATCGTGCGCGTGGAGGGCGGCCGACACCAGCCAGGAGACGCCACCCGTGACGTCCAGGATGTGCGTCAGGCACCGGTCGGGGAGCTCGCGGCCGGCGTCGTCCAGGTGCTGCGCCAGGTCCGACCTCGCGATGTGCCCGAGGATGACGGCCGGGAACCCCCGCTCCAGCTCGCGGGCGACCTGCTGCACGACCGGCGTCGTCGGCCAGGGACGGACGGTGACGATCAGCGATGCGGACGGATCCATGGCCCGAGCGTGTACGGCGGCCACCAGGTCGTCGTCCCGGAGGTGGAGGTCGTCGACCATCAGCACGTCGTCCGCAGCGACCTCGGCGATCTCCTGCGCGTCGACCCCGGCGATGCGCACCCGATGTCCGAGTGATGTGAGGTGCTCGCGCAGGCGTCGCAGCGTGGTCGACTTCCCCGAGCCCGCCGTCCCCACCACGAGGGCTCTGGGAGGCGGTGCGGCGCCCTCGGAGAGCGCCGCGGCGAGCGGACGCACCTGTCTCTCCCACAGCATCGAGCGCGGAGGACGACGGGCGTCCTCTGTGCCGAGTGGGATCACGGTCATGGTCGGCGATCCGTCACAGTTCCGCGGCCTGCGCGTCGGGTCCGGCGGCGTCCACCGGAACGACGGGTGCCGGCTCCTCGACGGCCGGGGCAGGATCGGTGGGCGTCTCAGCCGGCGGGGGTTCCTCGACCGGCGTCTCGGCGGGCGGGGGATCCTCGACGGGAGGATCCGCGGGTGGCGGGTCGTCGACGGGAGTGACCACCGGCTGATCGGACTGCTGCGGAGCCGCTGGCGGCGGAACGGCCGGGGTGCCTCCTGTGGCGGGCGGCTGCGGCACCGAGGCGCCGGGCGAGCTCGACCTCGGGGCCGGCGTGGCGGGTGCGGTGTCGACGAGGGGTTGCCGGACGGAGCGGCGCGCGACCGGCTGATCGCTCTGCGCGTCACTGTCGTTCTCGGGAGCAACGGACGGCGGGTGCGGGTCGGCGGGAGCCGGCGTGCCGGTGCCGGGATCCGCCTCGGTGCGGGGGAGATCGAGCAGTCCGGCGAGCGCGGTCGACATGTCGCCGACCGCCAGCCGGGAGCTGACCTCGGCGTCGGCCCGCTCTGCTGCCGGCGCCTCGCCGAGACCCGCGCCGAAGGCGGTCACCGCGACGCCTGTCGCGACCACCACGCTCGCCGCGACGACCGATACGGTCATCGCGGTGCGTACCGAAGATCCTCCGGAAGCTGCCCGGAACGCGGCGAGGATGCCGCCTCTCCGTGCCGTCCGCACCGGCGAGAAGGTCGCGTCGGTCGCGGCCGCGGCCGCGCCGTCGAGGCTCCGCTCGCGCATTCGCTCCAGGGAGACCCGCGCCGCACCCATCGCCGCCGCCGCGTCGGACGCGGCCGCCAGCGGTCGGTCGAACCGGTCGGACAAGCGCTGTGCGACCAGGGGGATGTGCGTTGATCCGCCGGTGAGGAGGAGGAGGTCGACCTGCCCGATCGTGCGGCGGGCGCTCTCGACGGCGCGGTCGACGGCGTCGAGTGTCCCCTCCAGCACCGGCTCGGCCATGCTCTCGAACTCCGAGCGCGTGATCCGCACGGTGTGATCGACCCCTGTGAGTGCGACGGGGATCGTCGCCTCGCCGTCGAAGGACAGTGCGTGCTTCGCCGCGACGGAGGCCCGACGCAGCGCCGCGAGGGAGGATCGGGACGCCTCGCCGATCGCGACCGATTCCGCGCCGGAAGCGGAAAGGGCGTGGCGGAGGACGGCGTCGTCGAACAGCGCCCCACCGTGGTCGGCGAGCAGGACGGGCTCTCCGAGGATCGTGGGGGTGCCGTCTGTCGTCGTCCGCAGCACCGTGGCCTCGAACGAGCTTCCGCCGAGGTCGTACACCGCGATCGTGCGGCCGCGACCGACGGCCTCCGTCACCTCGTGATGGTGCGCCACGGCCTCCGCCGCGCTCAGCATGTCGACATCGTCGAGGCCCTCGGCCGCGAGAGCAGCCCGCAGCGCCCCGGTGCGGTGCGCCGTCCATGACGCGGGGTGGGTGAGGGCGATGGCGGCGGGACCTCGCCCCTCTCGCTCGGCGACCGTGTCGTGTGTCCAGCGCACGAGACGCGCGCACGCCTCCGCCGCGCTGATCGCGAGATCGCCCGCCATGAGCGGGACCTCGTCGCCCACGTCGCGCGTGAAGCCCCGCAGCAGCCGCTCCGGATGTTCCACACCGTGTCGCTCGGCCTCATCGCCGAACATCAGCCGACCGTCGTGGGTCGCGTACGCGACCGCGTCGACGGCGCCGCTCCCGTGCCCCAGCACTACGGAGTCGGCCTCTATCTCTCCGCTCGGCGTCAGACGGGCCGTAGCCGCCGCTATGCGGCTCATCCCCATATCCAACGCGAGCACGAATTCGGACTCGCTCATTCGGTCTTCCGTCTACCATCCCCAGAGGTGTCGGACACGCTCACTATAGGTCTTCGATCACGCGAGCGGTAGGGGGTTTGCATACCGGCATTCAGCCAGCTCGCATCCGATTCCTGCCATTGTCCGCTGCCGGAACGAGAGCGGCAGGACGGCGCATTACCGCGGGCGTAGGGTTGTGCGGTGACCCCGACGACCACCCCCGCCCGCAGCGGCCAGGCGGCCGGTGTCGCCTACGCCGGGGCCGCGTATCTCCTTTGGGGAGTCCTCCCGCTCTACTTCCTGCTCCTCGAGCCGACGGGCCCGTGGGAGGTCGTCGCATGGCGTGTGCTGCTCTCCTTCGTCTTCTGCGTGCTCCTGCTCACGGTCACGCGCGGGTGGGCGGCGCTGCGGGTCATCATCCGCCAGCCGAAGCTGCTGGGCCTGACCGCGCTCGCCGGGGTCCTGATCTACGTCAACTGGCAGGTCTTCCTGATCGGCACGCTGACGGGGCATGTCGTCGAGACGAGCCTCGGGTACTTCATCAACCCGATCACGACGGTCCTCCTTGGCGTCTTCGTGCTCAAGGAGCGCATCCGCCGTCTCCAGTGGGCGGCGATCGCCATCGCCGCGATCGCGGTGGTCGTGATCGTCGTGGCCTACCGGTCGTTCCCGTGGATCGCGCTCTCGCTGACCGCGTCCTTCGGCGTCTACGGGCTCATCAAGAAGAGGATCGGCCCGTCGGTCGATGCCGTCAGCGGGCTCACCATGGAGTCGTTCTGGCCCATCCCGATCGCCGTCGTGCAGCTGCTCATCGTCGCGACGACCCCGGGCGGGATCACGATGGGGCAGCACGGGGCCTGGCATGCGGTCCTGCTCGCGTTCGCCGGAGTGGCCACCGCCGTGCCGCTCCTGCTGTTCGCGGCGGGGACGCGGCGGGTGAACCTCACCGTGATCGGCATGATCCAATTCGTGACCCCGGTGATGCAGTTCATCCTCGGAGCCGTGGTCCTCGGGGAGCCGATGCCGCCGGAGCGCTGGGTGGGCTTCATCATCGTGTGGATCGCGATCGTCGTGTTCGTCGTCGATCTGCTCCTCGCCGCCCGTCGCAGCCGCCGGAAGGTGGTGACGGAGCCCGCCTGATCCGCAGGCGCACGTGCCGCGGGACTCGGTGTCGGATCGTTAACGCACCGAAACATGGGCGACCCCTGCGGGAGACCTTTCAGTCCTAGTGTTAGAGCACTCGACCGTGGTCCACGATCCACGTTCAGCTAAGCAAGGGAGCA
>JAZBLS010000228.1:0-4462 GCA_037033365.1 Actinomycetota bacterium | reverse complement strand
ACCTGTTGATGGCATTCGAAGGCCCGTACTCGCAGGAGTTCCTCCCGCTGGCAGACCTCCATGTGCACCTCGACGGTGCGCAGGACGCCGCGGAGCCGACGACCCCGGCCCGCGTGCTGGACCTCGACGACGCGGTGCTGATCGAGACGCTTCCGGTTCCCGGCGGCACGGTGACCCGGCGTTCATGGGTGTCGGCACCGGCATCCGCTCTCCTGATCGAGCTGACGGCCGACGTCGAGTTCGATGTGACGCTCCGCCTCTCCTCGCCGCTGCGCGGAACGCCCGTCGACGCGAGCGACGGAGCGCTGCTCGACGTGCGGATCCCCGTCGACGGCGCACCTCTGCACGAAGCGGATGCCGAGCCGCACCGCTACGCCGAAGACGACACCGAGTTCGACGCCTTCGCGGCCGTCGCCGTCGCGGTCGACAGCGACGGATCCTCACGCACCGGCGCGGGGACCATGGCCGTCCACGGAGCTCGCCGCCTGCTGATCGCCCTGTCCACATCGTCGCGCGCCGAGTCGTGGTGGGCTGACGCCGACGGGGACTGGCGGATCGCCTCACGCGAGGCGATCCGGGATCGCGCCCGGGAGAGAGCGGATGCCGCGGCACACCGCGACGCTCCCTCTCTGCTCGCCGAGCACGTCGCCGACCGGCGACGCGTCGCCCGGGCGCGATTCGCGATCGGCAGTCGGCGTGGAGGGACGTGGAGCGTCGACCGCGACATCCTCCGCGGCGACGACCCGCAGCTGCGCGCGACCGTAGCGGCGGAGTACGGCATGTACCTGCTCGCCTCGAGTTCACGAGCGGGCAGCCCCGCCGCGAACCTGCAGGGCATCTGGAACGATCAGCTGCGCCCCGCGTGGTCGTCGAACTACACCATCAACATCAACACCGAGATGAACTACTGGTCGGCGCCCCTGCTCGTCGACGCGGACGTGATCGAGCCCCTGATCGCTCTCGTCGAACGCCTCGAGCGCACCGGACGAGACACCGCCCGCGAGCTGTACGGCGCACGTGGCTGGGTGGCGCACCACAACTCCGACCTCTGGGGGTGGACGCTCCCGGTCGGGAACGGCCGCGGTGCCGCGAGCTGGGCGATCTGGATGATGGGCGGCGTCTGGCTGACCCACAATCTCTGGGACGCATACGAGCTGGGTGGCGACCGGGACCTCCTCCGCGCCCGCATCTGGCCGCTGCTCCGCGGCGCCGCGGAGTTCTGCCTCGACTGGCTCGTGTCGGATGCCGACGGCACTCTCCGCACCTCTCCGTCGACCTCCCCGGAGAACTCCTTCGTCGCCGCCGACGGACGCCCCACACCGCTGGGGCTCACCGCGACCGGCGACCTGACCCTCATCGGCTCGCTCTTCGAACGGGCGCTCCTCGCGATCGACGAGCTCGGCATCGACCACGTGCTGGAAGCCGAAATCCGCGGCGCCCTCGACCGTCTCGCCCCGCTCGGCATCGGCCGCGACGGTCGCCTGCTCGAGTGGTCGGCCGAGGTCGAGGAGCACGAGCCGCTGCACCGCCACCTCTCCCCCGTGACCGGCCTCTACCCCCTCGACACCATCACCCCGGAATCCACGCCGGAGCTGTTCGACGCCTCCGTGCGCTTCCTCGACGGGCGTGGTCCCGGAGCGATGGGGTGGTCCTGGGCCTGGAAGATCGCGCTCCGCGCCCGCGCTCGTCAGGGCGAGGTCGCGGCAGGACTGCTGGACGAGGCGCTCGCGCCGTTCGACGGCGATGCCACCCGGCACGGCCCGGTCGACGGATCGGAGTGGGGCGGCCTGCTGCCGAACCTGTTCAGCACGCACCCGCCGTTCCAGATCGACGGCAACCTCGGCTTCCCCGCTGCCATCGCCGAGATGCTTGTGCAGAGTCACGGAGGCGTCCTCCGACTGCTGCCGGCGCTCCCGGCGGAGTGGACCGACGGCGAGGTGCACGGCGTCGCGGTGCGACCGGGCCTCGTGCTGGATCTCGCCTGGGCGGACAACCAGCCTGCCTCGGCCGTGCTGCACAACCCATCGGACGAGGTCCGGACGGTGAGAGTGGCGATGGGCGACCGGATCGTCGAGGTGGACGTACCCTCGCGTGCATCGGTCGACATCCCGGGTGCCCCCGCCGACACACCCGCACAGGAGGACAGCCATGCACGGTGACGACTCGGTCGTCGACGTCCCGACGACACAGACCGAACCGGACGACTTCGACGCGTTCTGGGCCGACACGATCGCACAGACTCGCAGCCTGCCCCTCGACCTCACGGTCACGCCGCATCCGACGCACCTCACGCAGATCGAGGTGTTCGACGTCACGTTCCGCGGCTTCGGGGGGACGCCGATCCACGCGTGGCTGCGGCGCCCGAGCGGCACCTCCGAGCCCCTCCCCGGCCTTGTGCAGTTCTTCGGATACGGCAACGGCCGCGGCCACGCTCTGCGCGACCTCCGCTGGGCGGCCGCGGGGTATGCGCATCTCGTGGTCGACGCCCGCGGGCAGGGTCATGGGGACACGGATGACGACCACGCCGACGGCGGGCCTTCGGCCGGCGGATTCCTGACCCGAGGCATCCGCTCGCCGCACGAGTACTACTACCGCCGCGTGTTCGCGGACGCCGTCAGGGCGGTCGACGCACTCCGGTCGATCGACGGCGTCGACGCGAGCCGCGTCGGCACCGTCGGCGCGAGCCAGGGCGGCGGCATCGCTCTCGCGATCGCAGGCCTCGTCCCCGACATCGCAGTCGCGATCGTCCAGGCGCCGTTCCTCAGCGAGCTCGATCGCGCGGCGACCCTCAGCTTCGAGCATCCGTACGCCCTGCTCACCCAGTACTTCGCCGACCGTCGACTCGACACGGCCGCCGCCCTCGACACGCTCCGCTACTTCGATGCGGTGAACCACGCGAAGCGCGCCACCGCGCCCGCGATCCTGAGCACGGGCATGCTCGACGGCATCGCCCCGCCTGCGACCGTGCTCCCGGCGTTCACGGCGTACGGCGGGCCCAAGCGCGTCGTGCTGTGGCCCTACAACGGGCACGAGGCGGGTGGCGACCTCGACGAGGAGAACGCGCTCGAGTTCGCGGCTTCGCACCTCGCCGCCCCGGCGACGGCCCCCGCGCCGGCCGATTCGCTACGATAGCCGACACCGACACGAAGGTTCCGATGGATCACGACACCGCTGCGCGTACGACCCTCATCCGCTCGGCGTCCGACGCGGGCTCACGGGTCTTCGAGACGATCCTCACGCGCAGCCCCATCAGTCGTATCGACATCGCACGGCAGACCGGGCTCTCCCAGGCGGCCGTGACCAAGGCCGTCGCCCCGCTCATCGCCGCAGGTCTCGTCGACGCGCCCCCGGCGTCTCACCGCGACGGCACCCCCGGTCGCCCGGTCAGCCCGGTCTCCATCGTGCTCGAGTCGATGGTCATGATCGGCGTCAAGGTCAACGTCGACGAGGTGATCGCGGTCGCCACCGACCTCGCCACCGCGGTGCTCGCCAGCGGACGCCGCGCGCTCGACACCGACGACCCCCACACTGTGATCGACGCGATCCTCGACGTCGTGAGCGCTCTCGAGGTCGAACTGGGTGACACCGCCGCGGCGATCGCCGGCGTGGGCGTGGCGGTGTCCGGCGACGTCGACAGCTCGACGGGCGTCGTGCGCGAGTCCAACATCATGGGCTGGGCTGACCTGCCGCTCGCCGAGCTGCTGCAGGAGCGACTCCCCTGGCCCGTGACCGTCGAGAACGACGTGCACGCCCTCACGATCGGCGAGCACTGGTTCGGCGTCGGCCTCGGCACCGCATCCTTCGCGATCGTCACGATCGGTCGCGGCATCGGCAGCGGCCTGCACCTGAACGGTGAAGTCGTCACGGGCGCGTTCGGCGTCTCCGGCGAGATCGGCCACTTGCCGCTCGCCGACCCCGCGCTGGTGTGCTCGTGCGGTCGCCGAGGCTGCGTCGAGGCCGCGGCGTCCACCGAGGCGATCGAGTCGGCCGTCTCCGCGGTGCTCGGCCGCCAGACGTCGATCGCAGAGGCCGTGGCCCTCGCGCACGCGGGCGACGCCGGAGCGGATGCCGCCTTCCGCGAGGCGGCCCGGATCATCGGCACCGCCATCGCCACCCTCGTCAATCTCACCGGGCCCGAGCTCGTCATCATCGGCGGCGAGGGCGTGTCGAACTTCGACCTGTTCGAGAAGACGCTGCGCGATTCCTTCGAGACCCACGCCTTCGGCGCCGCGGCCAACTGCCGCATCGTCACGCGGCCGCACACCTTCGAGGACTGGGCCCGCGGAGCATCCGCCGCCGCCATCCAGTCCCTCGTGCGCTGACGCCCCGCGCGCCATCTACCGGGTGGATGCTCAATAGACAGACGGATGCCGAAACGGCCGATCTGAGCATCCGCCCGTGATCTGAGCATCCACCCGGCCGCACGACGAGATCACCAGACACAGAAGTGCCCGGGGCCGAG
>JAZBLS010000227.1:0-4530 GCA_037033365.1 Actinomycetota bacterium | reverse complement strand
ATCATCGGCCGCCCCGAGCTGCTGTTCCTCGACGAGCCGACGACCGGCTTCGACCCCGAGGCGCGACGCCAGTTCTGGGATCTCATCAATGACCTCAAGGCGGAAGGCACGACGATCCTCCTCACCACCCACTACCTCGACGAGGCTGCGCAGCTGGGCGATCGGGCGGCGGTGATCGTCGGCGGTCGCCTCGCCGCCATCGGACCGATCCACGAGATCGGCGGCTCGCAGGCCCGAGTCCCCCTCATCCGCTGGAGAGACGCGACCGGGATGCTGCACGAGGAGCGCTCCGAGACGCCCGCCGCGCTCGTGACGGCACTCCACCGTGACGGCGGCGAGCCGGACGGGCTCGAGGTCGTCCGGCCGACCCTCGAGGACATCTACCTCGGCCTCATCCGCGAGCACGACGCCGCGGCGCTCGAAGGCGATGCGGATGCCGTCCGTTCAGACGTGAAGGAATCGGCATGACCACCACGACCGCACCCACCGCATTCGGCCCCGCGCGCACGATCCGCCTCGGCATCCGGCGCATCGGCTTCGAGCTCCGCCAGTACTTCCGCGCGGGGGATCAGGTGTTCTTCACCTTCCTGTTCCCGACCGTCATGTACCTCATCTTCGCCACGATCTTCACGGGCGACGTGGGCGAGGGGCCGGACAAGGTCAGCATGGCGACCTACTACCTCCCCGGACTCATCGCAGGAGGCATCTTCCTCTCCGGCGTGCAGGGTCTCTCCATCGAGATCGCCGTCGAGAAGAGCGACGGCACTCTGAAGCGCCTGGGGAGCACACCGATCTCCCCCGTGACCTACTTCATCGGCAAGATCGGCGAGGTCTTCGTCACCGCGATACTCCAGATCTCCCTCCTCCTCGTCGTGGCCGTCGTGCTGTACAAGGTGGAGCTGCCGACGGATGCCGAGGCGTGGGGTCGTTTCGCGTGGGTGTTCGTCCTCGGACTCCTCGCCTGCGCACTGCTCGGCGTGGCGCTGTCGGCCGTGCCGCGCTCGGGCAAGACGGCATCCGCCGTGGTGATCCCGGTCGTGCTGCTGCTGCAGTTCGTCTCGGGCGTCTACATCGCGTTCTCGTCGCTACCGGAATGGCTGCAGAACGTCGCCGCGATCTTCCCGCTGAAGTGGATCGCGCAGGGTATGCGAGCCGCGATCCTGCCCGACTCGTTCAAGGCCGTCGAGTCCGGCGGCGAATGGCAGCTCGGGCTGGTCGCCGTCATGCTCGCGGTGTGGCTGGTCGTGGGAGTCGTCCTCAGTCGCGCGACCTTCCGCTGGATCCGACGCAACGGATGATCGAGGCGGCCGCGTCCGCACGCGGCTCGATGCTCACTCGGCGTCGGGCCGCGTCGAACGATGGAAGAGTGGAGCGCATGAGTCGCGTCATCCGCAGAGAGCGCCTGGGGTGGGACATCGCCGCGGCGGCGCTCTTCGTCGCGGTGCTCTGGCTCACGTCGGCACTCCCCGAGGGGTTCCCCGGGTCGCGCTGGGTGCTCGCCGGGATCGCGCTCGGCGTGCTCCTCCTGTACGCGCTCGGCGCTCGCCCGTACGTCGGGATCAACGAGGGCGTCGCGGATCCGACGCCCGCCGTCTCCGCGCTCCTGCAGATCGGCATGATCGCCCTGCTTGCCGTCGGCGTGGCCATCGAGCCGAACATGCTGCTCCTCCAGACGATGGTGCTGCCCCTGATCTGGATGACCTCCCGGACGACACTGCAGGCGATCCTCGTGACGATCGGCAACGGCCTGGTGCTCGCGCTCGCCTACGCGTTCTGGGGCGGATTCACGGCGGAGGCCCTCGCCGGAGGGTTCACGACCTCGGGCCTGTCGACCGCATTCAGCCTCGCGCTGGGGCTGTGGATCACCCACATCGCCGAGTGGGGCGTGCAGCGGCAGCGGCTGCTCGCCGAGCTGACGTCCGCGCAGGCCGGTCTCGAGCGCGCGAGCCGTGAGGCGGGTGCCATGGAGGAGCGCGCCCGGCTCGCCCGCGACGTCCACGACACGATCGCGCAGAGCCTGACGAGCATCGTGATGCTGGCGGAGCGCGCACGGCTCGACGGGTCCCCTGCGGCGATCGAGCTGATCGAGGATGCCGCGCGCGAAGCCCTCCGCGAGGCACGCACGCTCGTGGCGGTCGCCTCCCCCGCGCCGTCGGCCGACTCGCTGCAGGACGCCCTGCGGCGGCTCGGCGAGCGCTTCGCCCGCGAGACGGGCATGAGCGTGGAGGTCGCGGCGACGGATGCTGTGCTCCCCCGCGATGTGCAGGTCGTGCTGCTGCGCTGCGCGCAGGAGGGCCTCGCGAACGTCCGGAAGCACTCGGGCGCGGCGACGACCCGGATCACGCTCGACGGCGGCCCCGTCGTCCAGCTGCGCATAGAGGACGACGGGCGCGGACTCGGCGGGGTCTCGATCGACGACGACCGCGGGTTCGGCCTGGCCGGGATGCGGGAACGCGTCGCCCTCGTCGGCGGGACGCTCACGGTCGCCGACGACTCGCCGTCGGGCACCTCCCTCGCCGTGCGCATCCCCCTCCTCCCCAGCAGTCAGGAGGAGGACGCATGATCCGGGTCATCGTCGCGGACGACCACCCCATCGTCCGATCCGGCATCGTGGGCCTCATCGCCCTCGACCAGGGAGTGGAGGTCGTGGGCGAGGCGTCGGACGGTGCCGAGGCCGTCGATCTCGCGGCACGTCTGCGCCCGGACGTCGTGCTGATGGACCTTCGGATGCCGGGGACCTCCGGCATCGACGCCACCGCGCGGATCACGGCCGACCTGCCCGATGTGCGGGTGCTGGTGCTCACGACCTATGAGACGGACGACGACATCCTCGGGGCGATCGAGGCCGGCGCGAGCGGATACCTGCTGAAGGCCGCACCGCACGAGGAGATCGTCGCCGGCATCCGTGCGGTCGCCGAGGGTCACACCGTGCTCGCGCCCGCCATCGCCGCCACGCTCGTGACGCGCATGCGCGGCGACCGCGTCGAGAGACCGCAGCTCAGCCCGCGGGAGCTCGAGGTGCTGCGCCTGGTCGCGACCGGCCGCAGCAACCCCGAGATCGCGCGCGAGCTGTTCATCGGCGAGGCCACCGTGAAGACGCATCTGCTGCACGTGTTCGAGAAGCTCGAGGTGTCGGACCGCACGCGCGCGGTCACCCTCGCACTGGAGCTCGGGCTGCTCTGAGGGCGCTTCTGCGGGCGCACGTTCTGCGGCCATAACGAACTTCTGCGGCCTCCCTCGCGAGGAGGGGGCCGCAGAAGTTGTGTTTGGCCGCAGAGGTTGCGTGCGGGTGAAGGTTAGGCGCGACCGAACTGGGCGGATGCCGGGCAGTCGAAGGGGTCCGCGCCGGCGGCGAGGCCGACACGGTTGAGGTAGGCGACGACGATCGCGTACGAGCGGCCGAGGCTGGTCTCGGTGTAGGGCACGTCGTTCGCGACGCAGTAGTCGCGGACGATCCCGCGGGCCCTCGACAGGTGCGGGCGCGGCATGTTCGGGAACAGGTGGTGCTCGACCTGGTAGTTCAGGCCGCCCATGAGGACGGTCGCCCACCAGCCGCCGCGGATGTTGCGGGAGGTGCGCACCTGCTTCGAGAAGAAGTCGAGGCGCGCGTTCGGATCGATGATCGGCATGCCCTTGTGGTTGGGCGCGAAGGATGCGCCCATGTAGACGCCGAACACCGCGAGCTGCACGCCGAGGAATGCGAAGGCCATGCCGAGCGGCAGGAGCAGGAAGAGCGGGACGATGACGACCGCGAGGCGCACCGCGATGAGGGCGAGCTCGATCCAGCGGCCCTTGACGCGCTTGCCGACGATGAGGTGCTTGAGCCCGAGGTAGTGCAGGTTGAGTCCCTCGAGGGTCAGCAGCGGGAAGAACAGCCACCCCTGCTTGCGGGTGATGAGCCGGATCAGGCCGCGGGACTTCGCGGCATCCGTCTCGAGGAACGAGATCGTGTCGACCTGGATGTCGGGGTCCTTGCCGACCTGGTTCGGGTTGCCGTGGTGCTTCGTGTGCTTCGAGTCCCACCACGAGTAGCTGATGCCGACGACACCGGCGGCGAGGATGCGGGCGAGACGGAAGTTCGCGGGGCCCGATGAGAGGATCTGGCGGTGCGCGGCCTCATGGGCGAGGAACGCGACCTGCGTGAAGATGATGCCGAGCGCGCCGGCGATGAGCAGCTGGAACCAGCTGTCGCCGAGCAGGATGAATCCGGTGACGGCGCCGCCGAACGCGACGGCGATGCCCGCGGCGACCGCGATGTAGAACCAGGTCGCGCGCTGGAGGAGACCCATCTCGCGGACCACCTGCGACACCTGCTTGTAGGCGTGCGCCATGGGCGGGAACTCGGCGTTTCCGGAATAGGTCTGACGGATCGGTCCGAGGGTGGCGGTCGTGTCGACCTGTGCAATGGAGATGTTGCTCTCCTGTCGATCGGGAGCCCTTGAGCTGTGGAAGCCAACAGCGGATGCCGATCGACTGTCCCCAGGCTAACCGCGGCTGCATGCACGCAGCGGCATACTGGCTGGGAACCTT
>JAZBLS010000226.1:0-4536 GCA_037033365.1 Actinomycetota bacterium | reverse complement strand
GTCATGGCCTGTTCGCTGCGTCGCGCGGCGACTCCGCAATGTCGGCGATCGCCTGGGCGAACGCCTGGGGCGCCTCGGCCGGAAGGTGATGGCCAGCGTGCGGTACGCGACGGTGCTCCCGCGGACCCGTGAACAGGTGCGCCTGCGCTGTTCCGTCCGTCGCGGGGAAATTGCCGTCGGCCTCGCCGTCGAGCGTGATGGTCGGCACTCGGATGGGCGGAGAGGTCGCGAGCTGGCGCTCGAGCATCTCGAAGCGCTCGGCTCCGGGTGCGAGACCGAGGCGATGGCGGTACGAATGGATCACGACATCGACGTAGTCCGGATTCTCGAACGCCGCGGCCGCTCGATCGAGATCGTGGTCCGAGTAGCGCCACTCCGGTGAGTTCCGGCGCCAGATCACATCCGCGATCCCTCGGCGGTCGGCGTCGAGACCACGGCGGCCGCGCTCCGTCGCGAAGTACCAGAAGTACCAGAACCCGGCTTCCAGATCCGGACGGATCGGATGCTGCGCCGCCGCGATGTCCTGGATCAGGTAGCCGCTCACCGAGACGAGTCCGGAGACCCGCTCCGGCCGGAGAGCGGCCACGATGCACGCGGCACGCCCGCCCCAGTCATAACCGGCGAGGATCGGCGCCTCGAGCTCCAGCGCATCGAGAAGCGCGAGGAGGTCCGACGCGAGCGCCGACTGCTGACCCGACCTGGGCGTGCTGTCGTCGAGGAACCGGGTGGCACCGTGTCCGCGAAGATGCGGGATGACTATGCGGAAACCCGCGTCGGCGAGCAGCGGCACGACACCGATGTAGCTGTGCACGTCGTAGGGGAAGCCGTGCAGCAGCACGACCGGCTCGCCCTGCGGGTCACCGAGGTCCAGATACGAGACGGAGAGTTCGCCGGCGTCGATGCGCCGCGCGGGCGGGAAGTAGGACATGTCTCACTCCTGGGGGTTCAGAGCAGTGCCCGGCATCCTGGCTCGGATGCCGGGCACCACGGAGAGATGGGATCAGGCGGCGACCTGCGACGCCGCCCAGGCCTTGCCTGCCTCGGCGATCACCTCGGCGACCACATCGGGCTGCGACACGGGGACGGCGTGCGAGGCGCCGGCGATCTCCCGCGTGCCACGTCCACCGGCCCGCTCAGCGCCGGCGCGGTGCACCGCGACGGGGATGTTGAGGTCCTGGTCGCCGAACACGTGCCACGACGGGATGGTCTTCCACGCGGGCTCCGCGGTGATCAGGCCATCCGACAGCGCCTTCTCGGTCACAGGACGCTGCGTGGCCGCGAGCAGCGCCGTCACGTCCTCGGGGACGTCGGCCGCGAACTGGTGGTGGAAGAGCTCGGGCCGGATGGCGAACTCGTTGCCGCCGGTCACGACCGGGTACACCGCGAGAGCCGCACCCAGCGTGCCGCCGGGAGCGCTGTTGGAGAGCTCGAAGGCGCTCTGGCCCGTCTCCGGGACGAACGCCGACACGTACACGAGGCCGACGACGGAATCGCTGCCGGACGCGGCCTCGGTGATGACGAGGCCGCCGTAGGAGTGGCCGACGAGGACGACCGGCCCCTCGATCGTGGCCAGGACGTCGCGGAGGTACGACGCGTCGCCAGCGAGGCTGCGCAGCGGGTTGGCGACCGCGACGGCCGTCACGTCGTGCTCCTGCAGGTGGCTGATGACCCCGTTCCAGGAGGCAGATTCCGCGAACGCCCCGTGGACGAGGACGATGGTGGGCTTGGTCATGATCTTTCCTTCTTTTCGATGCGGATGGTGCGGGTAGGGGTGCGGTCAGGCGCGCGCGAAGACGCCGCGCAGGATGTGGACGGCCTGATCGATCGCAGCCGTGGTCGCGGCAGACCCGCGCAGCGGGTTGAGCATCATGAAGTCATGGATCGTCGCGTCGTAGCGGACGAGCGTCGTGCGCACCCCAGCCTCGATGAGCTTCCTGCCGTAGGCCTCGCCCTCGTCGCGGAGCACGTCGTTCTCGTCGACGATGAGGAGCGTCTCGGGCAGTCCCCTGAGCTCATCGACGGGCGCCCTGAGCGGAGAGGCCGTCACCCCGGCGCGCGCGTGGAGGTCGGGAAGGTAGCTGTCCCAGAACCAGGCCATCGCATCGGCGCGCAGGTGGTAGCCCTCGGCGAACTCGCGGTAGCTGGCTGTGTCCTGTCCCGCGTCGGTGACCGGATAGAAAAGTGACTGGTGGACGAAGGCGACGTCCCCGCGCTTCTTCGCGAGTATGGCGAGGACAGCGGCCATGTTGCCACCGACCGAGTCGCCGGCGACTGCGAGACGCGAGGCGTCGAGATCCCTGCTCGCTCCCTCGTCCATGATCCAGCGCGCTGTCGCATACGCCTGCTCGATCGCGACCGGGTGCTGCGCTTCCGGCGCACGGTCGTATTCGACGAACACGACGGCGGCGTCGATCCCCGTTGCGAGGTCGCGTACCAGCCGGTCATGCGTGCCCGCGTTCCCCAGCACCCAGCCGCCCCCGTGGACGTAGAGGATCACCGGCAGCATGCCGGAGGCATCAGCGGGCTTGACGATGCGGACCCTCACATCACCGACGTCGGCAGCGACGCTGATCCACTCGTCGATGACATCGGGTTTGGCGATCGGCGCGGCCTGCACGCTGTCCAGCAGGGCGCGAGCGCCATCGACGCCGCGATCGGCGAGGAACGGAGGAACGGAGGTCGCATCGGCGAATGCCTGAGCATCCGGCTCCAGCACGTGGTCGGTCATATCGGGTCCTTTCTCGGGGTGGGTGGGCCTCCGTCCGACGGTGACGGCCGGTCCATGCCAGGGAAGACCGAGGATCCAGCGCGACTGTGACAGCGCCGGCGATCTGCGCCGAAGATGCGGGGCCCTGTCACAACCAGGGGATGCTCCCGGTCACACAGGTACGCGCGAAGTCACGCGCCGACATTCGGACGATCAAGGGAGCGACATGAGAATCACAGTCATCGGCGGAACCGGACTGATCGGAACGCGGCTCGTGCAGCAGCTGCGCGACGCGGACCACGACGTCGTCGCGGCGGCGCGCGCAACGGGCGTCAACTCGTACACCGGCGAGGGACTCGAGGCCGCACTGGAGGGCGCCGAGGTCGTCATCGATGTGTCGAACTCGTCGTATACCGACGAGGAGGCCGCGCGCGAGTTCTTCTACACCTCGACCATGAACCTGCTGAGCTACGGTCAGGCCGCCGGTGTCGGGCACCACGTCGCCCTCTCGGTCGTGGGAACCGACCGACTCGCACGCGCCGAGGGCGGGTACTTCATCGCCAAGGAACAGCAGGAGCGGTTGATCACTGCATCCGGTCGCCCCTACTCGCTCGTGCACGCGACGCAGTTCTTCGAGTTCATCCGCAGCATCACCGACCACGCCATGCGCGGAGGCGCGGCTCACATCGCGGAGGTGCTGGTGCAGCCCATGGCAGCGGACGACGTCGCCCGGGCCGTCGCGCAGGTCGCCGTCGGCGCACCTCTGCACGGCATGGTCGAGGTCGGCGGACCGGAGGTGTTCAGTCTCGATCAGCTCGCGGCGCTCGACCTCCGCGCTCGTCAGGATGATCGTGAGGTGATCCCCGATCCGCTCGGAACGTACTTCGGCGCACGCCTCTCCAAGCGCGACCTGCTGCCCGAGGCGACGGCGACCATCGCCTCGACCCGTTATCACGACTGGCGGATCCGGGTCGGCGCAGCCGTCTGATCGTCGAGTGACGTCACAACCATGGCGGCACTCCGGTCATACCTGACAGACGCCGAACCTCTCGGCGCTCCCCTACGAAAGGCTTGGACATGTCACGGATCGTCGTCATCGGAGGCACGGGCCTCATCGGCTCGAAGGTCGTCGCAAAGCTCACGGACCACGGCCACGAGGCCATCGCCGCGTCGCCGAACACCGGCGTCAATGCTCTCACGGGCGAGGGACTCGCCGACGTGCTGGTCGGCGCGGACACCGTCGTCGACGTGTCGAACTCCCCCTCGTTCGCCCCGGACGACGTGCTCGAGTTCTTCACGACCTCCACGCGCAACCTGCTGGAGGCCGAGAAGGCGGCCGGCGTGACCAAGCACGTCGCGCTCACCATCGTCGGCACGACCCGTCCGCAGAACATCCCCTACTTCGCCGCGAAGGTCGCGCAGGAGAAGCTGATCCGCGACTCGGGCATCGACTACACGCTCGTGCACGCGACGCAGTTCTTCGAGTTCGTCGGCAGCATCGCGGACATTTCCACCGAGGGTGACATCGTCACACTCCCCGGCGCGCTCATCCAGCCGATCGCCGCTGAGGACGTGGCCACGGCGGTGGCCCGCGCCGCCGCGAACGACCCCCGCGGGGACATCGAGATCGCCGGGCCCGAGGCGTTCGGCATGGACGAGTTCGCTCGTCGCGCCCTGACCTTCCGCGGAGATGCGCGTACGGTCGTGCGCGACGACGCCGCTCCGTACTACGGCGCGCAGATCGAGGAGCGCACGCTCATTCCCGTCGAGGGCGCGGTGATTTTCGAGACCACCCTGGAGGAGTGGCTGCCGCTGAACCCGCCGCGCAA
>JAZBLS010000225.1:0-4541 GCA_037033365.1 Actinomycetota bacterium | reverse complement strand
CACCTGAGCGACGTCAGCCAGGTGGGGCGTCGTCGCGCAGGTGGGGCGTCGGTGGGTCGCGTCTGACCAGTCAGCGGTCAGCGGTCAGCCGTTTGGTGCCGCGGTCAGGGAGTCGGCATGCCGCCGTTGACGTTCAGCGTCTCGCCCGCGACGTAGCTCGACTCCGCGGAGGCGAGGAACACGTACGCCGGCGCGAGCTCGGCGGGCTGACCCATGCGTCCGAGCGGGGTGTCCTCGCCGAACTGGTCGATCTTCTCCTGCGGCTGACCGTCGCTCGGCTGCAGCGGCGTCCAGATGGGTCCGGGAGCGACCGCGTTCACACGGATGCCCTTCGGTGCGAGCTGCTGGGCGAGCCCCTTCGTGAAGGCGTTGATCGTCGCCTTCGTCGAGGCGTAGTCGACGAGGATGTCCGACGGCGAGTACGCCTGGATCGACGTCGTGTTGATGATGGACGAACCGGCCGGGAGGTGCGGCAGGGCGGCCTTCGTGATCCAGAACATCGCGTAGACGTTGGTCTTGAAGGTGTCGTCGAACTGCTCGTCCGTGATGTCGCTCAGCGACTCCTGGAAGATCTGCTTGCCGCCGTTGTTCACGAGGATGTCGAGTCCGCCGAGCGCGCCGACCGTCTCGGAGACGAGCGTCCGGCAGTACTCGGGGTCGCGCAGGTCGCCCGGCAGCTGCACGGCGTTCACGCCGGCGTCGCGCAGGATGCCGGCGATGCGCGCGGCATCCTCCTCCTCTTCCGGCAGATAGGAGATGGCGACATCCGCGCCCTCGCGGGCGAATGCGATCGCGGTCGCGGCTCCGATCCCGGAGTCACCGCCGGTGATCAGGGCCTTGCGTCCCTTGAGTCGCTCGGTGCCGCGGTAGCTCTCTTCGCCGAGGTCGGCCTTCGGCGACAGGTCGGCGTCGAGGCCCGGCTCGGGCATGTGCTGCTTCTCGGGCTCGATGTCGGAGTAGAGCTCGGCGGGGTTGACGAACGTGTACTGGTCGCGAGACATGGTGTGTCCTTTCCTTGTTTCCGGTCGATGGTTCAGGGGTGGTTCAGGGGTGGTTCAGAGGTGGTTCAGAGGTGGTTCAGAGGTCCCGCAGCTCGTCGGCGGGGACGACGTCGCGGATCGTCATGGCGGCGGAGAGGAACGCGAGGTGGCTGAGCGCCTGAGGGGTGTTGCCCCACGCGGAGCCGTCGTCGGCGTCGATCATCTCCGCGTAGATGCCGACGTCGTTGGCGTGCGCGATCAGGCGCTGCATGTCGTCGAGCGCCTCGCGGTGACGCCCGACGCAGGCGAGGGCCTCGACGCGCCAGAACGCACAGGCGACGAAGGTCTTCTCCTCCGCCGCGACCCCGCTGTATCGGTACATCAGCGGCCCCTCGCCGAGCTCGATGCTCAGCGCATCGATCGTCGAGGACATGCGCTCGCCGCGGTCGAATCCGCTCGGGGCGTGCAGGAGCACCGAGGCGTCGAGCTCGTCGCTCCCCGCGTGGAAGACGTAGGCGCCGCGCTCCTCCGACCAGCAGTGCTCATCGATCCAGGTGCGGATGCGGTCGCGCTCCGCCCTCCACCGGTCGGCGCTCCCCGGGATCGCGCCGGCGTCGGCGAGGGCGACGGCATCCTCCAGCGCCTTCCAGCAGCCCATCTTCGACGACGTGTAATGGCGCTCCTCCGGCAGCTCCCACATGCCGGAGTCCGGGTTCCGCCAGACATCGCACGTGCGGTCGGCGATGCTCGCGAGCATCCGCGCTGTGCCGATGTCGAGCACGTTGCCGGCGTCGACGTAGGTGCGGCAGATCGCGATGAGGTCGCCGTAGACGCCGAGCTGCAGTTGACCGCCGGCCGGATTGCCGGTCACGACCGGGCCGATGCCGCGCCAGCCGCGCACGTCGTACTCCGTCGGCTCCGGCACGAGTCCGCCGTCGAGCGCGTACATGACGTGCAGGTCGTCGCCGTGCTCGCGGATCGTCCGCAGCAGCCAGGAGAGGGCGGCGTGGGTCTCCTCCCGCAGCCCGAACCGCACGAGGGCGTGGGTCGTGTACGCGAGATCGCGCACCCAGGCATGGCGATAGTCCCAGTTCTTCCCGCCCCGGGGGTTCTCGGGGAGCGAGGTCGTCGCGGCCGCAGCGATCGCGCCGGACGGGCTGTGGATCAACAGCTTGAGCGCCAGAGCATTGCGCTGGACGTGGTCCGCCCACGGGCCGTCGTACGAGAACACCGACGACCAGTGCTGCCAGTTCTCGATCGTGCGGTCGATGCCGTCATCGACGTTGTGCGGATCGGGCAGGTGGAGCGGTTCGTCATGGGTCGCCGCCAAGGCGATGAGGTGGCGGGAGCCCGGAGAGGTCGTGAATGCCCCGGCGAGCTCGGGGCCGTGAGAGGAATCCGTGATCCCGGACTCCGGCCCGTGCTCGAAGCCGACGACGACGAGCGCCGTGGCTCCGCTGCGGATCACCTCGCCGTGCGACGTGCGCTCCCGCCAGGGTGCCGCGGTCTGCAGCGACGAGCCGGGGCGCACGATCCAGCGCATCGGCACGTCGCCGCGGACTCCGTCCACCCGGCGCGCGAGCTCCGCCCAGGGGAGTCGTCCGGCGACGCCCGAGACGAGGGCGTCGGTGACCCGCACGCTGCCGTCCTCCGTGGTGAAGGTGGTCTCGAGGACGTTGGTGTCAGGGACGTAGCGCCGCGTGGCGGTGAACTCCGCGACGGGGCGCAGCTCCAGGCATCCGCCCGTCTCCTCGTCGAGCAACCGCGCGAACACGGGCAGATCCGTCAGATCGGGAAGCGGGAGCCAGTCGATCCGACCGTCTGCGCCGATGAGGGCGACGGTCCTCCCATCACCGATCGGCGCATACGACGCGATCGGACGAGCAGCGGGGGAAGACATGCCCCCATCGTGCGCGCCGCCCGTGGATCGTGACTACCGCCTTGCGTCCTGCGGCCTCGATCGCTAGGTTCGCGCGGCGCGGGAACAGTGGATCCGGATGTCATGCCGGAGTAGCGTCGCGGCATGGGCCGCCTCATCTACTCCATGATCACGTCGCTCGACGGCTACACGTCCGGGCCGGACGGCGGCTTCGACTGGGCCCTGGATCCGGAGCTGCACGACTTCATCAACATGCAGTTCGCAGACGTCGGCACGTACCTCTACGGCCGACGCATGTACGAGACGATGGTCTACTGGGAGACCGCGCACCTGGAGCCCGACCAGCCGCAGGTCGGGATCGACTACGCACGGGTCTGGCAGGCGGCCGACAAGGTGGTCTTCTCCCGCTCGCTCACCGAGGTGTCCAGCGAGCGCACGCGCATCGAGCGCGAGTTCGACCCCGACACCATCGAGAGGTGGAAGTCCGAGTCCGAGCGGGACCTCACGGTCGACGGCCCGACACTCGCGGCGGAGGCCATCCGCGCCGGGCTGGTCGACGAGTTCGGCCTGTTCATCGGTCCGGGCATCGTGGGCGGTGGGACGCGGTTCTTCCCCGACGGCGTGCACGTCGACCTCGAGCTCCTGGAGGACCGACGTTTCACCAGCGGCGTGATGTTCCTCCGCTACCGGGTCGCGCGCGGCTGAGGAATGCTCAGGGGCGGACGCGCACCGTGCGGCCCTCGAACGTGACGAGATCGCCGTCGCGGAGCTGACGCCCTCGGCGACGGTCGACCTCTCCGTTCACCTCGACGAACCCGTCGATCACGACCTCCTTGGCGTCTCCGCCCGAATCGAGCAGCCCCGAGAACTTCAGGAACTGCCCGAGACGGATCATCTCGCCGCCGATGGAGACGTCGGTGGGGTCGGTGTGGCTCATAGGGAGATGCTAGCCCGGGGCAACCGACTCAGTCGTCGGTGTCGGTTCCGACGACCGCGAAGTCGGCGCTGAAGTCGATGTCGATCGAGCGGCGGTCGCTCGTGAGGACAGAGGCGTCGTAGGGGCTCGCGTCGTCGCTGTCGACGTCGAGGTCGGTGATCAGGCCGTCGGCCTCGGCCAGTGCAGCGGCCACGAGAGAGCGGATCGTGTCTTCGTCGAGGGTCAGCGTGGGTGCGGTGTCGTCGTCCTCGGTTTCCGTGGAGATCACGGTGGCGTTGAGGTCGGCATCCACGCGCACCTCGTTCTCGCCGCCGGTCGCGGTGGTGAGCTGCACCTCCCAGGTGCCGTCGCGCTTCGCGTCGATCGAGGTCACCTCGCCGTCCGCGGCACCGCGTGCGGCGTCCGCGATCGCGATGATGTCGTCGGCCGAGTCGCTGCCGATGCCGCTGACCGGACCGCCGCCCTGAGCAGGTCCGCCCTGAGCAGGTCCGCCCTGGTCGTCGCCGCGACGGTCGTCCCGGTCCCCGCCACGGTCGTCGGAGTCTCCGCGCGGGCCGTCGGAGACCGATGGGCGGTCATCGTCGCCGAACTCGTCTCCGATCGCGGCGCCGACCGCGACGCCGCCGCCCACGAGGACCACGGCTGCGGCGATGCCGCCGCCGATGAGCAGTGCGCGCTTGCGGCCGGGCTTGGCGGGGGCGGATGCCGGAGCAGCCGTCTGGTCGGCGGCGAGCGGCGCGACGGG
>JAZBLS010000224.1:0-4663 GCA_037033365.1 Actinomycetota bacterium | reverse complement strand
CGTCCCGGGCGCGCGGCCTCCGTGCGACCCGCGGCGCGGGCGAGATCGTGGGCTGACGACGACGCCGGCCGCTCCCCCGGCCCGAGCTCCGCGCTCATGCGCTCCTGCACCTGGGCGCGCTGCGCGGGCGAGAGGCGGGCGAACGCCTCGCGGTGGATCTGCTCGACCCGATGCGGATCGGCCGTCTGCATGAGGTAGTCGTAGCGCGCGATGGCCGCACGATCGGCATCCGTTCCCCGCGCCTGCGTGCCGGCGGGGGGCGGGGCGTACGGGTCGTGGGCGGAGGTGCGCTGCTGCGGCTGCCGCTGGTACGGCTGCTGCGGCGGAGCGTCGCGGCGGGGTTCGCGCCTGTCGCCTCCGTCGAGGTCGAGAGCGCGAGTGGCAAGACCGATCAGGCGGTTGAGCTTTCCCATGGTGGCGGTTCCTTCGTGGTGCGTGTGGGCGGCCACGGAACTCGACTGCGGGGGTCCATGGCCGTCCGCGGATACGGACGCCAGGTCTCCTCCACCCCTCGGGGCCGATGGGCCGGGACACGACATCGCGTCCGTAATGACGACACCACCGCAGACGGGAGTACTCCCCTTGCACGACCGACGGTAACAGCGGCGGCTATGAACCACCCGTCTATTTCTGCCGAATGACATGAATGGACCGTCTATTCATGCCATATGACAGAAATAGACGGGCTCGGGCCTCAGGGAGACGACGAACGCCCCGACTCCGGAGGGAGTCGGGGCGTTCGTGCGACAGCGTGTTACTTGGCGGCAGCCGCGGCCGCGGGCTTCTTCGCGGCAGGCTTCTTCGCGGCCGGCTTCTCAGCAGCGGGCGTCTTCTCCCCTGCGGGCTTCTCGCCTGCACTCTTGTCGGCGGCCTTGGCCTGCTCGGCGGGAGCCGTGGTGGCGGGAGCCGGAGCACCGGCGGCCGGACGCGGACGAGCGGCGAACTCCTCGAACACGTAGCGCGGGTTCTGCACGGTCTCGAGGTTCACGAGGTCGCGGCCGAGCCACAGGTTGTTCCACCAGCCCCAGATGACGCGGAACTTGCGCTCCCACGTCGGCATCGCGAGGCCGTGGTAGCCGCGGTGCGCGACCCAGGCGATGAAGCCCTTGAGGGCGATCTTGCCGGACTGGAAGACACCGTTGTACAGACCGAGGCCCGCGACGGCGCCGAGGTTCTTGTGGAAGTACTCCTTGGGAGCCTCTCCGCGCAGGACCGCGACGATGTTCTTCGCGAGCAGCTTCGCCTGACGCACCGCGTGCTGGGCGTTCGGCACGCAGAAGCCGCCGACGCCACCGCCCGAGAGGTCGGGGACGGCCGAGACGTCACCGGCGGCCCAGGCGCCCTCGACGAAGGCCTCGGGCGTGCCGACGCGCAGGTCCGCACGGGTCTGGATGCGACCGCGCTCCTCGACGGGCAGGTCGCCGCCGCGCACGACGGTCGGGTTCGCCATGACACCGGCGGTCCAGACGATCAGGTCGGTCGGGATGACCTCGCCCGTGGAGAGCTCGACGTTGCCGTCGACCGCGCTCGTGAGCTGCGTGTCGAGGTGGACGTTCGCGCCGCGCTTGGCGAGGTCCTTCAGGACCCACTCGCTCGTCGGCAGCGAGACCTCGGGCATGATGCGGCCCATCGCCTCGATGAGGTGGAAGTGCGTGTCGTCGAAGCTGATCTGCGGGTACTTGGAGACCAGCGACGAGGCGAGCGAGCGGAGCTCGGCGAAGACCTCGATGCCGGCGAAGCCACCGCCGACGACCACGACGGTCAGCAGGCGGTCGCGCTCGGGACCGGCGGGCAGGGAGGCGGCCTTGTCGAAGTTCGACATGACGCGGTCACGGATCGCGACGGCCTCTTCGATCGTCTTCAGGCCGATCGCGTTGTCGGCGATGCCCGGGATCGGGAACGTGCGCGACACGGCGCCCGCGGTGACGACGATCTGGTCGTACGCGAACTCGTACGGCTCGCCCAGCGGCGGCGTGATGGTCGCGACCTTCTCGGCGTGGTTGATGTTCGTGACCTTGGCGGTCAGCACGTTGGTGCGCTTGAGGTGACGACGGTGCGCGACCACGGAGTGGCGCGCCTCGATCGAGCCGGCGGCCACCTCGGGGAGGAACGGCTGGTACGTCATGTACGGCAGCGGGTCGACCATGGTGACGTCTGCTTCACCCTTGCGAAGGTGCTTCTCCAGCTTCCACGCCGTGTAGAAGCCTGCATAGCCTCCACCGACGATCAGAATCTTGGGCACAGTGCTGTTCTGAGGCACAGGGGGACAACTCCTCGGGAGTCAGGAATGTGGCGTGCGTGCGCGCGCCGATCGGATGCGCCGGGCAGCTGCGGTGACGCCAAGCGCTATCAGGATACCAGGGACTGTGAGGGCGATGAGCGGCAGGGTACCGTAGCGCAGCGATTCAGCGCTGGGAAGCAGCGGTGAACCGGCTTCCGTCGGCGCATCGGCGTCCGGGAGCGGTGGCACCGCGACCGGCGTGACGGTGGGTTCGGGCTGCGGGACCGTCTCGGCCCTGCGGAACACGCGGATCCATTCGGCGAGGTCCCCCATCGGGTTCTCCGAGACGGTCGGCACGTCCGCGGTGACTGCGGCCTGCGCATCCACGAGTCCGTAGCCGTACAGCGGGTCGGGCACGCGCGTGGCACCCTCGACCGGGATCGCCGTCTTGATGATCCGGTTGATGACGTTGGCGGCGTTCATGTCGGGATGCGCGGATCGGATCAGCGCCGCGATGCCGGCGACGATCGGAGCCGCTCCGCTCGTGCCGTTCCAGGAGACGAGCTTCCCGTCGGCCGACACTCCGAGCAGGCCCTCGCTGGGTGCGGCGATCCCGATCGTGATGCCCTGCGTCGACGCCTCGACGCTCGCGGTACCCGTCTGGTCGACTCCGCCGACCGTCAGCACGCCGGGGATCGTCGCGGGGGCGCCGATGATGTCGGTGCCGCTCCCCCGGTTCCCGGCCGCGACCACCACCACGACGTCGTGCTCGAACGCGTACAGGAAGGCGTCGTCCCAGCTCTTGTCCCAGTCCAGCGTGTTGGTCGTGAACGAGAGGTTGATGATGTCGGCGCCGTTGTCGACGGCCCAGCGCATCGCCTTGGCCACCTGCTCCGTGAAGGGCACGGCCGCGGCCGCGCCGAAGCCCACGGAGATCGACAGCAGGTTCGCCTCGGGCGCGACGCCGATCATGCCCTTGCCGTCGGCGGTTCCGCGGCCTGCGGCGAGTGACGCCACCCACGACCCGTGGTTGCCGTCGATCGCGCCGAGGGGCGTACGACCGTCGGCCGATCCGGCGCCGGAGACATCGGTGCCGCCGACGACCGCCTCATCGAACACGCCGGGCACCTTGCCGATGCCGGTGTCGATCACGGCGATCGTCACGCCCTCGCCGCGGGTCGTCTGCCACGCCTCGCGTATCCGTGCACCGTCCAGCCAGTACTCGGATGCGCGGATCGGGTCGCTCGGGTCGTCCGGGATCGGCGGAGGCGTCGCCGCGGCACCGAGGAGCAGGACGGATGCCACCACCGCCGCGGCTGCGACGGCGCTGCGCAGCATCCGCACCGGCCTCATGCGCTCGATGCCTCGACTTCGCGGAGCGCTGCCCCGGGGTCGTCGCAGCGGCAGTCCTCGGGGGACCACGACGACCGGGCCAGAGCCTCGTCGCCGATGGGGTTCACACCGGGGCCCGCCGCGAGCGAGTGCCCGGCGAGCGCGTGCAGGCACTTCACGCGCGTCGGCATGCCCCCGGCCGAGATGCCGTCGATCTCGGCGACCTCGCCGAAACCGGCGCGGTCGGCGAGGTAGGCCTCATGCGCTGCGAGATAGGCCGCGGCGACCTCCTCGTCGTCGGCGAGCATCGCCGCGAGCTCGGGCATGACCTGGGTCGCCTCGAGGGTCGACATGGCCGCCGTGGCAGCCGGATGCGTGAGGTAGTAGAACGTCGGGAAGGGCGTGCCGTCGGCGAGCCGCGGAGAGGTGGCGACGACGGTGGGGTTGCCGCACGCGCACCGCGCGGCGATGCCGACGACTCCCCGGGCGGGCCTGCCCAACTGCGCCGACACCACGGCGAGCTCGGCGGTCGTGGGGGCGGGGAAAGGCGGCGTGGTCACCGCTCCAGCGTACGGGAGGCGGCCGGGAGGATGCTCGGAGCGGGCCGTGCCGCGCGAGTCGTCGCGGATCAGCGGTCGATCGCGGCGGTATCGCTCAGACCCGCCGACGTGAGCGAGCGCAGCAGCTGCGGCATCCAGTCCGCCTGCGTCTCTTCGAGCGTGTCACTGACCGGGCCCTGCTCCTGCGGGAGAGCCGCGGGGTCGAGGTCGTTGTCGATCAGGTACACGACCTCGCCGGGCTTGACGTAGTAGAGGCGCTCACGCGCCTGCGTCGTGATGTACGCGGGGTCGTCCCAGCGCTCGCGCTCCTTCTCGAGCTCCGCGATCCGTTCGTCGGAGACCTGGATCGACTGCTCGAGCGCGGCGATCTTCTGACGCTGGTCGATGAACGTCCCGAGCGTCGGCACGAGCACCCACGCACCGAGCACGACGAGGGACAGCATGATCACGGAGAACGCGGACAGGCGGATGCCGGAGGCCCACTCGCGCACGTCGACGCGCCGCTGCGGCGCGTCGCGCTCACCGCGCGGAGCCCTCCGAGCCGACCCGC
>JAZBLS010000223.1:0-4663 GCA_037033365.1 Actinomycetota bacterium | reverse complement strand
TGTGCTCCATGGGCGGGTCGACGTGGACGACGAGGTCGACGTTGTCGACGTGCACGCCGCGGGCAGCCACGTCGGTCGCGACCAGCACGCGCACGCCGCCCTCGTCGGGGTCCGACGAGAACGCGCCGAGGTTGCGCTCACGTGCGTTCTGCGACAGGTTGCCGTGCAGGTCGACCGCGGGGATGCCGGCGGCCGTCAGCTGCTTGGCGAGCTTCTTGGCCTGGTGCTTGGTGCGCGTGAAGAGGATGCGGCGACCGGTGCCCGAGGCGAGGTCGCGGACGAGCGTGGTCTTGTTCTCCGTCGAGTCGACCACGAGCACGCGGTGCGTCATCTCGCCGACCGGCACGCTGGCCTCGTCGACCTCGTGGCTGACCGGGTTCACCAGGAAGCGGCGGGCGAGGGTGTCGATCCCGCGGTCCAGCGTGGCACTGAACAGCAGGCGCTGTCCGCCGGCCGGGGTGGCGTTGAGGATGCGCGTGACACCGGGCAGGAAGCCGAGGTCGGCCATGTGGTCGGCCTCGTCGAGCACGGTGACCTCGATCTCGCTGAGGCGCAGGACCTGCTGCTTCATGAGGTCCTCGAGGCGGCCGGGGCAGGCCACGACGATGTCGACGCCGCCGCGCAGCGCCTGCTCCTGAGGGCGCTGGCTGACACCGCCGAACACGGTGGTGACCTTGAGGCCGGCGGCCTCGGCGAGGGGCGCGACGGTCGCGGCGATCTGCGTCGCGAGCTCACGAGTCGGCGCCAACACGAGGCCACGCGGCAGACCCGAGCGGCGCTTCTTGCCGGACGCGGCGAGACGCGCGACCAGAGGCAGTGCGAAGGCGATCGTCTTGCCGCTGCCGGTGCGGCCGCGACCGAGCAGGTCGCGTCCGGCGAGGGAGTCGGGAAGCGTGTCGCGCTGGATGGCGAACGCCTCGGTCTTGCCGGATTCGGCGAGGACCGCGGCGAGATCGGCGGGAACGCCGAGGTCGAGGAAGGAAGACATGGGAATACTCCGTCAGCGCGTGGCATCGATCGCACGCGCTGGTTCTGGGTGTGAGGTGGGCGACGGCGCAGACAGCGCATCGGTTCGCCGTTCGAAAGGCCAGCGATCGGCTGGTTCGGGGAGCAGCAGGTGCTTGCTCGCTTCGGTCCTCGAAGACCCCGTGACGACGACGATGCCGCTCCGCGGGAGGAGGAGCGACCCATTCAGTCTATCAGCGACGTGCCCTGCAGGCTGTGTACCGGCCCTGCACGGCGAGGCGCATCACGCGTGCAGGGCCTCGTTGAGGGTCACGCCGACGCCCGTGCGCTGCTTCGCCTCGATCGCGCCGGTGAGCGAGTTGCGCCAGAACAGGATGCCGCCGCGCCCGCTGAGCTCGGCCGCCTTGACCGTGCGCTTCCCGCCGTCGGCGGTGATCGGTCCGTCGGTCAGCACGACCTTCGAGCCCGCGGTGACGTAGAGGCCCGCCTCGACGATGCAGTCGTCGCCGAGCGCGATGCCGATGCCCGCGTTGGCGCCGAGCAGCGAACGCTCGCCGATCGACACCCGCACCGTGCCACCGCCCGAGAGCGTGCCCATGATCGACGCACCCGCGCCGATGTCGCTGTTCGCGCCGACGACGACACCCTGCGAGATGCGTCCCTCGACCATGGCCGCACCGAGCGTCCCGGCGTTGAAGTTCACGAAGCCCTCGTGCATCACGGTCGTGCCGGGGGAGAGGTGGGCGCCGAGGCGCACGCGCGACGCGTCGGCGATCCGGACGCCGGCCGGCTGGACGTAGTCGGTCAGGCGCGGGAACTTGTCGAGCCCCTGCACCTGGATGCCGGCACGCTGCAGGAGCGGGCGCAGACGAGCCGCGTCATCCGGGTGGACGGGGCCGGCGTTGGTCCAGGCGACGTTCGGCAGGTGACCGAAGATGCCGTCGAGGTTGACCTCGTTCGGGCGCACCACCAGGTGCGACAGCGCGTGCAGGCGGAGGTACGCGTCGACCGTCGAGGCGGGCGCGGCATCCAGGTCGATGCTCAGCTGGACCGTCTCGACCGTGACGTTGCGTCGCTCGTCCGGGCCGGCGAGTGCGTCGAGGGTGAGCAGCGTCGCCGCGGCGTCTCCCGCGCTCGGAGCCTCGGTGCCGACCTCGGGGAACCAGGCGTCCAGCACGGTGCCGTCGCCGGCGATCGTCGAAAGTCCAGTACCCCACACGGTGCGCGTCTCGCTCATGCCTCCACGGTATCGCCCCGTGCCTATGGGTTCGCGCAGATGTCGCGGTAACTAGGCTGGGGTCATGGTGCTCGATCTGACCGCGTCCTCACTCGACCTGACCCGTGCGATCTGCGACATCCCCAGCGTCTCGGGGGATGAGCAGAGCCTCGCTGATGCGATCCACGAGGCGATCTCGGGGTACGGGCACCTCGAGATCATCCGGCACGGCAACACGGTCGTCGCGCGCACGAACCTCGGGCGCGCGCAGCGGGTCGCGATCGCCGGGCACATCGACACCGTACCCATCAACGACAACGTCCCGACGAGGGACATCGAGGTCGACGGCGTCGCCTACCTCTGGGGGCGCGGAACGGTCGATATGAAGGCCGGTACCGCCGTGCAGCTCAAGCTCGCGGCAGAGCTCACCGAGCCCGCCGTCGACATCACATGGATGTGGTACGACAACGAGGAGGTCGAGGCGTCGAAGAACGGCCTCGCGCTGCTCGCCGCCGTGCGACCGGATCTCTTCGAGGCCGACTTCGCGATCCTCGGGGAGCCCTCGAACGGCGAGGTCGAGGGCGGATGCAACGGCACCATGCGCGCGATCGTGCGCACGAGCGGTGTGCGCGCCCACGCCGCGCGGGCCTGGATCGGCGAGAACGCGATCCACCGCGCCGCTCCGATCCTCGCCCGACTGGCCGAGTACCGCGCGCGGGAGATCCCGGTCGAAGGACTGCTGTACCGCGAGAGTATGAGTGCCGTGCGCATCAGCGGCGGCGTCGCCGGCAACGTGATCCCGGACGCATGCGAGGTCGAGGTGAACTACCGCTTCGCGCCCAGCAAGTCGGCCGCCGATGCCGAGGCGCACATCCGCAACCTGCTCGCCGGCTTCGAGGTCGAGATCACGGATGCCGCGGAGGGTGCCCGCCCAGGTCTCGACGCGCCGATCGCGCAGGAGTTCGTCGCGGCCGTCGGCGCGGAGCCGCGGCCGAAGTACGGCTGGACCGACGTCGCGCGGTTCTCCGCGCTCGGCATCCCCGCCGTCAACTACGGCCCCGGTGATCCTCACCTCGCCCACCACGACGAGGAGCGGGTCCCGGTGGCGCAGATCGACGCCGTCGAGCGCGGACTGCGCGCGTGGCTCAGCTCGCGCTGAGCGCGGCGCGTCAGTGGGCGCGCACCCCTCTCCTCCTGCGGATCGCGGTCGTCTACCTGATCGCACGAGCCGTCACGACGGCGATGATGGTCATCGCGGCCGACGGGTCAAGCTCGCTCTCACGATTCGGGCCCGACCCGGGGCTCGTCGACTTCGTCCTCGGATGGGACGCGCAGTGGTACTGGACCGTCGCGGAGAACGGCTACCCCGCCGACCTCCCTCGTACGGACTCGGGGGAGGTCGCGGAGAACGCGTGGGCGTTCATGCCCGTGTTCGCCTACGCCGCGAAGGCCGTGGGGTTCCTGTTCGGCGCGTGGGGACTCGGGGCGTTCCTCGTGTCGTTCGTCGCGGGCTACTTCGCGTGTGTGGCGCTGCATCGACTGCTGCGCGATCGGATCGGCAACTCTGCCGCGATGTGGGCGGTCGTGTTCTTCGCCTCCGGGCCGCTGGCCGCGATGTTCCAGGTCGGCTACGCCGAGACCCTGTTTCTGCTGCTGCTCTTCGTCGCGCTGGACCTCGTCGCGCGGCGCCGCTACGGGTGGCTGTATGCGGTCATCCCGATCATGGCGTTCACACGGCCCGGCATCCTCGCCTTCGCGCTGTACCTGGGCCTGCACGGCATCCTCCGCTGGAAGATTCGCCGAGAGGACCCGCTTTCCGGCCGCGAGGTGACCCATATCCTCGCTCTCGGCGTTCTCGCGACCGTGTGCGGCTTCGCCTGGCAGGTGATCGCGGGCATCGTGACGGGCGAACCCGGCGCATACCTCGCGACGGAGCTCGCCTGGCGTCGCAACTGGATGTCCGGCGGAGTCGAGGGGTTCATCCCCTTCGAGGGCTGGGCTCAGGCGTCGCAGCTGTGGTTCACGATCTGGGGCCTTCCGCCCGGTTGGGGACCGGTCGCCGTGGTCGCGCTGATCCTCGCGGTCGCCGTGGCCCTGCTGTACGTCCCGCAGGTCAGAGCCCTCGGCGTCGACCTGCGCCTCTGGAGCGCGAGCTACCTGCTGTATCTGCTCGCCGTGTTCTTCCCGCAGTCGAGCACCTTCCGCCTGCTCCTGCCGGTGAGCCCCCTGTGGGGAGCCGTGGCGGTGCCTCGGTCACGCTGGTGGAGACTCGGCGTGCTCGCCGCCTGCCTCGCAGGTCAATTCGTGTGGATCCACTTCGTCTTCGGCCTCGGGAACACGTTCTGGCAGGTTCCATGAATGTTAATGCTTGATGCATTTCTTCATCCGCGACATCCAGGTCCCGGTGACACCCGATAAACTGATCTCATACCACCGGAGGAAAAGGAGCCCACGATGGCAGCGATGAAGCCGAGGACCGGA
>JAZBLS010000222.1:0-4690 GCA_037033365.1 Actinomycetota bacterium | reverse complement strand
ACTTCGGATGCCGCGCGCGACGAGCCGCTCCCGGCATCCGCCCGTCGGCGTGTCGCGGTCCGTCTCCGAAACTGTGCCCGCCGGGCCGGTGACAGATCCGAAACTGTGCCCGCCGGGGGGGGCGGCCACCGACCCGAGACAGAGCCCGACTACTGGTACTGCGGGGGCACCCAGAGGAGCTGTGCGGCGACCAGGCCGCGGTCGCGGCTGACGATCTGCGCGCGGCCGGGGATCGCGGGCACGGCCTTGACCTTGCCGATGAGCTGGCCCTCCTCGGGGCTTCCGGAGAGCAGGATGCCGGTGGCGCCGAGGTCTGTCATCCGCTGGATGATCGGGTCGTACGCCGCGCGGCTCGCCCCACCGGTCCGACGCGTGAGGATCACGTGCAGACCCAGGTCCGACGCCTGCGCGAGCAGCGGGGCGAGGACGGCCGCGGGGTTCCCCTGCGACGTCGACACGAGGTCGTAGTCGTCGATGAGGATGAAGCCCTCGGCACCGGTCCACCACGAGCGGTTGCGCAACTGCTCCGGCGTGACGTCGGGGCCCGGGATGCGCGTGCGGAAGAACTGGAACAGCTCGCTCATCCCACCCTCGGCCATCTCGTGCGACGTGAGGTAGGCGCCGAGGTACTCCTGCGGGATCTCCCCCAGGAGCGCCCGACGGTAGTCGATCGCGAAGATCTTCGCCTCGTTCGGTCCGTACAGGCGGGTGATCTCGTGGACCACCGCGCGGAGCATCGAGGACTTGCCGGAGTCGGCATCGCCGTAGAGGTAGAGCAGGGGCTCTGCGACCGGGTCGATCGAGAACGGCGCGAGGTTCGCCTCGTCGATGCCGAGGAGGATCTCGCGCGGCTCCGAGCCGTCGGGCGTCGAGGCCGCGGCGACCGCACGCAGATCGGCGTGGCCGATGCGCGAGGGCAGCAGCCGCAGCTTCGGACCGGCCGGACCGTGCCAGGCCGAGGCGACGCGCGACACGAGGTCGTCGATGCCGTCGGCAAGCGATGAGGCCTGGTCCACGCCGTCGATGCGGGGCAGCGCGGTCAGCATCTGCAGCCCGTTCTCGTTGAGTCCGCGGCCGGGGATCGAGGTGACGTTCTCGGCAGCCTTGCGGTTGACCTCGGAGTCCGTCGGGTCGCCGAGCCGGAGCTCGATGCGCGTGCCGATGAGGTCCTTGATGTTCGCGCGGATCTCCATCCAGCGCGCGGCCGTGATCACGACGTGCACGCCGTAGGTCAGACCGCGGGCCGCGATCGCCTGGATCTGCGGCTCGAGCATCTCGAACTCGCTCCGCAGCGTGCCCCAGCCGTCGACCATGAGGAAGATGTCACCGTAGCCGTCGTCCGCGAGCCCCTGCGCCCGACGCTGACGGTACGTGTCGATCGAGTCGATGCCGTTCTGGCGGAAGTAGACCTCACGCGCGTTGAGGAGGCTCGTGACCTCGGCCACGGTGCGTCGGACGATGTCCGGCTCCGACCTGGTCGCGACGCCGCTGACGTGGGTGAAGCGCTGGAGCCCCGTGAAGCTGCCGCCACCGAAGTCGATGACGAAGAACTGCACCTCCTGCGGCGTGTGGGTGAGGGCGAGCGCGACCATGGCCGTGCGCGCGAGGGTGCTCTTGCCGCTGAGCGGCGCACCGACGATCGCCATGTGACCCGCAGCTCCGCCCAGTGAGACGGCGAGGTTCTCGCGCCGCTGCTCGAGCGGCACGTCGACGATGCCGAGCGGGATGGTGAGCGCACCCGCGTTGCGCCAGCGGGGCGAGACGAGTCCGAGGGCCGGGTCTTCCGTGAGGTCGCCGAACAGCTGGTCGAGCGTGGCAGGCGTCTCGAGCGGCGGCAGCCAGACCTGGTGTGCGGAGGGTCCGCGGCCGCTCATCATCTCGACGGCGATCTCGAACGTGTTCCGCTTCTCCTCCGGCTCGGCGTCGACGACGACCTCGGGCTCGTCCTTCGCGGTCTCGGCCCGCCAGACGGGTGCGGCGGTGAAGAGCTCGACGGCCGCGGAGCCCGCGGCCTGCGAGGAGCCGGATGCCGCGCGGCGGCGACGCCGGGGCGGCGGACCCGAGACGTACGCCGCACGGAACTGCGTCATGGTCTCGGTGTCGGACTTCAGGATGCCGGCACCGGGCTGCGTCGGCAGGTGATAGGCGTCCGGCACGCCGAGCACCGTGCGGGACTCGGCCGCAGAGAACGTGCGGAGACCGATGCGGTACGACAGGTGCGTGTCGAGGCCGCGCAGCTTGCCCTCCTCCAGGCGCTGCGACGAGAGCAGCAGGTGGACCTGGAGCGAACGGCCCAGACGACCGATGTTGACGAACGTGTCGACGAACTCGGGCTTGGCCGAGAGCAGCTCGGAGAATTCGTCGGCGACGATGAGCAGTGCCGGGAGCGGCGCGAGGTCGGTGCGTCCGCCGCGGCGGGCCTTCTCGTAATCGGCCACGTTCGCGAACGGACCCGTGGCGCGGAGCAGCTCCTGCCGGCGCACCATCTCGCCCTGCAGCGCGTCCTGCATGCGGTCGACGAGCGAGATCTCCTCGCCGAGGTTCGTGATGATGGCGGAGACATGCGGCATGTCTGCCATGCCGGCGAAGGTCGCGCCACCCTTGAAGTCGACGAGCACGAAGTTCAGCTGCTCGGGCGAGTGCGTCATCGCGAGCGCCAGCACGAGCGTGCGGAGCACCTCGGACTTTCCCGATCCGGTCGCGCCGATGATGAGACCGTGCGGGCCCATGCCCTGCTGGGCGGATTCCTTGATGTCGAGGATCAGCGGCGAACCGTCCTCCGTCTGACCGATCGGCACACGGAGGCGGTCACGCTCGAGACGCGGCGACCAGGCCGCGTCGAGGTCGAGGTCGCGCACATCGGGAAGGCCCAGCAGCTCGACGAGCTCGGCCTGCCCGGTCGCGCTCTTCTTCGCCGTGATCGTGGTGCCACCGGCGTACAGGGAGATGAGACGACGAGCGGTGGCCTCCGCCTCGACGATCGAGATGGCGTCGGCCGCGAACGGACGCGCGGGAAGCTGCAGACTGACCAGCTCGGCCTCCGCACCCTTCGCGCCGGGCTGGAAGGCCACGCGCAGCGCGTTCGGGTCGTCGAGGTCGGACCAGCGCGACGGCAGGTCGATGACCGTGACACCCTGGACGCCGTCGCCGCTCACGAGGACGTCGTTGATCGAGACGCTCGCCCCGTCTGTGAGGATCACGATGTGCGGCACCTTCGCGCCTGCGGCATCGCGCGAGAAGCGCGGGCGCTCGCGGACCTCGGAGGGCAGCATGTCCTCGAGCTCGGCGAGCTGCGATCCGATCATGCGGGCGGCTCCGAGGCCGTCGCGCACGGAACGGGAGTGCGTGTGCGGCATCCACTTCGCCCACTCCCACTGCGGGAGGACGGCGGCGTCGGCCGCGATGACGATCTGGACGGCATCCGGGTCGTGCATCGTGGCGATGTGGAGCAGCATCGCCCGAGCGAGCGCACGCGTCTCGTCCTCGTCGCCGGTGATCTCGACCCGCGCGTAGTCGCGCATGGTGATGCCGAGCGGGAGGTTCTTCTGGATCTCGTGCGTCAGCATGAACCGGTGGGCGGCGGAAGCGGCGACGGGATCGAGCTGGGCGAGCGGCGGGAGCTCGGGAGCCTCCAGCGTGATGCAGAGCGGCTGGTCGCTCGTGCCGACGCGGACCGACAGGAAGTCGGGGTCGTTCGCGCCGCGCTCCCAGACGCGGGTGCGTTCCTCGGCGATGTAGGGGAGCGCGGACGGTGCGGGGAGGTGCCAGTTGGCGGCGCGACGCTGCTGTCGGGCGGCGACGCGGACGCTCTGACGGAGCTCGGTGAGGTACGCCAGGTACTCGCGCCGCGAGCCGAGAGTGGCGGCCTGACGCTGCGATCGCTGCCGCCAGCCGTTCACGGCGACGAAGCCCAGCGACGAGAGCAGGAACATGCCTCCCGTGAGCAGACCGGTGACCGACTGGTTCGACATCGTGACCATGACGATCGCGCCGACGCTGCCGAGCATCGGCAGCAGCGAGCCGAGGACGCCCATGCCGCCCTCGTTGGGCTGGAGCTCCGGCGGGGCCTGGACGGGGAGCTTGCCGGACGGGACGCGGGGTGGTGCGAGGCGGGGTCCGGTCATGCTCTCTCTCCGGCGCTGCTGTCGGTGGCCAGCAGAAGGCTGATGGTGAAGCTGCGGTTGCCGATGCGCACGCGATCGGCGTCGTCGAGGAGCACGCGCTCCCCCGCGACGAGCTCGGTCGTCTGACCGTCGTCGGAGCGGACGTCGGAGCCGTTTGTCGACCCGAAGTCGGTGACCCAGGTACGGCCGCGCGAGTGCTCGATGCGGAGATGGGTCTTCGAGACGGAGGAGTCAGGATCCGTCACGACGACGAGACGGTCGTCGTGAGAGCTCGCGACGGGCGCGCGGCCGAGGTTGGCGGCGAGCGGCAGGGCGAGCTGAACCCGCTGGCCCGTGTCGAAGATCAGCAGGAGCGCACCGGTCTCCGACGGGGTCGGCGCGTCGACCGCGGGCTGCTGACCGGTGGCCGGTGCGACCGTGAACAACGGCTTCTCCTGCCCGGGCAGGACCGGCGCCGGGGTCTCCGTGCGGTGGGACGCCGCGCGGGCATCGGTGGGCTCCGAGTCCTCGTCGACCACGGCCGAGTGCGCGCCGATCGGCACGACCTGCGGCGGCGCGATCGGGGC
>JAZBLS010000221.1:0-4695 GCA_037033365.1 Actinomycetota bacterium | reverse complement strand
GGTTCACGAGGACGACGTCGCTGTCGGCCACCGCGGCGATCATGCGGTTGCGGCTCATCGCGAGCTGACGCGAGCGGCGCTGCGACCGCACGAGCGGGTCGCCCTCGCTCTTCTTGTGCTCGTCCTTCGCCTCGTTCTTCGTCATGTGCGTGTGCTTGCGGTTGCGCCGCATGACCACCGCCACATCGATCGCGGCCAGCAGGATGCCGACCACGACCGCGACCTGCAGCAGCGCCACCGCGCCGCCGGCCGCCTGCTCCAGGAGCCATGTGATGTTGTGGCTGCCACTGGCCATCAGGACCGGGACCAGTCCCGAGATGACGATCCAGAGCGCGAGACCGATCGCGACGGTCTTCAGCAGGGCCTTCGCGCCCTCCCACAGGGCCTGCATGCCGAACACGCGCTTCATGCCCGACGCGAGGTTGAACTGCTCGGTGCGCATGGTCACCCCGCGCAGGTGCACGCCGCCCTGCGCGACGGCCGTGGCGGTCGTCGCGAGCAGCACCACGAGCAGCATCGGCATGAGGATGCCGCCGAGGGAGGCGATCGCACTGCCGAGGACGTCGAGCGACGCCCCGTCGGTCGGGTTCTTCGCGACCTGTGTGACGCCGAGGAAGAGCTCGGTCAGCACCTGGGTCGACGACGCGACGGTCGGCACGACCATGATCGCGGCGGCGGCGATGCACACCCACGCCGTGAAGTCCTGGCTCCGACCGATCTGTCCCTTGCGCCGGGCCTCCTTGAGCCGCTGCTCGGTGGCCCTCTCGGTGCGTTCGCCGGTGTCGGTCCCGCTCACGGAGTCACCCCCAGCAGCATCCGCGCCGCATCCTCCGCGATCGCCGCCGCCACCGTGGGCAGCGCCGCGTACACGAATCCGACGAGCAGCAGCGTGAGACCGATCTTGATCGGGAAGCCCATCGCGAACGCGTTGAGGGCCGGTGCCACGCGCGTCACGAGGCCGAGGCCGACGTCGGCGAGGAACAGCACGATCAGCAGGGGACCTGCGATCTGCACGGCGCTCAGCATCATCTGGCCGGCCGCTCCGACCAGCGCCTCGGCGGGCGCGGCGAGGTCGATCATCCCGGTCACGGGCACGGCGTCGAAGGATCGGAACAGACCGCCGAGCACGAGCTGGTAGCCGTCGGACGCGAACAGCAGGACGATCGCCGTCATCTGGAAGAGCCGGGTGAACTGCGCGCCGTTGATGGCCATGCCCGGGTCGTACGCCTGGGCGAGCTGGAAGCCGCCGAACGTGTCGACGAGGTGCCCGGCTCCCTGGATCGCGCTGAACAGCACCATCACGAGGAATCCGAGGAGGAGACCCGTGAGCGCCTGCCCCGCGAGCGCCAGCATGAATGCCCCCGTGTCGAGTCGCTGATACCCCGCGGTCACCACCGGGGAGACCGCCAGCGCCAGCCCGACCCCGAGCATCGCGCGGATCCGCATCGGGATCGTGCCGTGGCTGAAGGGCGGCGCCACCACGAGGAACGCGGTGATGCGCACGCACGCGAGCGCGGTCGCCTCGAGCCACGTGAAGTCGATGGGGATGTTCATCAGCCGCCGTTCAGGAGCGACGGGATGCGCGCGAACATCTCGTTCGTGAACGCGATGAGCTCGGCGATCATCCAGTGCCCGCTCACGAGCAGGGCGATGCCGACCGCGATGAGCTTCGGCACGAAGGAGATCGTCATCTCTTGCACCTGGGTGATCGACTGCAGCAGCGAGATCGCGAAGCCGACGACGAGAGCCGTGATGAGGAGGGGCGCGCACAGCTTGGCCCCGATGATGAGCGCGGCCTGACCGATGTCGATCACCGCTTCCGGGGTCATCCGCCACCCCCGCTGTACGACTGCACGAGTGCCGTGATGATCATGCCCCAGCCGTCGATCAGGAGGAACAGCAGGATCTTGAACGGGAGCGAGATCATGACCGGCGGGAGCATCATCATGCCCATGGACATGAGCGCGCTCGCCACGACCAGATCGATCACGAGGAACGGCACGAAGATGATGAACCCGATCAGGAACGCCGCTCGCAGCTCGCTGATCATGAAGGCGGGCACCAGCGTCTGCAGCGGGATGGCGGACGGATCCGTCGGGTTCTCCATCTGCGCCGCACGGTGCATCAGGGCGATGTCCTCCTCGCGGGTGTACGCCAGCATCCACTGCCGCAACGGCTCCTGGGCGAGCTCGAACGCGCGGCCGAAGTCGACCTCGCCCGCCGTGAAGGGGCTCACGGCGACGACGTTGATCTCGGTGAGCACCGGCCACATGATGAACAGCGTCAGAAAGAGGCTGAGCCCCGCCAGCACCTGGTTCGGCGGGATCGAAGGCAGCGACAGGGCGTTCCGGGTGAGCGCGAGGACCACGAAGATCTTGGTGAAGCTCGACATCATGAGCAGCAGCGCCGGCGCCACACTCAGCACCGTGATGCCGAGCAGCGTCATGACGCTGTCGGACGGCGTGCCGTTGATCCCGTTGATCGTCACACCCTCGCCGTCGCCGGGCTCGGTCGGCAGGATGCCGGGAGTCGCGGCGTGCGCTCCGGCGGCCCCCAGGAGGATGAGGAGTGCGGCGACGCCCAGACCGACCGCGAGCAGCACCCACATGCGCCGAGCGGCGCGGGGCGCGCTCTCACGCGATGCGATGGCGCGGACCGATGCGGACAAGCGGCACTCCGAAGAAGGGTGTCGTGGCCGATCCGTAGCCGGGGATGTCGAGCGATCCGTGCTCGGTCCGCACTATCGCGACAGGAGTGCCGCCGCGTAACCGCGGAGGCGGTCGAACTCAGGCGACGGAGCGCAGGGCACGATCCACGATGTCGTCGGGCCCTTCGTCCGCGGACCCCTCGGAGGCCGGATGCGCGTGCTCGTCCTCCTCCTCGAGGGGCAGCGCCTCCTGCGTGTCGACCACGCTCACACCGTGCTCGGTGACGCCGAGGACGTAGCGGATGCCGCCGAACTCCGCCACGACGAGCTGGGCCTTTCCGCCCAGCCCCGAACGCGCGACCACCGTGATCTTCTCGGGGCGCGGCCGAGTCCTACCTGCCGGGCGCGCCGGCACGAGCGACGTGAGCGTGGCGAGCTTCTTCGGCACGAGAGAGGCGAGCGGGCTCTTTCCCTTCGCCTGGCCCTTCTGGAGTCGGCGGCTCAGGAAGACGAGCAGCCCGAGCACGGCGGCCAGCGCGACGATCGCACGCAGCGCGACGAGCAGATCGTCCATGACTCAGCCGACCTCGGCGCCGTCGAGGATCCGCTCGACGCGGATCGCGAAGTCGCCCTCGGCGACCACCACGGTGCCGTGGCCGATCAGACGCCCGTTCAGCTTGATGTCGGCCGGCGAGCCCGCTGCCCTGTCCAGCTCGACCACGCGGCCCGGCTCGAGCGAGAGCACGTCGCGCACCGGCATCCGCGTGCGTCCGATCTCGACCACGAGCTCCATCTCGACGCCCGCGATGCGGCTGAGCCGCTGCGAGCCCGAGGGCGCCGACGTGCCCCGGGCACCGTCGATCCGGACGGCGACGCGCGCGGCGGTCCTCCCCGCGGCGTCGACCATGTCGAACACCTGCGTGCCGGCCTGGGTGAAGGCGGATGCCGCCGTCACGAGCTCGCCCTCGCCGAGCGTCCCTGTACCGAGCACCGCGACAGCCGCCTCGAACACGGGGTGCAGACGATCGGTCAGAGCTGCGGTCGGCGAACCGTCCTCGAGGTGCGAGGGGTCGGCGACCTGGATGGCGATCTGCGCGCCGGGGCTGCCGGTGAAGGCCACGACCACGGCGTCGCCCACGGCGCCCGGGTCACTGGACGGTGCGGGGATGACCGGGTAGGCGAACGGCAGCCGGCCGGCGATCGCCGCCGCGATGGCCGTCTCGTGGAAGGTGCTCATCGGTGGTTCTCCTCATCGGTGGTCGTGATCATGCAGGTCAGCCGCGATCCGCGGCTGCCTGCGGTGGCGCGGGCGATCGGCGTGCGGCCCGCGACGAGCTCATAGGGACTGGTCTCGGGATGCGGGAGCCGGAGCAGGTCGCCCGGCGCGAGGTTCAGCACCTCGCCGGCCCCGATCGTGATCGGGGCGAGCCGCAGGGTGATCTCGAGGGGCGTGTCGCGCACCTGCTCGAGCGTCTGCTCGGCGGAGTGCGCGGAGGCCGACTCCGCGCCGGTGGCGGCGAGCCGGTCCACGACCGCGGATGCCGGGAGCATGACCGTCGCCGTGGTCTGGGTGTCGCCGAGCCGCATCGCGAAGCGCGCCACGATCACGGGCGCGGAGCCCGCGATCACCTGCATGTACTGCGGGTTGTAGTGGACGGCGGTGAAGCGCGGCTCGCCGGGCAGCAGCACGCCGAGACTCGCGTACAGGTGCTCGAAGGTGCCCTCCATGAGGTTGCGCACGAGAGCGAGCTCGATGGGGGTGAACGTGCGCGCCTCGGGCAGCGCGGTGCTGCGCCCACCCATCATCTGCACGACCCACAGCAGGGCGCTGTCGAGCCCGAACTGGACGACGCACGGCTCGTCGCGGCCGGCGAACGCGCCCGCGACCATGGCCGTCGTGGTCGGCAGGGTCTCGGCGTACTCCTCGTACGAGACGAGCTCGACGCTCTCGAACGCCAGATGCGCGCGGACGCGGATCTGCGCCGTGAGCTGCGACGACCACAGCCGGGCGAACGACTCGAAGGCGGCTTCGAGGTGGCGCGTGCTCT
>JAZBLS010000220.1:0-4718 GCA_037033365.1 Actinomycetota bacterium | reverse complement strand
CCCCACCTGGCTGACGTCGCTCAGGTGGGGCGTCGTCGCGCAGGTGGGGCGTCGGGCGTGGGTCGGGGTGGGGCGCGGGGCGGCAGCCGGGGTGCGCGGGCACGGTGTCGGCGGGCACGGTGTCGGCGGGCACGGGCAGTATGTCGGTATGACGGATGGCTACGACCTCGACTTCCTTCCGACGCCTCTGCCCCTCCCCGTGGCCTCGACGCCGGTGCGCGAGCTCGCCTATCCGCGCTTCACCGTGCTGCTCGATCCCGAGCGCCGACTGGCGGCGGTCACGGCGGTCAACATCGACGGCGCCACGATGCGCGAGTTCCCACGCACCGGCGCCTGGCGCCTCGACCCGCGCGTCCCTGCCGCCGAGCAGACGGGCGCCGAGGTGTACGCGCGCAACGACCTCGATCGCGGACACCTCGTCCGCCGGCGCGACCCCGGGTGGGGTGACGCCGACGACGCGAGAGCTGCCTCCGAAGCGACGTTCTTCTACCCGAACGCCGCCCCTCAGGCGGCGGGCTTCAATCAGTCGAAGGAGCTGTGGCTCGGCCTCGAGGACCACGTCCTCGCCTACGCCGAGAGCACCGATCAGCGACTCTCGGTCTTCACCGCGCCCGTGCTCGGCGACGACGATCCGCCCTATCGCGGCATCCGGATCCCTCTGCAGTTCTGGAAGATCGCCGCGTGGCAATCCGCCGACGGTCTGACCGCCGCGGCGTTCCTTCTCGACCAGTCCGACCTCGTGCGCACCGAGAGGGGCCTGCTCGCGCCTCCGCCGCTCGGGACGTTCCGCACCTTCCAGGTGCCGGTGATGGAGATCGTCGAGCTCACGGGACTGGACCTCGACCCCCTCACCGACGCCGACGTCCTGTCCCGTCGAGGCGCACGCCCGACGACGCGGATCGCCCTCTCCTCGGCATCCGACATCGTCCTGTGATGCCGGGGGCTCAGGCCCCTCCGCGGTTCCAGTGCCTGAGCTTCTCGGGGTTGCAGATGACCCAGATCGCCGACATCGCGCCCGCCCTCATATCGGCGGTCACAGCGCCGACGACCAGGTCGTCGCGCACGAGAACGAAGCCCGGCACGCTGTTGATCGAGGCCATGGTCACCGAGGTCTCGGGACTCATCAGGCGCAGCAGCTCGCGAGTCGCCGCGTCGGATCCCGCGACCGGCGACGTCGGCGTGGGGACGAGCCCACCGCCATCGATCACCAGCATGACCTCCGCATCCAGCAGGGCGCGGATGCCGCGGGCATCCGCCATCGCCATCGCGATCGCGAACTCCTCGATGGTGACGCGATCGGCGGCACCACGACGTCTCCGGCGCAACCACGCCGGGTATTTCCTCGGGGTCATGCGATGACCGCGGTCACATGACCGAGCTTCTGCGGGCTCATGACCCAGAGGAGCTGCTCGATGCCCTCCGCGGACGTGGTCACCGTCACCATGGTGGTGACCTCGCCGTCCTCGGTCAGGGTGGCGGCGGGCTGGCCGTTCACCTCGACCCAGTCGATCGACTTCCCCGTCCAGAAGTGGTGCGCGAAGGCGGCGACGAACTTCGCGACCCGGCCGCGACCGATCACCGGGATACGCGCGGCGAGCTTGGCGCCGTTGCCGTCGGTGTAGCTGACGACATCGGCGGCGAACAGCTTCTCCAGCGCCTGCGCGTCGCCCTTCTGCGCCGCCACGAGGAAGGCCTCGAGAAGGCGCCGCTGGTGCGACGGCTCGACCTCGACGTGCTTCGCCGACGACAGATGTGCGCGGGCGCGGCTGACCAGCTGCCTGGCGCTCACGACGCTCGACGAGATGACCTCCGCGATGCGCGGGTAGGGGTAGTCGAACGCCTCGCGCAGGATGTACGCCGCGCGCTCGGTGGGCGTGAGCTTCTCGAGCGTCAACAGGATCGCGAACTGCAGCGCCTCGGCGCGCTCGGCGCCGAGCGCGGGGTCATCGTCGGTGTTGACCGGTTCGGGCAGCCAGGGGCCGATGTATGTCTCACGCTTGGCATGCGCCGACTGCAGGACGTTGATCGACAGTCGCGTGGCGATCGTCGCGAGGAACGCTGCAGGCTCCTGCACCTGCGCGCGGTCGGTGTTCTGCCACCGGATCCACGTGTCCTGCACGATGTCCTCCGCATCGGCCACCGAGCCGAGCATCCTATAGGCGATGCCGAACAGACGGCGGCGCTGCGCGGCGAACACCTCCACCGCGGCCTCCAGGCCGCCGTCGTGCTGTTCGCCGTCGCTCGTCGAGCTCACATCCATACTCTCCACTGCCTCAGCGCGCTCCGGCAAGCTTCCGCTGCCCTTCGGCGTGCACCCAAGCGTCCAGACTCGTGGGTGCGAGTCGCAAAGGTTCGCGCGGCAGGAGGAGGTCACCGGCGAGATTGAATCCGACCGGCTCGATGTCGTCGTCTGCCACCACGTAGCGGGGATCGTTGTCGATGCGCAGCACCCGGTTCACGAAGTCCGGGAGGCTCATGCGCTCGGGCCCGCCCATGTCGACCGCCGCGCCCGTCGGCGTACCCAGTGCGAGCTCGACCAGGGCGTCGGCCACATCCGATGCGGCGACGGGCTGCACGGACTTCGCCGGCAGCCGGACCGTGTCGTTCTCGGTGTTCCACCCGGCGATCGTGCGCGCGAAGTCGAAGAACTGCGTCGCCCGCAGGATCGAGTGTGCGACGGGGCCATCAGCGACCGCGTTCTCCTGAGCGCCCTTCGCGGCGAAGTACCCGTCATCGTGGGAGTGGTCGGCGCCGACGATCGAGAGCACGACGTGATGCGCCACACCCGCGCGAGCCTCGGCATCGAGCACCCTCGACGTCGTCTCGGCGAAGAAGGCCCGCGCTGCCGGCCCCGAGAGGTCAGGGGCATTGGTCGCGTCGATCACGGCATCCGCGTACTCGAGCGCGGCGTCGAGGCCCTGTCCCGACCGCGCGTCCACCCCGCTGCTCGGGGAGGCGACCACGACGGCCTGCGCCCTGCGCTCGAGTCTCCGCACGACCATTCGACCGACCTGCCCGGTTCCGCCCAATACGACGATCCGCATCTCGCCCTCTCCGTTCCGGAGCCCGCGCACTCGCGCGCGACGCACCTCTCAGAAGTACTGACAGTGCAGCTCGTCGATGTGTGACACCGATCCGAGGATCTCTTTCAGGCGGCGTTGGCGGTGCGGATCCGCCTGCGCTCGTAACTCAGCGTCGAGGCCAGCAGAACGAGCCCGACGATCACTCCGACGAGCTGCGAGAGCAGGGTCGGCGCGCCGATCCCGAAGAGCAGGAGGAGAGCGACGAGCGCACCGCCCAGCACCGAGTTCACCGCAGCGATCATGCTCGCCATCGTGAACAGGAACGAGGTGCGCGCGTACCGGACTCCCAGCTCTCCGGTGTGCGGATCATCGCGCGGGATGAGTTCGGGTCCGCGCGGATGCATCGACGCGAAGTACTCGCGGATCCGCGCCATCCGATGACGGACCGTGATGTTCTCGACGCTCGTGTCGACGAGGCGCACCACCGTGAACCAACCGAGCATGAAGACCGTCGGCAGCACCGTGAACACGAGTGTGACGAGCAGAGCCGGGGAGTTCCCCGCGAACCCGAGCGCGACGAGACCGCTCGACAGCGTCGACAGGTAGATCGTCGACCGTGTTCCCGCCTCGCTGATCGTCGAGGCTGCGATCGCCTGCAGGCCGAACAGCTCGCTCCCGAGGGCGCCGTGAAGGACCGCGTCGTCCGACGCCTCGGCCATCAGCGTGCTCCCTCGGTCTCCGTGCCGGCTCTGCTCCTGCCGATCGCGCTCATGACTCCTCCTTCTCCACGACGGCGGACGACCTTCGCCACCGTCTCTCAGGGATGACCGGCCAGGGGGGTCGGCCGTGACGGCATCTGCTCTCTGGCGCCTGATGTCACATCCGTCGTTCCGCGCCGGTCACAGAAGAGGGCGCCCTCCGACCCGGTCGACAACCGACGGGCGTGACGCCGGAGATCAGGAGACACGCATGAACGACACAGTCCGCGACACGGTGGTTCTCGTCACCGGAGCGTCGTCCGGCATCGGACGCGCCACCGCGCTCGCCCTGTCCGGGGCGGGCGCGAAGGTCGTCGCCGCAGGGCGGCGCATGGAGCAGTTGGTATCACTGGCGGCCGGGGCCCCTGGACCGATGCTCGCGATCGAACTCGACGTGACGGATGAGGAGTCGGTGATCGCCGCGGTCGACGCCACGGTCGCGCACTTCGGCCGCCTGGACGCGCTGGTGAACAACGCGGGCCTCATGCTGGCGGGCATGGTGCAGGGCGCTGACACGAGAGAGTGGGTGCGGATGATCGAGACGAACCTGCTCGGCTCGATGCTCATGGTCCACGCGGCCCTTCCTCATCTGCTGGAGAGCCGGGGGTCGGTGATCCAGATCTCCTTGACCTCCGGCCGCATCGCCTCGGCGGGGAGCGGCGCATACGCGGCCACCAAGTTCGGCATCACCGCCTTCGCGGAGTCCCTCCGGCAGGAGGTCACGGAACGAGGCGTGCGGGTCGTGGTCGTGGAGCCCGGATTCGTGACCACCGAGCTCACCGACCACATCACTGACCCCGTGATGCGCGACCTCGCGGCAGGCATCGGCGACTCGATGCGCACTCTGCGGGCGGAGGACATGGCCGACGTGATCGTGTTCGCCCTCGCGCAACCGCATCACGGGTCGATGAACGAGATCCACGTGCGACCGAGCGAT
>JAZBLS010000219.1:0-4775 GCA_037033365.1 Actinomycetota bacterium | reverse complement strand
GGTGTGGGGCCGGATGTGCACGGCATCCGCTGGTTTCGGGTGCGAAATCGACCCCGCACGCGCGAAAGGTGGTGCTGCGGGGTCAGAAACGCACCGCTGGGGGTGCGAGGTCAGAAACGCACCGCTACGGGGTGCGGGGTCGAAAGTGCACCGCATCCGGCCGGTTCGGGTGCGAAATCGACCCTGCACCGATGGGCGGCGGGGTGCGGGGTCAGAAGTGCACCGCATCCGCTAGTTTCGGATGTCTAAACGGCCCCGCATCCGGGCGACCCGGAGGACCGGGACGACCGAGGTCACGGTCGGCCGGGGCGCACGGAAGCGCGCGTCAGCCGAGCTCGTGCTCGTGGATCGCGGTCGCCAGGCTCGTGCCGTTGAGGTCGAGGTACAGCGTGCCCTCGGTGACCGTGATCGTCATGGTGTTGCGGCGCTCGATGAGGGGCGCGGCCGAGTCGATGAAGCCGGGGTCGAAGCTGTAGACGCGGATGTCCTCGGAGCGGTGGATGCGCTTGTCCGCCCACTGCGCCATGACCTTGGCGGGATCGCGGTGCGTGTAGACGACGGTCCGCTCGGCGAGGCGGCTCGCGTAGTGCAGTCGCTCGGCATCCGGTCCTCCGACCTCGATCCATGCCGTGATGCTGCCGGTCAGGTCGCGCACGAGGACCGCGGGCTCCTCGGTCGACGAGACGGTGCCGCCGAACGCGATGCCCTCGGCGAACTCGAGCCCGTAGGCGAGCACGCGCGTGAGCATGTACGCGTCGGTCTCGGACGGATGCCGCGCGGCACGCAGCGAGTAGTCCTCGTAGACGCCTCGATCCGTGTCCGCGAGCTGCACGTCGAACGTGTGGATTGTCGAGCCGGTCGCCATACTCCGAGCCTAGGCGTACACGGCGATGCCGCCGGACGTCGTCAGAAGAGCATCGGCTGCGCGGACGCGGACGGAGTCGGCGTCGACGGGGCGAACGCCGGTCGCATCCCACGCACCGGATAGGTCTCCTCCTCATCACGACCGTCGAGTCCGTGCAGCCGGATGAGCGGACGGGTGCGCTTGGCGAGCCACTGGCGGTAGCCCTTCGGGACTTCGGCCGAGACTCCGGGATACAGACCGCGGTAGGACGACAGCAGGTCGGGGCGGTACTCGCCGAGCCACTGGAAGAACCACGGTTTGACGCCGGCCCGCAGGTGCAGCGCTCCGTAGATCACGCGCCGCGCTCCGGCCTCCTTGATGCGCCGCAGTGCCGTGTCGATCGCGTCGACCGAGTCGGTCATGTGGGGCATGATCGGCATCAGGAACACGGTCACGGGGAAGCCGGCATCCGTCAGCGCCCGCACCGTGTCGAGCCGGGCCTGCGTGGTCGGCGTGCCCGGTTCGATCGCCTTCTGCAGCTCGTCGTCGTACATCGCGATCGACATCTGCACGTCGACGGGAACGCGCTGCGCGGCCTTCACCAGCAGCGGGATGTCGCGGCGGATCAACGTGCCCTTGGTGAGGATCGACAACGGCGTTCCCGAGGCAGCGAGGGCCTCGATTATGCCCGGCATCAGCTTGTAGCGGCCCTCTGCACGCTGGTACGGATCGGTGTTGGTCCCGAGCGCGACGGTCTCGTGCTGCCAGCTGCCCTTGCGCAACTCGCGCTCCAGGACTTCGACGACGTTGGTCTTCACGACGATCTGGGAGTCGAAGTCCGCACCGCCGTCAAGGTCGAGGTACTCGTGCGTTCCGCGGGCGAAGCAGTTGTGGCTGATGACGCCGTTCGCGATGAAATCGCCGGTGCCGGTCGTGATGTCGAGCAGCTCGCGGTCACCGTCAAGGGGCTCGATGCTCACGACGCGAAGATCCGCGACGCTCTTGACCGCGGTGCCGTCGACCGAGGCGCCTGCCTTTCCGACGCCGAACCCCATCAGTCGGTAGTTCGTCGTGAGATGCGGCCGCTGGCCGGACTCCCCGTCCACGACGTGCTTCCACCCACGATCGGACAGGAATCGGTGGTCCCCGCTCGCGACGATCTCCGTCCCGTCTGCGAGGGTGATGCGGTAGGCCGCCTTGACCGTCGTCCACTTCGCGGTGATCGTCGTGCGCACGTATCGGCGATATGAGCCCTGACGCTCAGTGCCGATGATCTCGTCCCCGATCTCGAGTGCACTCAACGGGCGTTGCCGACCATCACCGCACAGCACGAGAGTGTCGGGGGAGACGCAATAGACGCAGGCATGACTGCAGCCCCGGTAGGGGTTGATCGTCCACGAGAACGGCATGCGCGATGCGCCCGGCACGTGGTTCAGCGCCGACTTCGACAGCACCTCGTGGAACGTCATCCCTGCGAACTCGGGCGTCGTGACCGTGCGGAGCACGCTCGACCGTTCCTCGAGCCCGGGCAGAGCTGCGGCGTCGACATCGCCGACCTTCTGCCCCTGCCATCTCATTCCGTAATTCGAACATAAAGACGATACTCGTGTCAACCGGGAGGGGAACTGTGTTCTAATCGACTTAAGGGACAATAGATGCATGACCCTCGCGCCGCAGCCTCAGCATGCGGCGCCGCGCTCCCCGATCAGTGGTCCCGCTCTGCCGATCGGGCTCGCGGTGACTGCCATCGGCATCCTCCTGTCGATCGCCGGCGCGCCCATCGCGACGTCGGCGTCGCACGAAACCGCGCTGCCCGAACCCGTCGTCGTGCAGGAGGTGCCTGGCGTCCAGGTCGGCGCCACGACCGCGGCGGACCCGTGCTCGGAGCCGGTCGTCCTCGAGGCGATCACGGTGGCCGACGACGCGGCGATCATCGCCGGGTTCGGCGGGGGCGAGAGCTTCCGCGCGGCCGTCGTCGCGGGCAATGCCCCGTGCGTCGCGCTCGACGACCCATCGCACGCCTGGGTGGTCGTGAACAAGGCCCGCCCACTCGCGCCGATCACGTTCGCGCCCTCGTCGCTCGCCGACATCCCGCTGCCGACGACGACGCGCTCCGGCCAGGCGCGTTCCGACGCGGCTGCGGCCGTCGGAGAGCTCGCGTCCGCAGCCGCAGCGGAGGGCGCGGGAACCATCGGTGCCAACAACGGCTACCGCTCCTACGACCTGCAGGTCGAGACGCACGACACGCACGTCCGCGACAGCGGGCAGGCCGATGCGGATGCCGCGTCGGCGCGCGCCGGACACAGCGAGCACCAGACCGGGCTCGCCCTCGACCTCGTCGCGTGCGATCCGGCCTGCGGCGAGATCGAGGCGTTCGGCGCGACCCCGCAGGGTGCCTGGGTGGCGGCGAACGCCTGGGAGTACGGGTTCATCGTCCGCTACGAGCAGGTCGGGTCCGGCATCACCGGTTACAAGCCCGAGCCGTGGCATGTCCGCTATGTCGGGCGCGAGCTGGCGGCGGCCTATCACCACGGCGGATTCCACACGCTGGAGGAGTTCTTCGGACTCCCGGCGGCCCCCGACTACCCCGGGTGATCGAGCGCGGAACGGCCGGCTGGCGGCATCCGACAATCGCGGTACCCAGTCCCACTGAAAGTGGGATGCATTCTCACAATCGACTGTCCCGACGTCCGTCCCCCGGCATAGACTCGCCGGAGCAAAGACGCACGACACGTTCGGGAGGACGCCATGGAACGCGACATCTACGAAGAGGATCACGAGGCATTCCGCGACCTCGTCAAGGATTTCGTCAAGCGCCACGTCACGCACGAGGCCATCGAGAAGTGGGATGCCGACGGCGAGGTCGACCGCGCGACCATGCTCGCCGCGGGTGAGGCCGGGATCATCGGGCTCTCCGTTCCCGAGGAATTCGGTGGCGCGGGCATGCTCCAGGACTACCGCTTCCGCGCGGTCGTGAACGAAGAGGTCATCGCCGCGGGCGCCGGGTCGCTCGCCGGTGCGTTCGGCATCCAGGACGATCTGGCCGTTCCGTACCTCGTCCACATGGGCACGCAGGAGCAGAAGGAGAAGTGGCTGCCCCGCATGGCCACGGGCGAGGTCATCGGCGCCCTCGCGATGACGGAGCCCGGAGCCGGCTCCGACCTCCGCGGCATCAAGACCACAGCCAAGAAGACCGAGGGCGGCTACATCGTCAACGGTGCGAAGACCTTCATCTCCTCCGGTGCCACGGCCGACCTGGTCGTGACCTTCGTCAAGACCGGTGAGGGCAACCGGCCCGACGCGTTCAGCCTCGTGCTGATCGAGAACGGCATGGACGGCTTCGACCACGGCAAGAAGCTGCACAAGATGGGCTTCCAGGGTCACGACACCGCCGAGCTGTCGTTCAGCGACGTCTTCGTGCCGGACGAGAACCTCATCGGAGGTTCCGAGGGCAAGGGCTTCGTCCAGCTCATGATGAACCTGCCGCTCGAGCGCCTGTCGATCGGCGTGGCCGGAGCCGCTGCCGCCCAGGCCGCCCTCGACTGGACCGTCGCGTACACGAAGGACCGTGAGGCCTTCGGGGAGCGCATCATCGACTTCCAGAACTCCCGCTTCGCGATCGCCGACATGGCTACGACCGTCGACGCGCTCTGGGCCTATGTCGACCGCGCGCTGCTCGCCTACTCGCAGGGCAAGCTGTCGGCCGAGGAGGCCGCCAAGGTCAAGTTCTGGGCGACCGAGCGCGAGTGGGAGGTGCTCGACGCAGGAGTGCAGCTGCACGGCGGCTACGGCTACATCACCGAGTATCCGATCGCCCGCGCGTTCCTCGACGCGCGCGTGCACCGCATCTACGGAGGCACGAACGAGATCATGCGCGAGATCGTCGGTCGCCAGATCGCCGGCAAGCGCTGACGACCGTCTCGAAGGGCCC
>JAZBLS010000218.1:0-4799 GCA_037033365.1 Actinomycetota bacterium | reverse complement strand
CCACGTCCACGCGCACGTTGTCTCCGTCGTGCACGCCGCCCGACAGCAGCGCCGTGGCGAGCTTGTTCTGCACCTCGGTCTGGATGAGCCTGCGCAGCGGTCGCGCGCCGAACATCGGGTCGTAACCCCGCTCGGCGAGCCAGGCCCGCGCGTCCGGCGTGACGGCGAGCGTGAGCCTGCGGTCGCGGAGCCGATCGTGCAGCTGATCGATCGACAGCTCGACGATCTGCGCGAGGTCGTCCTCACTGAGCGCCTGGAACATCACGATGTCGTCGAGACGGTTCAGGAACTCCGGACGGAACGCCTGACGCACGAGCGCCATGACCTGTTCGCGCTTCACGTCGACCGAGAGGGTCGGATCGATGAGTATCGGCGAGCCGAGGTTGGACGTGAGGATCAGGATGACGTTGGAGAAGTCGACCGTGCGGCCCTGACCGTCGGTCAGACGCCCGTCGTCGAGCACCTGCAGCAGGACGTCGAAGACCTCCGGATGCGCCTTCTCGACCTCGTCCAGCAGCACGACGCTGTACGGACGGCGACGCACGGCCTCGGTCAGCTGACCGCCCTGCTCGTAGCCGACGTACCCGGGAGGGGCGCCGACCAGGCGCGAGACCGAGTGCTTCTCGCCGTACTCCGACATGTCGATGCGCACCATGGCGCGCTCGTCGTCGAAGAGGAAGTCGGCCAGCGCCTTGGCGAGCTCGGTCTTGCCGACACCGGTCGGACCGAGGAAGAGGAACGAACCGGTCGGCCGCCCGGGGTCGCTGATCCCGGCGCGCGAGCGCCGCACGGCATCCGACACCGCCTTGACGGCGTCCTTCTGCCCGATCAGGCGCCTGCCGAGCTCGGATTCGAGGTGCAGCAGCCGCTCACTCTCGCCCTGCAGCAGCCGACCGACGGGGATGCCGGTCCATGCCGCGATGACGGCGGCGATGTCCTCGTCGGTGACCTGCTCGTTGACCATGCGGCCCTCGTCCGACACGGCGGCCTCGGCCTGCTCGGCCTCCGCGATGTCGCGCTCGAGACGCTTGATGGTCTCGTACTCGAGCTTGGATGCGCGCGTGTAGTCGGCGTTGCGCATCGCGAGGTCGCGCTGCGTCACCGCATCGTCGAGCTGCTTCTTGAGATCGCCGACCCGGTTGAGGCCCTGACGCTCGCGGGCCCAGCGTGCCTCGAGTTCCGCGAGCTGCGCCTCCATGCCGACGAGCTGTTCGCGCAGCGCGCTGAGGCGCTCCTTCGACGCGGCGTCCTTCTCGCGCTTGAGCGCGAGCTCCTCGAGCTTCATCCGGTCGACCTGGCGCTTCAGCTGGTCGATCTCGACCGGCGAGGAGTCGATCTCCATCTTCAGCCGCGACATCGACTCGTCGATCAGGTCGATCGCCTTGTCCGGCAGCTGCCGAGCGGGGAGGTAGCGGTTCGAGAGCGCGGCGGCCGCGACGAGCGCACTGTCGGAGATCGTCACCCCGTGGTGCGCCTCGTACCGGCCCTTGAGGCCGCGGAGGATCGCGATCGTGTCCTCCACGGTCGGCTCGCCGACGTACACCTGCTGGAATCGGCGCTCGAGCGCGGCATCCTTCTCGATGAACTCGCGGTACTCGTTGAGGGTCGTCGCACCGATCAGGCGCAGCTCGCCGCGGGCGAGCATGGGCTTCAGCATGTTCGACGCCGCGACGGAGCCCTCACCACCGCCCGCACCCATGAGCACGTGCAGCTCGTCGATGAACGTGATGATCCGGCCGTCGGACTCGGTGATCTCCTTGAGCACGCTCTTGAGCCGCTCCTCGAACTGGCCGCGGTACATGGCACCGGCGACGAGGGCGGAGATGTCGAGCGACACCAGCTCCTTGTCCTTGAGCGACTCGGCCACGTCGCCCGCGACGATGCGCTGTGCGAGCCCCTCGACGACAGCCGTCTTGCCGACGCCCGGCTCGCCGATCAGCACGGGGTTGTTCTTCGTGCGGCGGGTCAGCACCTGGCTGACGCGGCGGATCTCACTGTCTCGGCCGATCACCGGGTCGAGTTTGCCCTCGCGGGCGCGATCGGTCAGGTTGATGCCGAACTGCTCGAGGGCGGACTGCTGGTCGTCGTTCTGGGGGGTGGGCTGCGGGCCTGGCATCGCTCCTCCTGGAGGTCTCCTTCATGGTCTGGGACGCCCACTTCGCAAACTTGAGTGGACGTGACTCAAGTTTACCGCAGTCCGGTCACCGCGTCCATGATGGCCCGGGCGACCTCGCGCTTCGACCCCGCGGAGACGGCCACGACGGCTCCGCCCTCCCCGATCACCTCGACGCTGTTGTCCGGGCGCTCGAATCCGTGCTCGGCATCCGCGAGGTTCACGGCGAGGAGGTCGACGCCCTTCCTCTCGCGCTTGCGTCGAGCGCGATCCCGCCGCGCCTCGGCATCCGTGGACGTCTCGGCCGCGAACGCGACGATGATCTGCCCCTCGGGCGCCTCCCCCGCCGAGCGTGCCGCGGCGAGCGCGGCGACCACGTCCTCGTTCTCCACGAGGTCGATTCGTGTCAGCAGGCCCTGTTCCTTCGTGAGCTTCTGGTCCGAGACGGTCGCGGGGCGGTAGTCCGCCACGGCCGCGGCCATGAGGACCACGTCGGCGACGGCGGCGGCATCCTTCATCGCCGTCGCGAGGTCTGCGGCCGTTCCTGCGGGCACGACCCGGACGGACGGATGCCGCGCGCCGGCCAGCACGTCGGCGGAGACGTTCGCCGCGACCACCGTCACCTCCGCGCCGCGGGCTGCCGCCTCTGCGGCGAGGGCGATGCCCTGTCGCCCGCTCGACCGGTTCCCGAGGAACCGCACGGGATCGATCGGCTCGCGCGTGCCACCCGCCGAGATCGCGACGCGCAGCCCCGCGAGATCCTGGGGCGCGAGCAGAGCCGTCGCCGCGTCGAAGATCTGCTCCGGCTCGACCATGCGTCCCGGTCCGCTGTCGCCGCCGGCGAGCTCGCCGTCGGCGGGACCGACGAGGTGCACGCCCCGACCGGTCAGGGTGGCGATGTTCGCCTGCGTCGCCGCGTTCCGCCACATCTCGGAGTGCATGGCGGGCGCGAGGAGCACGGGCGCCTCGGTCGCGAGGATCGTGGTGCCGAGCAGGTCATCGGCGATGCCGGCCGTGATCTTCGCGATCGTGTTGGCGGTGGCCGGCGCCACGATCACGAGGTCGGCGTTCTGCCCGAGCGCGACGTGACGCACGCGCGCCACGTCGTCGTGGACGCTCGTCGTCACCGGGTTGCGGCTCAGCGCCTCCCACGTCGGCGTCCCGACGAAGCGCAGGGCGTCCGCCGTGGGCACGACGGTGACGTCGTGTCCCGCCTTGGTCAGCAGCCGCACGAGGTGCACTGTCTTGTAGGCCGCGATTCCACCCGTAACTCCGACGACGATGTTCACGCTTCGATTCTGCCCCAGCATCCGGTCCCTAGACTCGTCAGGGTGTGCACCGTGGTGATCGATGTCGAGGATGCAGGGACCGCGAGGCTGCTCGCGGTCCGCGATGAGGACCCGCAGCGGGAGTGGGATGCGCTGGGCGAATGGTGGCCCGAACAGTATCCCGGCGTATCGGGCATCCGCGACCGGCGGGCCGGCGGAGCCTGGCTCGCCGTGAACCCGGCGGAGCGCCGCCTGGCCGTGCTCCTGAACCGTGCGGACGTCGTCGACCTCGCGGACGATCGCGCACTCTCGCGCGGTTCACTCGCGCTGGAGTCGGTCAGCGGACGCTCGCCGCAGGCGCCGCTGCCGATGCACGGGTTCAACCTGCTCGAGGTGGGGCCGGAGGGCGCGCGGGTGCTGAGCTGGGACGGTGCCGAGCTGCGCGAGACCCCGATCGCGCAGGGCACGCACATGATCGCACACGACGACCTCGACGACGCGGAGACACCGCGCATCGCGACGTGGCTGCCCGAGTTCCGCGCGCTGGGACCGACGGCGGACAGCGCCGACTGGGCCGCCGAGTGGACGGAGCTCCTCGCGCAGTCGGCGCAGCTCGACCCCGAGGACGACCGCGCGATCATCCGCGACAACCGCCCCCACGGGTACCCGACGCAGTCGCTCCTCTACTGCACAGCGGCGGTCGGAGCGGATGCCGTGGACGTCGAGTACCGGGCGCTGCCGAGCCCCGCGCACTGGGGCCACTGAGCCGGCAGAACCCGTCTATTTGTGCCGAACGGCAGAAACAGACCTCTGTTTGTGTCATATGGCATGAATAGACGGTCTTGGGCGCCGGGGCTCGGGTCAGGCGGCGGGGGACTCCGCGTCCGTCGCGCACGAGAAGCGCGCGCGGTAGGCCGTCGGCGTCGTGCCCAGCACACGGGAGAAGTTCTGACGCAGCACGGCGGCGGAGCCGAACCCCGACTCATCCGCGATCTGCTCGAGCGACAGGTCGCTGCGCTCCAGCATCCGTTGCGCATGGAGCACCCGCTGGCGGGCGAGCCAGGCCGCAGGGGTCGCGCCGTACTCCGCCTTGAACCGTCGTGCGAACGTGCGCGGCGACATGAGCGCGCGAGCCGCGAGCTGCTCGACGCCGAGGTCGTCTCGGAGGTGCTCGACCGCCCAATCAGCGACGCCGGCCAGCGAGTCGTTCGGGACGACGGGGATCGGACGATCGATGAACTGCGCCTGACCACCGTCGCGCTGCGGAGGCACGACCATGCGTCGGGCGATGCGGTTCGTGAGCTCGGCGCCCAGCTCCTGGCGCAGGAGGTGCAGGCACGCGTCGATCCCGGCCGCCGTCCCTGCGCTCGTGATGATGCGGTCGTCCTGCACGAAGAGCACGTCGGGGTCGATGTCGA
>JAZBLS010000217.1:0-4824 GCA_037033365.1 Actinomycetota bacterium | reverse complement strand
GCTCGGGGTCGGCCGTGAGGTTTCCCACCACGGTGATGACTGTTTCGCCGGCCATGGAACTCAGGCCTTCGCAGCCTTGGCGGCCTTGCGGGCAGCCTTCTCTTCGGAGCGCTTGGCCTCGGAAGCGATCATCGCCTGAGCCTCTTCTGCACGAAGGACCTTGGTGCGCATGATCTGCTCGTTGAGCTTGAGCTGACGGTCGAGCTCCTGCGTGGCCTCGCTGGTCGCCGTGAAGTTGACGACGGCGTAGATGCCCTCGGTCTTCTTCTGGATCTCGTAGGCGAAACGGCGCTTGCCCCACACGTCGACCTTGTCGATCGAACCGCCATCGTTGGTGATGACCTTGAGGAACTTGTCGAGCGTAGGAGCGACCTGGCGCTCGTCGATCTCGGGGGTCAGAATGACCATGAGTTCGTACTGGTGCGTCACTTACCCACCTCCTTCGGACTAGAACGGCTTCCGGGGCTTTCCCGGAAGCAGGAGGGTGTGTGCACGTCATCCGCTCGTGGAATCCCGATTGGACGCCAGAGAGCAGACAACCTCGACAGTCTAGCGGAGATTCCTGCGGACTGCCCGCGTGCTCTTCCGATCGGGGTTGGCATGGTGGAATACCTGTGCGGTGAGACTCATCGCGACGACCGAAGAGGGGGAACGCCATGCGCGTCAAGAAATGGGGTGTCGGTCTCATCCTGACCGCCGCCGTGCTGCTCACCGGGTGTTCGGCACCTGCTGCCGAAGAGCCGAAGGACGACAAGCCCGCAGCGACCGAGGAGCAGACCACTGCGCCCGAGTCGGACTGCCCCGAGCTGAGCGAGGGCGCGACCGTCGACGGTCCGGCGCTCGGCGCCTGCATCACCGAGGCGATGACCGACACGGCCGGCTACGCGGCCAAGACCTCCATCCTGGGCATGGAGACCACGGCCCGCTTCAACCCCGAGACGGATGCCGTCGAGACCATCACGCCGATCGGGTCGCTGATCGTGATCGGCGACGAAGCCTGGGTGAAGTCCGCCACGAGCGAGTGGCAGGTCGCCGACCCGAACTCGTCCGACCCGATGATCGCGGCGCTCAGCAACGGCGCGGCCACCGCTGCCGACACCGACCCCGCGACCGCAGCCGGTGCCCTCACGGGCGAGTTCACCGTCACCGGGACCGGCACGCGTCTCGGTCAGGACGTGTACATCCTGACCGGCACGTCCGAGGCGCAGGGTGTCGCGGTCGACGTCGTGTTCGAGGTGACGAAGGACTACGTCGTGCTCGCGACGAGCGGCACCACCGAGGCCGCGGGCCAGCAGATCGACACCTCGCTGGAGGTCACCGAATGGGACGTCGCGCAGGACATCGTCGCGCCCCTCTGATCTGATCTGACGCGCTGCGTCGCAGATTCGCGCGGAGGTCGCAGAGATGCGCGGCATCCGTGCGACCTGAATGCGAAGGTGCGACGGCCACGTCGTGGGGCGGAGATCTCCGCGATGGGCGGACGGATGCTGCGGCATCCATCCGCCCATCAGCGAGAAGTCCGCCCGACAGGGTGCCCGAAAAGGGCCTCAGTGAACGAAGGGAGGGATCTCCGACCACACGACCCGCTCGTTCGCGGACGGCGCGGCGGGAATCCGACCTGCGCCATCGGGCTCGGGGATCGCCGCGAGGAGCGCCTGGGTGTACGGATGCCGGGGAGCGGCCCACACCTGGTCGGTCGGCCCCGACTCGAGCACCCGCCCCGCGAACATCACGAACGTGCGGTCAGCGATGCGCCGCACGACCGCGAGGTCGTGCGAGATGAAGAGCATCCCCGCACCCGACTCGGCGACGAGATCGCGCATGAGGGCGGCGACACTGGTCTGCGTCGACGCGTCCAGGGCCGAGATCGGCTCATCCGCGACGAGCAGCGACGGCCGGGCGGCGAGCGCACGGGCGATCGCGATGCGCTGCTTCTGCCCTCCGGAGAACTGATGCGGGAAGCGCGTCGCGACGTCGGCGGGCAGCCCCACGCGTTCGAGCCACTCCCCCACCTCCGAGCCGGCCGCGCCGCGGGCGCGGGCGGTCACGATGCCGTCGGCGATCTGCTCCCCCACGCGGCGACGAGGGTTCAGGGAGGTCGACGGGTCCTGGAACACCATCTGGATGCCGGTCAGTGCGATCGACCGGCGACGGATGCCGAGCGGCGTCACCGGGGCATCGCGGAACAGCACCTGGCCGCCCGCGAGCTTCTCGATGCCGACGACCGCACGGGCGAGACTCGACTTGCCACTGCCGGACTCGCCGACCAGCGCGACGGTCTCCCCCGGTGCGACGCTCAGCGACACCCCGTCGACCGCCACGACCGGCGGACTGCCCGGGTAGCGCACCACGACATCCTGCGCGTCGAGGACGGCGACCTCACTCATCGGCATCCCCTTCGTCGGCATCCGCTGTCGGGATCCCCTGCTCCGTCTCGATCTTCGAGCCGGGAAGGGCCGCGAGCAGCGTGCGGGTGTACTCGTGCTGCGGTGAGCGGAAGAGGGTCTCGCGGTCGGCCCGCTCGACGATCCGCCCGTTCTTCATGACGGCCACGTCGTCGGCGATCGCACTCATGACACCCAGGTCGTGGGTGACGAGCAGCACGGCCAGCTGCCGCTCGGTCGCGAGGTCGCGGAGCAGACGGAGGATCCCCGCCTGCACGGTGACGTCGAGCGCCGTGGTCGGCTCGTCGGCGAGCAGCACCTCGGGGTCGCATGCCAGCGCGCAGGCGATCGCGATGCGCTGACGCTGTCCACCGGAGAACTGGTGCGGGTACCGCTTCAGCGCAGCCTCGGGACTCGGCACCTGCACGGTCTCGAGCAGCTCGATCGCTCGTGCCTTGGCGGCGTCGCCGCGGAGCCCGAGGTGCACGCGCATGTGGTCGGTGAGCTGTCGGCCGACCGGGATCTGCGGGTGCAGGGATGCCGACGGGTCCTGGAACACCATCGCGATGCGCGTGCCGCGGATGCGGTTGAGTCCGCGGCGTCCGAGGCCGATCAGCTCCTGACCGGCGAGGGTGATCGACCCGCCGGTGCGCGCCTGTCGCGGCAGCAGTCCCAGCACGGCAAGCGCGGTGAGCGTCTTGCCCGAACCCGATTCGCCGGCGAGGCCGTGGATGCGCCCGGACTCGAGGTCGAGGGAGATGCCGTGCACGAGCGGCCGGCCGATCTCGATCGTGAGGTCGCGGATGCTCAGAGCGATCTGCGGGGCCGGGGCGGTCATGCCGCTGCCCCCTTCGCCGAGGCGACGTGCTCCGCCTGCTTCTCGTGCGTGACCTCCGCGGTCGGGTCGAGCACGTCGCGCATGGCGTCGCCGAGGAAGTTGAACGCGAGCACCACGGTCAGGATCGCGAGTCCGGGGAAGACCCCGAGCCACCAGGCGTCGAAGTTCTGCATAGCCGCCGAGATCATGGAGCCCCACTCCGCGGTGGGGGGCTGTGCGCCGAGGCCCAGGAACGACAGTCCGGAGAGCAGGAGGATCGCGGCGCCGATGTCGAGCGTCGCGAGCACGAGCATGGGGCCGGCGATGTTGGGGAGGATGTCGACGAACAGGGTGCGCAGCGGCGAGTGCCCGAGCAGCCGACCGGCGATCACGTAGTTCTGCCCGCGGAGGCCGAGCACGATGCTGCGCGTCACACGGGAGTACTGCGGCCAGGACACCACGATCGCCGCGATCACGGCGTTGAACAGCGAGGGGCCGAGCGACGCGGCGACGACCATCGCGAGGATCACGGTCGGGAACGCCATGAACAGGTCGGTGATGCGCATGAGGGTCTCGTCGACCCAGCCGCCGAAGTACCCGGCCACCGCGCCGATGACGGTCCCGATGATCATCGCGGCGATCACCAGCATGAGGGCGAGCGGAAGGCTCACGGTCGCGCCCGTCATCAGCCGGGAGAAGATGTCGCGGCCGTTGCCGTCGGTGCCGAGCAGGGTGTCGATGCCCGGCTCCTGCAGACGCGGCAGCACCTGCGCGTTCGGGCCGAACGGCACCCACCACTGCGCGGTGAAGGCGATGATCACCCAGGCGCCGGCGATGACCGTGCCGATGATGCCGAGGGGCGTGCGCCAGGCGCGCGGCCAGCGGAAGCGGAACCGCCAGGGACCGGATGCCGAGTCGATGCGGCTCATGCGATCCTCACTCTCGGGTCCAGGACGCCGTAGAGCAGATCGACGACGAAGTTGATGAGGAGGTAGATGACGCCGACCACGAGGCCGACGCCCATGATGCCGGGGAGGTCGAGGTTTGCGGCGGAGTTGTAGGCGTAGGTGCCGAGGCCGGGCCACGCGAACACCGACTCGACGAGCACCGTTCCGGAGAGCAGTGACCCGAACGCGACGCCGACGACGGTAAGGATCGGGAGCGACGCACCGCGGAGGACGTAGCCCACGATCACCCGCATCGCGGGAAGACCCTTCGCCCTCGCCGCACGGACGTAGTCGCTCCCGAGGACCTCGAGCACCGAGGTGCGGATGAACCGTGTGAGCAAGCCGATCGTGACGAGTGACAGCACCATGATCGGGAGTGCGAGGTGCGCGAGGGCGTCGAAGAATCCGACGCTGTCGCCGTTCAGGAGGTAGTCGATCGTGTACATCCCGGTGATGCGGGGCGGCGGGGTGATCGACGGCGAGATGCGGCCGGAGCCCGGCGCGATGCGCAGCTCGAGGAAGAAGACGTAGAAGCTGACGAGCGCGAGCCAGAAGGTCGGCACACTCAGCCCGATCAGCGTCACCACGCGGATGACCTGATCCGTCACGAGACCGCGGCGGTAGGCGGCGAGGGTTCCGAGCACCACGCTCACGGCGAGGCTCAGGATGATGGCGC
>JAZBLS010000216.1:0-4824 GCA_037033365.1 Actinomycetota bacterium | reverse complement strand
CGCCATGCTGACCGAGCGCGGGGCCGATCGGCGGCGCCGGGTTGGCTGCACCGGCATTGATCTGAAGCTTGATCAGGCCGGTCACCTTCTTCTTCGGTGCCATTCTCTTTCCTTTCATCGAATCGGATGCCGGAGCATCCGCTTCTCCCACAGATCCGGCGGTTCCGGACCGTGGTCGCCTGTGCGCCCTTCGACAAGCTCAGGGACCCAGACGGGCAATCGCACAAACCAGATGAGTCTACCCGATCAGAGCGCTCACGGGAAATGCGAGAAGGCCGCCCCGAACGGGACGGCCTTCTCGACGGGCTCAGTGGCCCATCCGTGTCAGATCATCTTAGTGACCTGGTCGAACGACAGCTCGACCGGGGTCTCGCGCTCGAAGAGGGAGACGAGGACCGTGAGCTTGCCGCTCTCGGGCTTGATCTCGCTGATCGAACCGGGAAGACCCGCGAACGAGCCCTCCTTGATGGTGATGGTCTCGCCGATCTCGAAGTCGACCTCGGCGGGAAGCGGGCGAGCGACGGCGACGCCGCCCTTGGCCGCGATGTTCTTGGCGGTCGGGACGTCCTTGACCTCGACGAGGGACTTCAGCATGTTGAAGGCCTCTTCGAAGCGCAGCGGCGTCGGGTTGTGGGCGTTGCCCACGAAGCCGGTGACGCCGGGCGTGTGGCGGACGACCGACCAGGTGTCCTCCGTGAGCTCCATGCGCACGAGCACGTAGCCGGGGATGCGCACGCGGGTGACCATCTTGCGCTGGCCGTTCTTGATCTCGACGACGTCCTCCATCGGGACCTCGACCTGGTAGATCTCGTCCTCGACCTCGAGCGTCGACTTGCGCTGCTCGATGTTCGCCTTGACCTTGCGCTCGAAGCCCGCGTACGAGTGGATGACGTACCACTTGCCCGGGAGCATCCGCAGGTCGAGGCGGAACGCCTCGTACGGGTCCTCCTCGGAGTCGTCCTCGTCGGACTCGGCGGAGTCGCCTTCGGCGTCTTCGTCACCGTTCACGTCGGGACCGTCGTAGGGGGTGACCTCGTCGGCCGCGGCCGCCTCGAGGTCTGCGGCCTCTTCGGCCACGGAATCGTTGAGGACCTCAGCGGCAGCCTCAGACTCAGCCGCTTCGTCCAGGTTGAGAGCGTCGTTCACGATCGCGTCCGCCTCCGGGTCGTCGATGTCGATGTCGATGGTGTCGTCCTGCGCGTCGTCGTCCTCGCCGTCGACGTCTTCGACGTGCAGCGCGACGTGCTCGGCCGAGGTGGCCGAGAACTCCTCAGCGGCCAGGACGTTGCCCTCCTGAGCCTCGTCCTCCTCGCTGGACTGCTCGGCAGCGGTCGCCCAGTCGGCGTCGTCGGAATATCGTTCAGACACGTTGCTTCTTTCCAATCACTGCAGCCGAGGCCGCGGAGGGCGTCAGGCGCCCGGAACTCCGAACACGATGTGCGTCAACCACGCGAACAAGGTGTCCAGTCCGTAGACGATGCCCATGACGATCAGAACGAAGACGAGCACCACCGCGGTGAACTTGACCAGCTCCTTGCGCGTCGGGGTGACGACCTTGCGGAGCTCTGCGATGACCTGACGGATGAACAGGGCGATGCCCCCGAAGAACCGGGAGAAGGCATTGCCGTTCTTCTCTCGGGTGGCAGCGGCCGCGACGACGTCGCCGCGCGGTTCGTCCTGATCCATCCTGAATGTACCTTTCGTGTGTCAGCGTTGCGCTGACGCGCAGGGCGGACAGGAATCGAACCTGCAACCTGCGGTTTTGGAGACCGCTGCTCTGCCAATTGAGCTACCGCCCTAGAGACCGGAAGGTCTCGGGGTGTCGTCTCCATCCTGCCACCCTGCCGGATCGAGAGACCCGGGGCACGGCGAAAGAATGCAGACAACAACTGCTCATCCAGCATACGGCATCCGTCGCGTGCTGCCGAACCGGGCCGGGCACGGGGCTTGTTGTTAGGCTCGGCGGGCGGGTCAAGAGGAGGCGATGTGATGAGCGCTGATGTGCAGCAGTTCCAGGTGGATCTGCGCGGGGTCGTCGACCTCCTCAGCCGTCACATCTACTCGAGCCCGCGGGTGTACCTGCGCGAGCTCCTCCAGAACGCCCGCGACGCCATCACCGCCCGTCGAGAGGTCGACGGCGGGGGCGGGCGCATCCGCATCAGCCCGCTGACGGACGCCTCGGGCGAGTTCGTCCTGCGCGACGACGGCGTCGGCCTCACCGCCGCAGAGGTCGCCGACCTCCTCGCGACGGTCGGACGCAGCTCGAAACGCGACATCTTCGACCTCCCTCGCAGCGACTATCTCGGGCAGTTCGGCATCGGCCTGCTGAGCTGCTTCATGGTGGCCGACACGATCGTCATCCGCTCGCGGAGCGCACGGGGCGGGCCTGCGGTCGAGTGGACCGGCAGCGCCGACGGGACGTTCCGCGTGACCGAGATCGATGACGATCTCCCGATCGGCACGAGCGTGCACCTGGTGCCGCGGTTCGACGCCGACGAGCTGCTCCGCCCCGCCGCGGTGCGAGAGCTCGCCACGACGTTCGGCGAGTTCCTGCCCATCCGGGTGACGGTCGACTCGTCCAACGGGGAGACCGACGTCACCCGCTCCGCCCCGTTCCTCGACGCGGCCGAGCACCCGGACGACGCCCTCCGGTACGGACGCGATCTGCTCGGCGCGGCTCCGCTCGACGTGATCGAGCTCACGGAGCCCGCCACGGGGACGCGCGGCCTCGCTTACGTCCTCCCCTACGCGCCCCCGCCGGGTGCCCGGCAGGCCACGCGCATGTACCTGGGGCGGATGCTGCTCTCGGAGCGCGTCGACGACGCGCTGCCGGACTGGGCGTTCTTCGTCCGCGCCGTGGTCGACTCGACGGGTCTCGCACCGACGGCCAGCCGCGAGTCGCTCGTGGACGACGCGGCGCTCGAGCGCGTGCGGGAACAGTTCGGCGCCGGCATCCGCCGCTGGGTCCTCGAGCTGGGGCTGCGCGAGCCGCATCAGCTGGCGCAGTTCGTCGCGATCCATGAGGTGGGCCTGAAGTCCCTCGTCCGTCACGACGAGGAGCTGGCGCGGTTCATCACCCGGTGGCTCACGCTCGAGACGACGCACGGCACCCTGCGCATCGACGAGCTCGTGGAGCGCTACCCGCATGTGCGCTTCGCGCAGACCGTCGACGAGTTCCGTCAGGTCGCCGGCATCTCACCGGCATCCGAGGTGCTCGTCAACGGCGGCTACCTGTACGACGCGGATCTCGTCCGCATGCTCCCCGACCTCTATCCGCACGTCACGACCGAGCTCGTCGACGTGACCGGTGAGCTCGATCGACTCGACCCGCCGCCGCTCGACGACCGCGATGCCGCACTGGCCCTGGAGACCCGCGCGAGCGACGTGCTCACGGCATCCGGATGCGCGGTGACCGTGCGCTCGATCGACCGGCGGGATCTCTCCGCGCTGTACGTGGCCGACCCCGAGGTCCTCCGCCGGCTCGACCGCACCCGCACGAAGGGCATCACCGGCTCGCTCTGGGGCGGCGTGCTCGACAAGATCGACGCGACGCGCTCGTCGTCGCGCGACGACGATCCGAGCGCGCGGCTCTGCCTGAACTGGTCGAACGGGGTCGTCCGCGCTCTGACCCGCGTGCACGACGACGCGGTGTTCTCCCGTACGGTGCAGCTGCTCTACATCCAGGCCCTGCTCGCCGGTCATCACCCGCTGTCGGATGCCGATCGCTCGCTCATGACCACGGCTCTCACCGATCTCGTCGCGCTGTCGGCCGGCGTCGAGGACCTGCCCGCCGACATCGACACCGGGCTCGGCCGCGACCCGCTCTCCTCCGACGACGCGCTCTGACGCGCGCTGACGAACTTCCCCCGCCCCTCCTCGCGAAGGAACACCCATGACCCGTCCGACGACGCGCTTCGAGCAGCTGATCGAGGAGATCGACCGCACCCCGTGGGGACCCGCCGAGCAGGCGCTGGTCTCGGAGGCGGTGGCACTCGCGGTCGAGATCGGCGACGAGCAGCTCGAGTATCAGGCCAGGATGCGCCAGACCGCGTCGGCCAACATGAACGGCGCGACCGATGTGATGCTCAACTCGTTCGCGTGGTGCCTGGCGAGGCACGATGCCGACCCGCAGCGCTTCCCCGCCGACCTCGACTACGGCGGCGCCGACCTGATGTGGCAGTTCAAGTGGATGGCTTCGGCACTCCGATCCTCTCCCGCGTTCTCGGTCGACCAGATCTCGGCGGTCCTCGACGACATGGAGACCCACTACCGCGCGGCGGGTCTTGGGGTGAGCGGCGTGCTCACGGCCCGGTTCGAGGATGCGTGGGACGCCGGTCGCCTCGAGGATGCCGAAGCACTGCGCGTGCGTCTCGAGGCGACGCCTCGCGACGAGCACAGCCATTGCGACGCGTGCGGGCGCAGCCAGTTCGCGGGGTTCTTCGCCGAGACCGACCGCGACGCCGAAGCCATCAGGCTCGTGGAGGAGATGATCGAGGGCGGCTTCTCGTGCGGTGAGGAGCCGGAGCATGCGCTGTCGCGGGTCCTCCTCCCGTATCTGCGCGCGGGGCGGTTCGACGACGCGAAGAGCGCGCATCTGCGCAGCTACCGCCTGGCGAAGGACAACCCCGACAACCTCCGCATCGTCGCGAACAACATCGTGTTCGCCGCGCTCACCGGCAACGAGGCGCGCGCTCTCGCTCTCGTCGAGCGACACATCGGCTGGCTGCCGCACGACGGCCTCAACGTCGACGCCCACTTCGCGGCGCTCGGCGCGATCGCCGTCGCGCTCGACCGCGTCGCGGCGGCTGGCCACGGCGACACCCC
>JAZBLS010000215.1:0-4838 GCA_037033365.1 Actinomycetota bacterium | reverse complement strand
AGCCGGCGGAGCGCACCCTGCCCGTTGAGCGAGCGGAGCGAGACGAAACGGGGTGACGGTTGTGCGACTCTGACCGCGTTTCGTCTCGGTGCTTCGCTCCTCGCTCAACGGGCGGGGGTAGTGCTTCGCTCCTCGCTCAACGGGCGGGAGCGGCGCGCGGCGGCAGCACGTCCTCGAGGTGCGCCCGCAGTTGAGCCGCCACGTCCACCGCATCGCGGTCGTACAGCCACTGGTACTGCAGGCCGTCCCAGAGTGCGATGAGCCAGGTCGCCTCCCGCTGCGGGTCGCGGTGCTCCGGCAGGTCGCCGTCGAGTTGTGCGAGACGGAAGAGCTCCGCGAAGTACTCGATCGCCCCCGAGAGCCGCTGCGTGAAGTACGCGTGCGCGGGGTGCCCCTCCGGCACAGCCTCGCACGAGAGCACGGCGTAGACCTCGATGAGCCCCGGCTCCTCGACCGCATTGGCCGCCGCTCCCCGAGGGATGCTCCGCAGCAGGTCGGCCGCGCTCGTGACGCCTTCGGCTTCGCCGTTCATGCGGATCTGCGCGTCCCTCTCCGCGAGCACTGCGCTCAGGAGCAGCTCCTTCGTGGGGTAGTGGTGCAACAGGGTCGACTTCGACACCCCGACCGCGTCGGCGACGTCGCGCAGGCTCGTGTCGCCGTATCCGTCGCGGGCGAACAGGCGCATGGCGTCGGCGACGATCTGGGTGCGCCGACGGCGACCGGCGGCATAGCCGTGCTCCGGTTCGGCGGGACGCACCGTGATGAACTCGGGGAGCGCTGCAGAACGCTGCACGTCGGCATCCGCCTCGTCGTCGTCTCGCCAGCCCACAGGCAGCGACCACAGGTCCTCGCGGTCTTCCAGCATCTCGACGATGTCGACCTGCTCGGGCAAGTACTGGGCGAGCAGCTGCAGGCCGTCCCACCCCGCGGTGTGACGGATGGTCTCGCCGAGCGGGTCGCGGTCCGGCGCGATGACCCCGTGATGCCGGGCGTCGTCGAGCACATCGACCGAGAGTGCCCGCAGGCGGGCGTAGCGGGCGCGCATCCGCTCGTGGGCGGGATGCCGGGGGGTCGACGCCTCTCCGGTGAGTGCGGCGAACAGCGCCAGGTAGCCCGGAGTGCGCGCGTTGCGGGCGGCCACCGTGGTGGAGATGAGCTCGCCCGGTTCGGCCGCGGCCACGATGCCGGACATCGCGTCCTCGTTGTCCTCCTCGAGGACGGCGACGACCTCCGCCAGCAGCGAGTCCTTCGAGGCGAAGTGGCCGAGGAGGCCGGGATGGCTGACGGATGCCGCAGCGGCGATGTCACGCAGGGATGTCGCGCGATATCCGTTGGTGACGAAGAGGTCATGCGCTGCGCCGAGGATGCGCGCCCGAGTGGCGGCGGCACGCGCCTGCCGCGAACCCGACGTCGTCACCGTCGTCATCGCCTGAACCTCACATCTCCATCCTCTCTCATTACCAGTCGGTCTGGTTTCACTTACCAAGCGGTCGAGATTCGTGTATCGTCGGGTCTGCCGCGTCGTCGTCGACCGCGGATCGTGCCCGAAAGGATCCTCATGACAGAGTTGTCACCCGCCGCGAACGCGGCCGTCGCTGGAACGACCGGCTTCAAGGCGCCCGGAACCACGCCCTCCCGCACGCCTCGCGGCTACGCCCCCGGCCTCGCGGCCGTGAACTTCGGCGTCTTCCTCGCACTCCTGACGCCGGTCATGGTCTCGATGGCGTTCAAGATCCAGCACATCGACCCGGTCAACACCGAGGGCAGCCTCGGCCTGGTCATGGGTGTCGGTGCGGCCTTCGCGCTGATCGTCAACCCGCTCGTCGGCCGTCTCTCCGACCGCACGACGTCGGCGTGGGGCATGCGCCGCCCGTGGATCCTCGGCGGCGCGATCGTCGGACTCGGCGGTTTCGCGCTGATCGGCGTCGCCACCTCCGTCTGGGTCGTCCTGCTGGCATGGTGCCTCGTGCAGACGGCCATGAATGCCGTGCTCGCCGCTGCCAACGCGACGCTCCCCGACCAGGTGCCCGCGAGCAGCCGCGGCAAGGTCTCGGGTCTCGTGGGCATCACGACGCCTATCGGCATCCTCGCCGGCAGCTTCCTCGTGAACTTCCTGCCCGGTGACTTCGAGCGCTTCTTCGTGCCGGGCGTCATCGCGCTGGTGCTCGTGGTGGTCTTCGTCCTGACCCTGAAGGACCGTCGCCTCACGCAGAAGCCCGCCGACCGTCTGACGTTCGCGAAGTTCCTCGGCTCCTTCGTCTTCAACCCCCGCAAGCACCCCGACTTCGGCTGGACCTGGCTGACCAAGTTCTTCGTCATGTTCGGCTACGCGGGCATCGCGACCTTCCTGCCGCTGTACCTGACGACGCGGTTCGGCCTCGACGAGCAGGGCGCGGTGAGCACGATCCTCCTCGCGAACCTCGCCTCGATGGCGGCCATGGCGATCTCGTCGCCCCTCGGCGGGTATCTCTCCGACAAGATCGGCAAGCGCCGCCCGTTCGTCGCGATCGCCGGACTCATCATGGTGGTCGGTCTCGTGATCCTCGCGGTCGCGCCCTCGATCGAGATCGTGATCGTCGCGCAGGCGATCATCGGCCTCGGCGCCGGCTCGTTCCTCTCGGTCGACCTGGCGCTCGCGACCGAGGTGCTGCCCAACCCCGACGACGTCGCGAAGGACCTGGGCGTGCTGAACATCGCCAACGCCCTGCCGCAGTCGATCGCCCCCGCCATCGCACCGGCGATCATCGCGATCGGGGCAGCGACCCCGCTCGGCGGATACACCACCTGGTACCTGTTCGGCGCGCTCGTCGCGCTCGCCGGTGCCGTCCTCGTCTACCGCATCAAGGGAGTCAAGTGACCATGACCGATGTGACCACCGCCCGACCCTGGCTCGACACCAGCCTCCCCGTCGACGAGCGCGTGCAGCTGCTGCTCGACGAGATGACCGTCGAAGAGAAGGCCGGGCTGTTCTTCCACACGATGATCGCGATCGGCGATCTGGACGAGGCCAACCCGATCTTCGGTACGCCGAGCGCCCGGGAGTTCGTCGACGTCAAGCAGATGACGCACTTCAACCTGCTCGGCGGCGCGCCGACGGGGCGCGAGATCGCGGCGTGGCAGAACGCGCTGCAGCGGCTCGCGGCATCCACTCGCCTCGGCATCCCCGTGACGCTGTCGACCGACCCCCGCCACTCGTTCAGCGAGAACCCGGGGGCGTCGATCCTCGCCGGACCCTTCTCGCAGTGGCCCGAGACGCTGGGGCTCGCGGCGACGCGCGACCCGGAGCTGGTCGAGCGCTTCGGCGACATCGCGCGTCAGGAGTACACCGCCGTCGGACTCCGCGTGGCGCTGCACCCGCAGGTCGACCTCGCCACCGAACCGCGGTGGGCGCGCCAGACGGCGACCTTCGGTGAGGATGCGGAGCTGTCGGGTGCTCTCGGTGCCGCGTACATCCGCGGATTCCAGGGGGCGGCCTTCGGCCCTGGCTCCGTGTCGACCATGACCAAACACTTCCCCGGTGGAGGCCCGCAGAAGGACGGCGAGGATCCGCACTTCGCCTACGGTCGCGAACAGGTCTACCCGGGTGGTGAGTTCGAGCTGCACCTGAAGCCGTTCGAGGATGCGCTCGCCGCGGGCACGCGCCAGATGATGCCGTACTACGGCATGCCCGTCGGCACCGAATACGAGGAGGTCGGCTTCGGCTTCAACCGCTCGGTGATCACCGGTCTGCTGCGCGAGCGCTTCGGCTTCGACGGCCTGGTGTGCACCGACTGGGGTCTCATCAACGACGCGGCGATCTTCGGTGAGCCGTTCCCGGCCCGAGCCTGGGGTGTTGAGCACCTCACTCCTCGGGAGCGGATGCAGAAGGTGCTGGATGCCGGTGCCGATCAGTTCGGCGGAGAGGCGTGCCCCGAGATGCTCGTCGAGCTCGTCGAGGACGGCTCGATCACGCAGGAGCGACTGGACGAGTCCGCTCGCCGCATCCTTCGGGAGAAGTTCGAGCTGGGCCTCTTCGAGAACCCGTTCGTGGACGAGGACGAGGCTGACCGGATCGTCGGCCGCGCCGACTTCCGCGCGGCCGGAGAGGCCGCGCAGCGGGCGTCCGTCACGGTGCTGACGAACGACGGTGCGCTGCCGTTCGCGGTCGGGCTGAAGCTGTATGTCGAGGGGGTGGATGCGGCCGTCGCGGCCTCGTACGGACAGGTCGTGCAGACGCCGGCGGAGGCGGATCTTGCGATCATCCGCCTGCAGGCGCCGTTCGAGCAGAGGGCGACGACGTTCGAGAACTTCTTCCACGCGGGCTCCCTCGACTTCGCGGAAGACGTGCTCGACCACGTGCGCGCGATCGCTGATCAGGTTCCGACGGTCGTGGACGTGCTCGCCGACCGTCCGCCGATCCTCACGCCGATCGTCGATACCGCTGTCGCGGTGACCGTCAACTGGGGTGCGTCCGGTGCGGCCCTGCTCGACGTGCTGAGCGGTGTCGTGAGTGCACGGGGCAGGCTGCCGTTCGACCTCCCGCGGTCGATGGCCGCGGTCGAGGCGTCGCGCCCCGACGTGCCCTTCGACACGGCCGACCCGCTGTTCCGGTTCGGCCACGGACTCGAGCTGTAACTCCCGCTCCTCGAAACGCCCCGCAGGCCTCGCCTGCGGGGCGTTTCGTGTGTCCTGCGGGACGGGCTTCCGCCCCGGCATCCGTCCTTCCGGCATCCGTCCTTCCGGCATTCGGCCCTCCGGCATCCGGCCCCCGGCATCCGGCATCCGGCCCTCCGGCACTCGCCCTTTCCGGCATCCTGAGCCTCTCAATGGGGCCGACACGCCAGATGTCGGACGTTCCC
>JAZBLS010000214.1:0-4846 GCA_037033365.1 Actinomycetota bacterium | reverse complement strand
TGACGCGGCATCCGTTCTTCTCGTCGCCGCCGCCCCACCTGAACGACGACGCCCCCTCTCAGCTGCGCAGCTGAGAGGGGGCGTCGTCGGTGCTGTGGGGCGTCGCGGTCAGCGAGCGCCGGCGGGCTCCTTGTCGGACGCGGTCGCATCCGCCTCGGGGGCGTCGTCGTCCGACGAGTCGTCGGCGAAGGGCAGGCCCTCGCGCGGCGCGTTGTAGAGCTCCTCGTCGAGGATGCCCTCGCGCTTGGCGACGATGGTCGGGATCAGCGCCTGACCGGCGACGTTCACCGCGGTGCGGCCCATGTCGAGGATCGGGTCGATCGCGAGCAGCAGGCCGACACCCTCGAGCGGCAGGCCCAGGGTCGAGAGCGTCAGCGTGAGCATGACGGTCGCGCCCGTGGTGCCCGCAGTGGCGGCAGAACCCACGACGGACACGACGACGATCAGCAGGTACTGCACGACGTTCAGCTCGATGCCGAAGAACTGGGCGACGAAGATCGCGGCGATGGCCGGGTAGATGGCGGCGCAGCCGTCCATCTTCGTCGTCGCGCCGAAAGGCACCGCGAACGACGCGTACGAGCGGGGCACCCCGAGGTTGCGCTCGGTCACGCGCTCGGTGAGGGGCAGCGTGCCGATCGAGGAGCGGCTCACGAACGCGAGCTGCACGGCGGGCCACACACCCGAGAAGTACTGCTTGATCGACAGGCCGTGCGTCTTGACCAGCACGGGGTAGACGACGAACAGCACGAGTGCGAGGCCGACGTAGATCGCGATCGCGAACCAGCCGAGCGACGCGAGCTTCTCCCAGCCGTACTTGACCACGGCCGCGCCGATCAGGCCGAAGGTGCCGAGCGGCGCGATGCGGATGATCCACCACAGCACGCGCTGGATGACCTTGAGCAGCGACTCGGTGAACGCGAGGAACGGCTCGGCCTTCCGGCCGGCCTTGAGGGCGGCGATGCCGACGGCGACGGCCACGACGATGACCTGCAGGATGTTGAAGTTCACGCTCGACGAGAACGTGCCCTCGGCAGCTCCGGGGTTGGTGCTGACGCTGAGGCCCAGGAAGTTCTGCGGGATGAGGCCGAGGAGGAAGTTCCACCACGTGCCGACCGTGTACGGCTCGCCGGGCTCGAGGCCCTCGCCGGCGCGGGCGCCGGGCTGGATCACGAGGCCGAGCACGATGCCGATCGTGACGGCGATGAACGCGGTGATCGCGAACCAGAGCAGCGTCTGTCCCGCGAGGCGGGCGGCGTTCTGCACGCGGCGGAGGTTCGAGATGCTCGCGACGATCGCGGTGAAGATCAGAGGCACGACGGCGGCGCGCAGCAGGGTCACGTACGAGCTGCCGATCGTGTCGAGGGTGGCGGAGAGGCCGTTGGGCTCGTCGGACGTGGCGCCGAGCTGGCGCGCGATCAGACCGGCGGCGATGCCGAGGACGAGGGCGGCGAGGATCTGGAAGCCGAACGAGGTCAGCAGCTTCCGGATAGGCCCGCGGGTGTCAGGCGCCTTCTGGGCGCGTGCGGTGGTGCTCATTGGATTGGGGACTCCAGGATCGATGCGCGCCGAGTGCGCGCGTACCGATCAACGCTAGGAGTCCCCGCATCCGGACCGGGCCGAGATGACGAAGCATGACGCTTCTCGTCAGTCGGCCGCCAGGCACTCGTCGCGATTGTCGGTCACGATCTTCGTGGTGAGCGCCTTCTCCTCCTCGTTCTTCTGCTTGTCCTCACCGTTCGCGAGGTACGTGAGGGTCTCGTCGCTCAGCTCGGAGTCGACGAGGTAGCCGGCGAAGCAGTCGGCCGCGCCGTCGGGCAGCGTCTGTCCCTGCGAGGTGAAGAATTCGTCCAGCCCGTCCGAGACCTGGTCGGCCGTCGGGCGCGCGGATCCGCCGCAGGCGGCGAGAGAGAAGGCCAGCGCCGCGACGGGCAGGGCCAGGAGGATGCGGGATGCGCGAGGATTCCGGTCGGTGAGCGTCATGGCGCCCACGGTACCCGGTCATGGGAGATCCATAGAGGGGGTTGCGCGCCGCCTTCCCGAGCGGGCACGACTCTGAGACGATGACCGCATGTTCATGGTGACGACGAACGACATCCCCGGTTATCGCATCACGCAGGTCCTGGGCGAGGTCATGGGGCTGACGGTCCGTTCGACCGATTTCGGGCAGGGCTTCGCGGCGGGATTCCGCTCGCTCGGGGGTGGGGAGATCCCCGAGTACACGCAGGTCATGTACGAGGCCGGGCAGGTCGTGATGCAGCGCATGTGGGCGGAGGCCCAGCAGCGCGGCGGCAACGCGATCGTCGCGATGCGGTTCGACGCGGGCTCGATCCAGAACTTCACGGAGATCTGCGCGTACGGCACGGCCGTCGTCGTGGAGCCGGTGGCCCCGGCATCCGCGCCGCCTGCGCCTCCGGCGCCCTGATGTCGTGCACCCAGCCGCCGACATCCGTTCCCGTCGCAATCTGCGCCGCCTGATCCGCTTTCGGGCGGCACGAAGTGCGACGGGAAGCCCGGGCGTGGCTCCGCGAAGCGCCGATCAGCCGAGTTCGCGAAGCTCCGCGGTCATATCGCCACCGGCATCCCCGGTGTTGACCGTCCCCTGAGGCTCGAACAGGATCGCGTGGACCTCTTCGTCCGCCCGGGGGCAGTGCTCGACTCCCCGCGGCACGACGAACACGTCGTTCGGGCCGAGGACGACATCCCGATCGCGGAGCTGGATCGTCAGCCGGCCGCTCACGACCATGAACAGCTCGTCGGTGTCGGGGTGGGGTGCCAGACGAACTCGCCCTGCAGCTTGACCACCTTGACGTCGTAGTCGTTGACGCTGGTGAGTCGATGGGGCTGCCAGTGCTCGTGGATCGCTGAGAGGGCTTCGCGAACATTGCGCACATCGTCTGACATGTGCCCGAGGCTAACTCATCCCCGCACGCCCGTCAGGCCAGCACCAGCAGCTCGCCGACCTCGCACTCGAGCGCATCGCAGATCGCCCGCAACGTGGAGTACCTGATCGCGCGGGCGCGGTCGTTCTTCAGCACCGACAGGTTCACGATGCTCACGCCCACGCGGGCGCTCAACTCGGTCAGCGTCATGCCGCGCGCGGCGAGGAGTTCATCGAGTCGGCAGTGGATGCCGGTGAACTCGTCGTCGCTCTCGGCCGGGGTCACACGAGTCCCCTGGTGTCGTTCTCCAGCGCTTCCTTCTCCCGCTGCATCCGCACTCCGCGTCGGAACGCGACCGCGATCAGGCCGACCGTGACACCGACCGCGAAGATCGGCGCGATCGCCCAGAACTCGATCGGATGCGTGGGTTCGCCGGCCCCGAGCCCCAAGGCGGCCGTCACGCCGTTGCGTCCCATCGTCTCGAACAGCACGATCACGACCGGCGCGCCGACGAGGGTCCAGCCGATCACGTCGAACGCGCGGGCGTTGCCGCGGACGAAGAACGCACCGCGCAGGAAGTTCCACGCGACGACGGAGACCGCCGCGATGATCGCGAGGGCAGCGAGCGCCCACAGGGCGATGGCGGCGATGATCGCCGCTGTCGACACTGCATTCACACCGGATGCGATCACCGTCGCCTCCTGGGCGACGCCCTCGACCGAGAACGCGCCGGAGTCGATCGTCGCCGCGATCGGCTGCTCGTCGATCGTGATCGACCAGGCGATCGCGCCGTCGCGGAACGTGTTCAGCACGCGAAGGACCGTCGCGACGCCGACGGTGACGAGCGCCACGGCGGCGTACAGCATGACGGTGATGGCGTCCGCCCGCTCTGAGCGGGTCGGAGTCGTGGTGGTGGCGCTCATCACACGAGTCCTTCCGTGTCGCGCTGCAGTCTCTGCCCGATCTCGAAGGCACCGGCCACGACCACGAGCGCGAAACCCCAGCCCAGCGGGGCGAGGTCGACGGTCATCTCGAAGAGGGGGACTCCCGCGCTCTCGAGTCCCAGCTCGTAGACGATCTCGCTGAAGGCGTTCGCACGGACGGCCTGACTGAAGAGCCCGCCGGCCATCACCGCGATCGCGGCGGCCCCGATGCCCCAGGTTGCTGCGGTGCCGAAGGGACGGCCGACGAACAGCCGGACGCACAGCCACGCCACCACGACGCAGAGGGCCACCGGTCCGAGCACCGCCAGGTTGTCGGCCATCGACAGCAGCAGCCGGGGCGAGAAGCTCAGACCCTCGGCCGTGATCGTGACCGTGTCGTATTCCGCTGCGGTGACCGCCGGCGAGGCGGACAGCGCGGCCGGTGCGTCGACGGCCGCGAGCGGCATGGACGGGACGACGATCGACGGGCTCGTCAGCAGGTATCCCGAGCGGATGCCGGAGGCGACGATGTCGACGACCGCGATGGCGCCGGCCGCACCGGCGATCACTCCGAGCACGGTCTTCTCCGTGAGCGTGGCCGCTCTCTTCGCGAACACTGTCTGCGTCATGATGCCCTCCGTTGCCTCATCCGTTTATCGACTTTCGTTAACATAACGACAGTCGATAAACAGGTCAACCCCTCGCTATGCCCACGGCGAACACGGGCATACAGCATCCGCACGGTGGTTACTCTCGATGTACAGGCGCGGAGACCGTCGAGGGATCCTCGCTTCGCCCCAGTGCGAATAAGGAGTCACAGCATGTTCGAGAGATTCACGGACCGAGCCCGTCGAGTGGTCGTCCTCGCCCAAGAAGAGGCGAAGATGCTCAACCACAACTACATCGGAACCGAGCACATCCTGCTCGGCCTCATCCACGAGGGCGAAGGCGTCGCCGCCAAGGCGCTCGAGAGCCTCGGCATCTCCCTTGACGCCGTCCGCGAGCAGGTGCAGGACATCATCGGCCAGGGTCAGCAGCAGCCGA
>JAZBLS010000213.1:0-4866 GCA_037033365.1 Actinomycetota bacterium | reverse complement strand
ATTCACGAAGGCCCGGCACGCATGACGTGCCGGGCCTTCGTGCGTCCTACCGGCCGTCCCAGCGCAGCTCGAGCCGGGCGGGCAGGGCGCTGCGCACGGACCATCCCTCCGGCGCGATCGCCCGCAGCTCGGATGCCGTGTAGGAGCGTCGGATGCTGAGCAGACCGTCCTCGCGGATGAACGTCCCTTTGAGGACCGTGCCGGCGAAGGGCCACGTCGCCGCGCGGTACAGCTGGTACGCGGCCCGACTGCGCGCGATGTCGCGGTGCGCCACGAGGCCGTGGTCGCCCGCGAGGGCCTGCGTGTCCCGCAGGAGGGCCTGCGTCTCCGATTCCGTGAGGTGATGCATGACGTGGTTGGAGAACACCACGTCGAACCGCTCCCCCTCGGCCACGAGCTCCTCGCACAGGGCGCGGCGGTAGACGATGCCGGCGCCATCGTCGCGGGATCGCGCCCAGTCCACGGCCCGCTCGTCTGCGTCCAGTGCGGTGATCTCGGCGGTGAGGCCGTCGCGCCGGAGGCGGGCGGCGATCATCCGGCAGACGTCGCCTCCACCGGCCCCCACGTCGAGGATCCGCAGTCGACCCCGACGCGCGCGAGGCCGGATGTCGCGCCGGTACAGCTGCGCGGGCCCGGCGACCAGGGCATTCACGATCCGGAACCGGTCGTAGGTGCGCGCCAGCATCCCGGCATCCGCGTCGGGGTCGTCCATGAGCTCACGGAGGTCGACCGCCCGCGTGGAGAGGTCGAGGGTCATGCCGGTGCCACGACCGTCATGAGCGCGCTCTCCGCCGTGAGGCCCGGGCCGAAGGCCATCGTCGCGATGCGGGAGCCGTCCGCCGCGCCGTCGTCGAGGATGCTCTTGATCACGAAGAGGATCGTGGCGCTCGACATGTTGCCGTACGTGCGCAGCGTCTCGCGGGCAGGGCGCATCTGGGCATCCGAGAGGTGCAGCCGGTCCTGCACGCGGTCCAGGATGCTGCGCCCGCCGGGGTGGATCGCCCAGTGCTCGACCCGATCGCCCACCCGTCCCGCGTCGAACGCCGCGGCGAGGTCGTCGTCGCTCGAATAGAGCGGACGCAGGGCGCCGATGATCGTCTCGCCGATGATCTGCGGGACAGCGGTGGAGAGGATCATCTCGAAGCCGTGGTCGCCGATGGTCCAGGCCATGTCCTTCTCCCCCTCCGGGGCGATGGCCGTGTGGAAGCGGTCGAGGGCGACGGCGGGGACCGGCGTCGGAAGGTCGCGCGCGGTGACGATGCCGGCGGCCGCTCCGTCGGCGAAGAGCGAGGTCGCGACGATGACGTCGGGGTCCTCGGAGGAGCGCAGGTGCAGCGTGCAGAGCTCGACGCTCACGACGAGCACCACGGCGTCGGGATCGGCGGCGCAGAACTGCATGGCCGCACGGAGCGCCGGCATCGACGCGTAGCAGCCCATGAAGCCGAGGTGATAGCGCTGCACACTGTCGGAGAGGCCGAGGGCGCGGACGATCTCGTACTCGGGCCCCGGTGCATGGAAGCCCGTGCAGGAGAGCGTCACGACATGGGTCACATCCGCCGGGGTGATGTCGGGGTCGGCCTCGAGGGCCATCCGCGCGGCCTCGACGAACAGCCGCGTGGCCTCCTGCACGTAGACGTCGTTGCGGGCCGCGGTGCCCGGAGTCAGCAGCAGGCGCGAGCCGCGGTCGAAGAACACGGGGTCGTCGACGTCCTCGGCATCCGCCAGCTCCGCGATGACCGTATGCCGGGTGTCGATGCCGGAACCGTTGAAGGAGGCGTCGATGATGCGGTGGGCCAGACGTCCGATCCCGGGCTGCGCGGCGAAGATCTCCCGCACATCGCTCTGATCGATCACGGTGTCGGGCACGATCGTCTGCAGCGATCGGAGGAGGGCGGTACGGCTCATGCGTGTCACTCAAGCATGCAGCTCATCGGGGCGGAAGGGACTTGCGCGGCGGGTCAGAAACCCAGAGCGCGGGCGAGCTTCGAGTCCGAGGACGCCTCTCGGCCGCCCGCGGCGAAGATCGCCGTCTCGGCCGCCGCGAACAGGGCGTCGCGTCCGGCCGCATCGGCGGGAGCCGCGGGGCCCAGTTCGAGCTCCCACTCTCGCCATTCGCGTCGGACGCCCTGCCGGAGGTCGGTCGCACGCACGCGGTCGTCGACGAACTCGGCGACGACGCCGTCCGGGCCGGTGAGCAGATAGGCGGTGCGGGTGTTCTCGATCCGCGCGAGCGGGGTCAGCTCCCCCGTCGTCCAGCGCGCGAGGACTTCGGCCACCGCCGCAGGCACGCCGGTGTCGTCGCCGAGCGGCCAGCCGATCTCGAGTCGGCCGTCGCCCTCGCGGGGACCCTTGATGTGCCAGCCGGCGTCCGGTCCTCCGGTACGTCGGCGCAGGGCCACCCCGGCGCGAGAGAGCTCCGCGTCGGCGGTGTCGAGGTAGCGGGCGTCGAGCTCGCGCATCTCACCGGACGAGATGGCCTCGACGCCGGGAAGTCCCCGCCAGTCGGGAAGCGGCGTGGCGTCGTCGACGTCGTACTTGCGCTCGACCTCGACGACCCGCGACGGCTCGTCGTGCGCCTCCCTACCGAGGGATTCAGTCATCCGAGGGGCTGATGTCCTCGAGGGACTCGTCGTACCAGTAGTCGATCTCGGTGGGGCCGTCGGCGTCGCCGGTGTTCTGCTCCTCACCGCGGCGGTTGTACACCACCTGGGTCTCGCTGTAGGGGACGATCAGCTTGTCGTCCGCGTCGTCGAGGGGGATGATCTGCCCGTCGAGCGGGCCTCCGTGGAGTCGTGCGAGTGCCATGTCCTCACCCTAGCCCGGACCTGCGACACGGGCATCATCTCCGGGGAGGTGTCATCGCAGGAGGATGCCGAGGAGCGTCCCGACGATCATCCAGGGACCGAAGGCGATGCGCGAGGAGCCGTCGGCCCTGCCCATGACCATCAGCGCCGTCGCGAACAGCGCCGCGAGGAGGAAGGCCGACGCCGCCCCCACGGCGAGCGCCTGCCAGCCGTGCCAGCCGAGGACGAGGCCGACGACCGCGGCGAGCTTGACGTCGCCTCCGCCCATCCCGTCCCGGCTGATGAGGCGCAGGACGGCGTAGAAGCCGCCGAGGACCAGCATCCCCAGACCCGCGCGGACGAGCGCGGCGCTCTCCCCCGTCACGAGCGCCTCGAGCAGGACGAGGGCGAGCAGCGCGGCGAGCGTGGGCAGCACGATCCGATCAGGCAGCCGATGCGAGCGGATGTCGACGGCGACGAGGCGGAAGGCGATCACGAAGAGCGCCGCGTGCACGGCCACGACGATCAGGGTGTGCGGGTCCATCCCGGAAGGCTAGGAGGGATCGGATGCCGTCGGCTGCCGCGTGTGGATAACCGACCCGCGATGTCCGAGGTTCGAATTATCGTCATCTACTCCAGTTGATTTATTCGTACATAGCTTCGAGGATGGATGCATGGGGATCGATGCGATGACAGCGATCTCGCCGACCGCGGACTCCCGCGCCGGCGAGGTGCTCCGTCTGCGCCGGGAGATCTCGCGCATGCAGCGCCGCCGCAGCGAGCACCCGCTGCTCCCCCTCGATCCCGCGTTCTCCTCCCTGCTGCCGGAAGAAGGCCTCCAGACCGGCGTCGCGTACACCGTCTCCCCCTCTCCCAGCCTGGTGCTCGCCCTGCTCGCCGCCGCCTCGCGCAAGGGCCTGTGGTGCGCCGTGGTCGGCATGCCCACCCTGGGCGTCGAGGCCGCTGCGGCCTTCGGCATCGCACTGCCTCGGCTGATCCTCGTCCCCGAACCGGGTGATCGCTGGCTCGCGGTGACCTCCGCTCTCGCCGAGGTCGTGCCGCTGATCGCGGTGACGCCGGGCGGCCGGGCGCGGGACGCCGACGTGTCGCGCCTGAGCGCTCGCCTGCGGGACAGGGGCACCACCCTGCTGGTCACCGAGAACCAGGCGGCGGGCGCCTGGCCGCAGAGCGAGGGCTCGATCCGACTGCACGACCAGCAGTGGCAGGGGATCGGCGAGGGGTGGGGGCTGATCGAGGGGTCGACGGCCACCGTCTCGGCGAAGACGCGCACCAACCCTGTCGCCTCGAGCGTGCGCGTGCGGCTTCCCGGCAGCGACGGCGCCGTCGAGCAGGTCATCGCAGAGGCCCCGGTCGAGAAGGTCGCGGAGCTGACCCCGCTTCCCGGTCTCCGCGGTGCGGAAGAGCCCCCGAGAGAGCAGCAGCCCTGGGCGGTGGCCGGATGACCTCCCCCCTCCGCGTCCTCGTCCTCTGGTTCCCCGATTGGCCCCTGCGCGCCGCTCTGGGCGAGGCGCCGCCGCATCCGCCGACCGCGATCGTGCACGCCAACACGGTCATCGCCTGCACGGCATCGGCGCGGGCTCACGGCGTACGCGCCGGCCAGCGGCGTCGCGAGGCCCAGGGGCATGTCTCGTCGCTGCGAGTGCTCCCGCACGACCCCGCCCGAGACGAGCGGGCCTTCCTCCCGGTGCTGCAGCTCATCGAGAAGCACGCCCCGGGGGTGGCGCTGCTGCGCCCCGGACTCGCGGCGATCCGCGCCAGGGGCATCTCGCGCTACCACGACGGCGAGGCCGAAGCCGGGGCGGCTCTGATGAGGGTGCTCACCGAAGCGGGCTACCCCGAGGTGCGCGCGGGCGTGGCCGACGGCCCGTTCACGGCCGAGCTCGCCGCCAGAGGTGGGGAGTCCTGCACGGTCATCCCCGGCGGTCGTGCCGCGGAGTTCCTCGCCCCCTTGCCCGTGCGGGTGCTGCGCGACGAGCAGCTCTCCGGTCTGCTCATCCGGCTCGGTGTCCGCTCGCTGGGCGACTTCGCCGCCCTCGACGAGATCGAGGTCCGCGACCGCTTC
>JAZBLS010000212.1:0-4938 GCA_037033365.1 Actinomycetota bacterium | reverse complement strand
CCTGCTTGGTGGCCGGGGCGGTCGTTGCGGTAGTCATGTAGTGGGTTGTCCTTGTTGGATGGAACTCGGGCTGGAGACGGAGCCGCGCACGGCCGTGATCGCCTCTCAGCGGATGGATTGGGGATTGCCTGCCACGAGGGCATGCATGTGCACGCCACGAGTGACACTTCAGGCTATCAGATCCCGGGCGCCGTGTGCAGAGAAGATGGTGCACCTCCGACGCGCACTGTCAGACTGTCGTCATGCCTCGCGCCGACAAGCTGCTCCTGCTCGACACCGCCAGCCTCTACTTCCGCGCCTTCTACGGCGTCCCGGACAAGGTGACCGCCCCGGACGGCTCCCCCATCAACGCGGTGCGCGGCCTGCTGGACATCGTCGCGAAGCTGGTCACGCTCTACGAGCCGACGCATGTCGTGGCGTGCTGGGACGACGACTGGCGCCCGCAGTGGCGCGTCGATCTGATCCCGAGCTACAAGGCGCACCGCGTCGTCGAGGTCGTCCCCGCAGGCCCGGACGTCGAGGAGGTGCCGGATCCCCTGGAGGCGCAGATCCCGCTCATCCGCGAGACGCTGGGGCTCCTCGGCATCCCGATCATCGGAGTCGCCGAGCACGAGGCCGACGATGTGATCGGCACGCTCGCGACGCACGCCACCATGCCGGTGGACATCGTCACGGGTGACCGCGACCTCTTCCAACTGGTGGACGACGCCCGCGACGTCCGCGTCGTCTACACGGCGAAGGGCATGAGCAACCTCGAGATCGTGACGGATGCCGTGGTCGTCGCCAAGTACGGCGTGCTCCCCTCGCAGTACGCGGACTTCGCCACCATGCGCGGCGACGCGTCGGACGGACTGCCCGGCGTCACGGGCGTCGGCGAGAAGACCGCGGCGACGCTGCTGCAGACGCACGGCGATCTCGACGGCATCCGGGCGGCGGCCGAGGCGGGCGAGGGCATGAGCGCCGGCGTCCGGGCCAAGGTCCTGGCCGCGGCCGCCTACCTCGAGGTGGCGCCGACCGTCGTCGCGGTCGCGACCGACCTCGACATCACCGCGCCGTCCGAGTCGCTGCGGCCGCTCGACCCCGCCGAGGTGGACGCTGCGACCGCGGTCGCCGAACGATGGAACCTGGGCACCTCGATGACGAGGGCGATCGCGGCGATCGCGACCACCGACTCCTGACGGTTCGAACGAGTCAGCCGGCCCAGGCCAGCAGGCGCTCCAGCCCCCAGGTCGTGATGATGCGGGATGCCGGGATGCCTGCCCTTTCGGCGCGCGCAGCGCCGTGGTCGAGCAGCGAGAGCTGCCCCGGCGCATGCGCGTCGGAGTCGATCGAGAAGAGACAGCCCGCCTCCAGGGCGATCGCGATGAGCTCGTCCGGAGGATCCTGACGCTCGGGACGGGAGTTGATCTCCACCGCGACGCCGTTCTCGGCGCAGGCCGCGAAGACCGCGGCCGCATCGAACGATGACGGCGGACGCGTGCCCCGGTCCCCCTGCACGAGACGGCCGGTGCAGTGACCGAGCACGTTCACGCGGGGATCGGACACCGCGGCGATCATGCGGGCCGTCATCGGCCGAGCGTCCATGCGCAGTTTGGAATGCACGGATGCCACGACGATGTCGAGCTCGGCGAGCAGCCCGTCCTCCTGGTCGAGCGCTCCATCCTCGAGGATGTCGACCTCGATGCCCGCGAGCAGGGTGAAGCCATCGCCCGACTCCGCCCGGACCAGCGGCATCTGCTCGCGGAGCCGCTCGGCGGAGAGACCACGGGCGACACGCAGCCGCGGCGAGTGGTCGGTGATCGCCTGGTACTCGTGGCCGAGCGCTCTGGCCGCGGCAGCCATCACCGCGATCGGCGTCGTGCCGTCCGACCAGTCCGTGTGGGCGTGCAGGTCGCCCCGCAGCTTCGCCCTGAGCTCGGAGGCGATCTCCGGCTCGACCTCGCCCCGCAGCTCGACCAGGTAATCGGGCACGGCGCCTGACTGCGCCTGCCGGATCACCGCGAAGGTCGACTCCCCGATGCCCTTGGTCGCCCGCAGCCGGGTCGGGTCGGCGCGCACGTCCTCCGGCAGCTGCTGAAGGGTGGCAGCCGCCTGGCGGAAGGCCTTGGCCCGGTATCGCGATGCGCGCTCGCGCTCGAGCAGCGAGGCGATCTCGAGCAGCGCGGCGATCGGGTCCATGAGAGTCCTCTAGGCCGTGGCCAGTTCTCGACTGACGCCGATCCACTCGTCGAGCTTGGCGGCAGCGCGGCCGTCGTCGACCGCGGCGGCGGCTCGCGCGTAGCCCTCGCGGAGGCGCTCGAGGATGGGGCGCTGCACCTGCGCGGCATCCTGCGACAGCTCGAACGCCACGATCCCGGCTGCGGCGTTCAGGAGGACGATGTCACGCACCGGCCCCTTCTCGCCACCCAGAGTCCGCCGGAGGATCTTCGCGTTGTGCTCGGGGGTCCCGCCGATGAGGTCGTCGAGCTCCGCCAGGGGGATGCCGAGGTCGCGCGGGTCGAGGTCGTGCTCGTGCACGTCGCCGCGCGTGACCTCCCAGATGCGGCTGTGACCGGTCGTGGTGAGCTCGTCGAGGCCGTCGTCGCCACGGAAGACGAGAGCCGTGGCGCCGCGGGTGCGGAAGACGCCCGTGATGAGGGGAACGCGCTCCAGCTGCGCGACGCCGACGGCGTTGGCCTCCGCGCGGGCGGGGTTGCAGAGCGGGCCGAGCATGTTGAACACGGTGGGGACGCCGAGCTGTGCGCGCACGGCGCCCGCGTGCTTGAAGCCCGGGTGGAATGCTCCGGCCCACGCGAACGTGATGCCGGTGCGGTCGAGGATCGTCGAGACGGCGGCGGGGTCGAGCGTGAGCTCGAGACCGAGAGCGCTCAGGACGTCTGAAGAACCGGATGCCGAGCTCGCCGCTCTGTTGCCGTGCTTCACGACGGGGATGCCGGTGGCGCCGATGATGACGGCTGCGGTGGTGGACACGTTGACCGTGCCGACGCGATCGCCGCCCGTGCCCACGATGTCCAAGACGTCAGGCGAGACCGGCAGCGGCACCGCCGCCTCGAGGATGGCGTCGCGGAATCCGACGATCTCGTCGATGGTCTCCCCCTTGGCGCGGAGCGCCACGAGGAAACCGGCGAGCTGGGCCTCCGTGACGTCGCCCCGCATGATCTGACGCATCGCCCACGTCGACTCCCAGACACTGAGGTCACGGCGCTCCAGCAGTGTGGTGAGGACGTCGGACCAGGTCAGGGATTCAGCCATGTGTGCGATCCTATCGGCGCGCGGAAAACCGATGGAGCCTTCCTCGCTGCGGTCACAGCCCGCGGCATCCGCCTTTTCCCGCGGATTCACCGAGGATTCGCAGTGTTTTCTTAGGGTTACCTAAGTCCACAGAGCCCCAATCCAGGGCCGCGAGTGCGAGAATCACCCTCCCGGATCGGCCATAATGGAAGGGTGACGACCTCAGCGACGTATGCCCCGGCGGCGAGAACCATCAAGCGGCCCAACCCGGTAGCTGTCGGCACCATTGTGTGGCTCGGCAGCGAGGTGATGTTCTTCGCGGGACTCTTCGCGATCTACTTCACCCTCCGCAGCACATCCCCCGAGCTCTGGGCGGACCGCACCGAACTGCTGAACGTCCCGTTCGCGTTCGTGAACACCGCGATCCTCGTGCTCTCCTCCTTCACGTGCCAGATGGGCGTGTTCGCGGCAGAGGACCTGCAGCCCTACCGCATCGCCAAGAGACAGAAGAACGGCGCCGGTCGTCGTCGCCTGTTCGGCTGGGGCATGGTCGAGTGGTTCTTCCTCACCTTCGCCCTCGGCGCGATCTTCGTGTCCGGCCAGGTCTGGGAGTACGCACAGCTCGTCGCCGAGGGTCTGCCGATCAGCGCCGACTCGTACGCCTCGGCGTTCTACATCACCACCGGCTTCCACGCCCTCCACGTGACCGGCGGACTCATCGCGTTCCTGCTCGTCATCGGACGCGCATACGCCGTCAAGAATTTCCGGCACAAGGAGGCGACGTCCTCGATCGTGGTGTCCTACTACTGGCACTTCGTCGACGTCGTCTGGATCGTGCTGTTCGTCGTCATTTACTTCCTGAAATAAGAGCGGAGCTGATCCCCGAGATGGCACGAGAGAAGAAGCGCCGTTCGAATGGCCGTCGCAGCCCACTGGCTGCGGCAGCCCTCATCGGAGCAGGCCTCATGATCACCGGCGCCGTGTACGCCGGAACGTCCGCGGCGTTCGCCGCGACGGACACCCAGGCCGCAGCGTCCACGACGCTGACGGTCGAGGACGGCGAGAAGCTGTTCCAGGCGAACTGCGCGACCTGTCACGGTCTCGATCTCCAGGGAACCGACAACGGCCCGAGCCTCTACGGTGTCGGTGAGCTCGCGACCGAGTTCCAGCTCTCCACCGGCCGCATGCCGCTGCAGATGCAGGGACCGCAGGCCCCGCAGAAGGAGCCGCAGTTCACCGAGGAGCAGATCCTCGCGATCTCCTCGTTCGTGCAGGCCGAGGCCCCCGGCCCCACCTTCCCCGAGGACCGCATCCTCGACGGTGAGGGCGACGTGGCCCACGGTGCCGAGCTGTTCCGCGTCAACTGCGCGATGTGCCACAACGTGGCCGCCGCGGGTGGAGCGCTCACCGAGGGCAAGTACGCCCCGGCCCTGACCGAGACCAGCGCGCTGCACATGTACGCGGCCATGGTCACCGGCCCCCAGAACATGCCCGTCTTCGGCGACATGAACCTGTCCGACGAGGACAAGCGCGACATCATCTCGGCCCTGCTCTTCCAGCAGCAGTCCGTGCAGATCGGCGGCTTCTCGCTCGGGTCGCTCGGTCCGGTCTCCGAGGGCCTGTTCGTCTGGATCTTCGGCATCGGCGCCCTGGTCGCCATCACCGTGTGGATCACGGCGAAGTCCAACTGACGCTTATTCATCGAAG
>JAZBLS010000211.1:0-4948 GCA_037033365.1 Actinomycetota bacterium | reverse complement strand
CGTAGAACCCGCGGCTGCGCGCGTACTCCTCGGCATCCGGAGCGAGGAACACGACGGGCATCGCGAGAAGACCCACGTCGTATGCCAGGGACGAGTAGTCGGTGACGAGCACGTCGACGGCCGGCAGGACGGGTGTCACGTCGGGCAGGACCCCGGACCCGAGCATCCGGACGCGCCTGCTCGGCAGCGGGGGTGCGTAGCCGCCCTCGCCCAGAGGATGCGAGCGGATCAGGAGCACCGCATCCGTCTCCTCCAGGACCCGGATGATGCGCACCCACTGCGCAGCCGTCGGCACGGCGGGGTCGGGCGCACCGTCCCGCCAGGTCGGCGCGTACAGCAGCGTGCGGGCTCCGGTCGGAAGGCCGTCGACCACGGAGCGGAGCAGAGCGGATGCCGCGGCTCGCCGCTCGTCCGGCGCGCCCGCCGACAGCACGTCGACCCGGGGCTCGCCGGTCACCACGACGCGGTCATCGCCGAGCGCGAAGGCCGACTCGAGGCGTCCACGCGAGCGGTGCGACGCGGCGGGCAGCACGCGGATGCGCTGGGCGGCGTTCCGGTAAAGGATGCCGACGAGGCGGCGGAGCAGCGGGGCGCCCGGCACGTTCGGGACCTGCGTGGTCGCGGGCGAGTCCAGGCCGATCCGCTTGAGCGGGATCCCGTGCCAGAGCTGCACGACGAAGCCGCCGGAGATCGCGTACCGGTTGACGTCCCCGAGGCCGTGGGTGACGACGATCACGCCCGCCCGAGCCGTCGCCCACCAGCCGCGGAGGCTCGTCTTGCGAGCGGTCCGGATGCCGAGTGCCGCGGCATCCCGATCCTCGCGCTCCGACGAGGTGAGCCAGATCGTGTCGTGCCCTTCTGCGGCTGCGAGGCGATGCAGGGCGAGTGCTCCATCGCCGATGCCGGCTCCGCAGCCGAAGACCCAGCGCTGTCCGCGGGGCGTGACGATCGTCCCGACGCGCCCCGCGAGGTAGAGCGGGATCCGGAGCAGCTTGGCCGTATTGCCGGAGCCGAAGGAGAAGGACGCCACCCCGCGAGCCTATCGCGGGGTGGCGTCCTTCTCTGTGCGGAGCGGGGGCTCAATCAGCCGGCGAGCTCCCCCAGGGTGACGTCGATCTCGTACTCCTTGCCGCCGCGGATGTAGGTGACCTTGGCGTCGCTGCCGGCTGCTGCCGCGCGCACCTGCGCGGTCAGGTCGCTGGCGTTCGTGATCGGCACGCCGTTGAAGGCGGTGACGATGTCGTCGGCCTTCAGCCCTGCGGCAGCGGCTGCGCCGCCGTCAGTCACGTCGGCGATGTACGCACCGGAGACCGCGGCGTTCTCGACGCTCGCCGCGTCGCGGACCGACGCACCGAGCAGGCCGTGCGAGGCGGCGCCGTCGGCGATGATCTCCTCCGACACGCGCTGCGCGATGTTCGACGGGATCGCGAAGCCGAGGCCGATCGAGCCGCCCTCCTCGGAGTCGCCCGAGCTCGCGATGGCGACGTTGATGCCGATCAGCTCGCCCTTGCTGTTCACGAGGGCACCGCCCGAGTTGCCGTGGTTGATGGCGGCATCCGTCTGAATCACGGCGATCGAGATCGACTCGGAGCTCCCCTGCGAGGTGTTTCCCGGCAGATCGAACTGGAACGGCCCTTCGCCCTCGCCCTGGTCGGGGGTCTGCTGCTCCTGCGGAGCGTCCTCCGACGTCGAATCGGGCAGCGCCGACGACGCGATCTGGATGCTGCGGTTCAGGGCGCTGACGATGCCGGTCGTGACCGAGTTCGACAGGCCGAGCGGGGCGCCGAGGGCGACGGCCGTGTCACCGACGTTGAGCTCCGAGGAGTCCGCGAACTCCATCGGCGTCAGGTCGGTCGCGTCGGTCAGCTTGATGACCGCGAGGTCGTAGATCGGGTCCGTGCCGACGACGGTGGCAGAGAAGATGCGTCCGTCCGAGGTGGTGACGCGGATCGTGGGATCCGCGACGGCGCCGCCGAGCGTCACGACGTGCGTGTTGGTGAGCACGTAGCCGTCGTCGCTGATGATCACGCCCGAACCGCTGCCGGCCTCGCTGGAGCCGGCGACCTCGATCGTGACGACCGACGGGAGGGCCGCGGTGGCGACCGCCGTGGTCTCGTTGACCGAGCCGGGGTTGTTCACCGTGACGGTCTCGGGGCCCTGAGCGACACCGGTGGAGTTCTGCTCGGAGATACCGTTGAGGATCGCACCGCCGCCGAAGCCGGCGACGCCACCGACCAGTGCCGCCGCGACGACGATCGCCGCGAACTTGACGCCTGCGCGGGGCTTCTCCTTGACCTTGGCGGCACCCTCGTGCGGGATCGCGTCGGGCTGGGCTGCGGTGTGGATGCCGAACGCGGCACCGGGGGCAGTGGCCGTGGCGGCACCGGGGTGCACCGGCCCCTGCGGCCCGACGTTCTGCTGCCCGGGCGCGGTGAACGGGTTCTGCGGTGCGGTGAACGCGGCCGGCGCCTCGTATCCGGCGGGGGCGGCGGGTGCAGCGGGTGCCGACGTGAACGTCTGCGGGACCTCGTGGCCTCGACCCGGCTGGTCGGCGGATGCCGTGGTGATGCTGTCAGCGGCCGCCGGCGTCGTCGAACGATCGACGATCTCTGCAGCCTCGGTGGACGGCACGGCGTCGTTCGACGCGGGTGCCGAGTTGTTCTCGTCTTCGTTCATGGTGTGCTCCTTCAACAACGCTCCTTCAGACTGACGCCTGTATCTGTGCGTTTCGTATGGCGAAGATGAGTTTCAGCTATGGCCTTAGCCTGTTCTTCATGAGTGTCATCCCCGGAGCCTGGCGGCGCACAGCGGCGGGCGCAGGTCTTCTCGCAGACGACGGAAGCGTCGCTCCCACCATCTTCGCAGAGATGTCCGCGGCAGCGGCCAGAACGGGAGCGATCAACCTCGGGCAGGGCTTCCCCGACGAGGACGGACCCGCCGAGGTCTTGGAAGTCGCCCGAGCCGCGATCGCGCACGGCCTGAACCAGTACCCGCCGGGCCGCGGCATCCCGGATCTCCTCGCGGCGATCAGCGAGCATCAGCGGCGCTTCTACGGTCTCGACGTGGACCCGGCGCGCGAGGTCGTCGTGACGGCGGGGGCCACCGAGGCGCTCACCGCGACCCTCCTCGCCCTGATCGACGGTCCGGAGGACGAGGTCGTCGTCTTCGAGCCCTACTACGACGCCTATGCGGCGGCCGTCGCGCTCGCGGGCGCGACGCTGCGGACGGTCCCGCTCAGGGCCCCGGACTTCCAGCCCGACCTCGAGCGGCTGGCGGAGGTCGTCACCGACCGTACGCGCATCATCCTCGTGAACGACCCGCACAATCCGACCGGTGCGGTGTTCGACCGCCAGGTGCTGAGCGAGGTCGTCCGTCTCGCCGAGCGGCACGATGCCGTCATCGTGACCGACGAGGTCTACGAGCACCTGACCTTCCACGGTCCGCACACGCCGATCGCGACTCTTCCGGGTGCGGCCGAGCGAACGCTGACGATCTCCTCGGCGGGCAAGACGTTCTCGGCCACCGGCTGGAAGATCGGCTGGGTGCACGGGCCCGCCGACCTCATCACGGCCGTCCTCACCGTGAAGCAGTATCTGACATACGTGAACGGATCGCCGTTCCAGCCCGCGATCGCGGCGGGTCTGCGCCTCGGCGACGACTTCTTCACCGGTGCAGCGGAGACCCTCGCGCACAAGCACGAGGTGCTCGGCGACGGACTGCGCGCAGCCGGCTTCACCGTCGCCGCGCCGCAGGGCGGCTACTTCACGGTCGCGGACGCGACGGCCCTCGGTGGATCGGATGCCGCGGCCTTCTGCCGCGCGCTGCCCGAGCGCGCCGGCGTCGTGGCGATCCCGCTGAGCGCCTTCGTCTCGCCCGCGAACCGCGCGGACTACGCGGGCCTCGTGCGCTTCGCTGCCTGCAAGCGCATCGAGGTGCTGGAGGAGGCGGCGTCCCGCCTCGCGTCGAGCTTCTGAGCCCGCCTCAGCTCGGCGCGACCGAATAGCGCCGGACCCGCAACGACGGGTTCACCTCTCGCACCCGGTCGATGTCCGACCGTTCGATCGCGGCGACGGCGATGCCCTCGCCCGTGCCGAGACCCGCGAGCACGACCCCCTGGGGGTCGACGATCTGCGAGTGCCCGACGCCGATCGGGGTCGGGTGGTCGGCGGCGACGACGTACGCGGTGTTCTCGATGGCCCGCGCGGCGAGGAGCGTGGTCCAGTGGTGCTCCTTGAGCGGCCCTCTGACCCACTCCGCAGGGACGATCAGCGCGTCGGCTCCGGCGTCGATCAGCGTGCGCGCGACCTCGGGGAAGCGCAGGTCGTAACAGGTCATCAGTCCGAAGGTCAGACCGGCCAGGTCGAAGACCGCCGCTCCCCCGACGTCGCCTGCCTCGATCCAGTCGGACTCCTTCTGCCCGAAAGCGTCGTAGAGGTGCTGCTTGCGATACGTCGTCAGGATGCCGTCACCGCGCACTGCCAGGACCGTATTGCGCACGTGTCCTGCGTCGGATGCCCGCTCGACGAGTCCCGCGACGATCACGACCGCGTGGTCGGCGGCGAGCGCGGTCAGCGTCGACACGAACTCCCCGTCGAGCCCTTCGGCGTTCTCCGCGAGCGTCTCGTCCATCGGGTCGACGAAGTAACTGGAGTACTCGGGGAAGACGACGAGCTTCGCACCGCGCGCCGCAGCGGCAGCCGTCAGCTCCGCGATGCGCTCACGGTTCTCCTCTCGCGAGGCGGTCGGCGCGAACTGGCAGACGGCGACGGGAACGGCGGGCGCGGAGACGGATGCGGTCTGGGCCATGAGACCATCCTCCCCCACCGGCACCGCCACACGCCCGGGATGCACGCCCCGATTCGCCACCCCTCGGAAAGCGTGTTAGGCTATAACTCGTGCCGCGGGGTGGAGCAGTTCGGTAGCTCGCCGGGCTCATAACCCGGAGGTC
>JAZBLS010000210.1:0-4961 GCA_037033365.1 Actinomycetota bacterium | reverse complement strand
GTGAGGTCATCGCCGACTCGGTCGAGACCGTCATGATGGCCGAGCGCCTCGACGGATCCGTGCTGCTCGCGGGCTGTGACAAGTCGATCCCCGGCATGCTCATGGCCAGCGCCCGCCTCGACCTCTCCAGCGTCTTCCTCTACGCGGGCTCGATCGCCCCCGGCTGGGTGAAGCTCTCGGACGGCACCGAGAAGGACGTCACGATCATCGACTCGTTCGAGGCCGTCGGCGCCTGCCGCGCCGGGCTCATGAGCGAAGAGGACCTCAAGCGCATCGAGTGCGCGATCGCCCCGGGTGAGGGCGCGTGCGGTGGCATGTACACCGCCAACACGATGGCGTCGGTCGCCGAGGCGCTCGGACTGAGCCTCCCCGGTTCGGCGGCTCCGCCCGCAGCCGACCGTCGCCGTGACTACTTCGCTCACCGCTCGGGCGAGGCCGTCGTCAACCTGCTCCGTCAGGGCATCACGACCCGCGACATCCTCACCAAGGAGGCGTTCGAGAACGCGATCGCCCTCGCGATGGCCCTGGGCGGCTCGACCAACGTCGTGCTGCACCTGCTCGCGATCGCCCGTGAGGCCGAGGTCGAGCTCAGCCTGCACGACTTCAACCGCATCGGCGACAAGGTGCCGCACGTCGCCGACATGAAGCCCTTCGGCAAGTACGTCATGAACGACGTCGACCGCCACGGCGGCATCCCGGTGATCATGAAGGCGATGCTCGACGAGGGCCTGCTGCACGGCGATGCCCTGACCGTCACGGGCAAGACGCTCGCCGAGAACCTCGCCGAGCTCGACCCTATGCCGATCGACGGCGAGGTCATCCACACGTTCGACAACCCGATCCACGCGACCGGCGGCCTCACGATCCTGCACGGCTCGCTGGCTCCGGAAGGCGCCGTCGTCAAGACCGCCGGCTTCGATGCCGCGGTGTTCGAGGGCAAGGCGCGCGTGTTCGAGCGCGAGCGCGCGGCCATGGACGCGGTCGCGGAGGGCGAGATCGAGCCCGGCACCGTCATCGTGATCCGCTACGAGGGCCCCAAGGGCGGACCGGGTATGCGCGAGATGCTCGCCATCACGGCGGCCATCAAGGGCGCGGGTCTCGGAAAAGATGTACTACTCTTGACTGACGGACGATTCTCAGGCGGCACAACCGGCCTGTGCATCGGCCACATAGCACCCGAAGCGGTGGACGCAGGTCCTATCGCCTTCGTGCGCGATGGTGATCTGATACGGGTCGATATCGCAGCTCGCTCTCTCGACCTACTCGTCGACGAGGCGGAGCTCGCCTCCCGCCGCTCTGGCTGGGAGCCGCTACCCCCGCGCTATACCCGTGGCGTTCTTGCCAAGTACTCGCGTCTCGTGCGGTCCGCCGCCGAGGGCGCGACGACCGGCTGATCCGACTCTCCCGCTGGGTTCCCGAGCCCGTCGAGGGCCGACGTCGCCTACAGACCATCCGAAGGAATGTCATGACTGCTGACACCGTCTCGGCCGTGCCGAGGCCACCCGCACCCAAGTCCGCCGCTCCCGAGATCACGGGAGCCGAGGCCGTCGTCCGCACGCTCGAGCTGCTCGGGGTGACCGATGTCTTCGGTCTCCCCGGCGGCGCGATCCTGCCCGTCTACGACCCGCTCATGGATGCGAAGGACCTCCGGCACATCCTCGTGCGCCACGAGCAGGGCGCAGGCCATGCTGCCGAGGGCTACGCATCCTCGTCCGGCAAGGTGGGTGTCTGCATCGCGACGTCCGGCCCCGGAGCGACGAACCTCGTGACTGCGATCGCCGACGCCTACATGGACTCGGTGCCGCTGCTCGCGATCACCGGCCAGGTGTTCTCGACGCTCATGGGCACGGATGCCTTCCAGGAGGCGGACATCGTCGGCATCACGATGCCGGTGACCAAGCACTCGTTCCTCGTGAAGAACGCGGCGGACATCCCCGGTGCACTGGCCGCTGCCTACGAGATCGCCTCGACCGGTCGCCCCGGCCCCGTGCTCGTGGACATCACGAAGGATGCCCAGCAGGAGATCGCGCCGTTCGTCTGGCCGGCGAAGATCGATCTGCCCGGCTACCGCCCCGTGACCAAGGCCCACGGCAAGCAGATCCAGGCCGCCGCCGCACTCCTCGCCGAGGCCAAGAAGCCCGTGCTGTACGTGGGCGGCGGAGTGATCCGCGGTCGCGCGTCGGCAGAGCTGCTGCACCTCGCGGAGACCACGGGTGCGCCGGTCGTCACGACACTGATGGCCCGGGGCGCGTTCCCCGACTCCCACCAGCAGCACCTCGGGATGCCGGGGATGCACGGAACGGTGCCTGCGGTGCTCGCGCTGCAGGAGGCCGACCTGATCGTGTCTCTCGGCGCCCGGTTCGACGACCGCGTCACGGGCAAGGCGGCGCTGTTCGCACCGAACGCGAAGGTGGTCCACGTCGACATCGACCCGGCGGAGATCTCCAAGATCCGCATCGCGGATGTGCCGATCGTGGGCGACGTGCGCGACGTGATGGTCGACCTCGAGACGGCGTTCCGGAGCGCGACGAGCACCACGACCCCCGACATCGTGGAGTGGTGGTCGTACCTCGACGGGCTCCGCACCGAGTTCCCGCTGGGCTACGCGCCGACGACCGACGGCCTGCTGGCTCCGCAGTACGTGATCCAGCGGATCGGCGAGCTCACCGGGCCCGAGGGCATCTACGCCGCCGGCGTCGGTCAGCACCAGATGTGGGCTGCGCAGTTCATCAAGTACGAGCGCCCGAACGCCTGGCTGAACTCCGGGGGAGCGGGCACGATGGGCTACTCGGTTCCCGCGGCCATGGGTGCCAAGGTCGCCGAGCCCGACCGTGTGGTGTGGGCGATCGACGGCGACGGATGCTTCCAGATGACCAATCAGGAGCTCGCGACCTGTGCGATCAACAACATTCCGATCAAGGTCGCGATCATCAACAACTCCTCGCTGGGCATGGTGCGCCAGTGGCAGACGCTGTTCTACGACGGCCGCCACTCGAACACCGACCTCAACACGGGTCACGGCACCATCCGCATCCCCGACTTCGTGAAGCTCGCCGACGCCTACGGGTGCCTCGCGATCCGCGTGGAGAAGGAGGACGAGGTCGATGCCGCGATCAAGCTGGCTCTCGAGACGAACGATCGCCCCGTCGTGATCGACTTCGTCGTGAGCGCCGATTCCATGGTGTGGCCGATGGTGCCCCAGGGCGTGAGCAACAGCTACGTCCAGTACGCCCGCGACCACGCGCCCGCATTCGACGAGGAGGACTGACCATGTCGACTCACGTGCTGAGCCTCCTCGTGGAGGACACTCCCGGTCTGCTGACGCGCGTCGCCGGGCTCTTCGCCCGCCGCGGCTTCAACATCCACTCCCTCGCCGTCGGCGTGACCGAGGTGCCGAACATCTCGCGCATCACGGTCGTCGTCGACCTCGAGGACCTGCCCCTCGAGCAGGTGACCAAGCAGCTGAACAAGCTGATCAACGTCATCAAGATCGTAGAGCTGGACTTCTCCACATCGGTGCAGCGCGAGCACATGCTCATCAAGGTGCGCACCGACAACGCGACGCGATCGAACGTGATCGAGGTCGTGAACCTCTTCCGCGCCTCCGTGGTCGACTACGCCTCGGACGCCCTCGTGATCGAGGTGACCGGCGACCGGGGCAAGGTCGAGGCACTGCTCCGCGCCCTCGAGCCGTTCGGGATCAAGGAGATCGCGCAGTCCGGCCTCCTCGCCATCGGTCGCGGCGGCAAGAGCATCACCGAGCGCGTCCTGCGCGGCTGACCCCTTCGACAAGCTCTGGGACCCCGCGTCCCGAACAACCACAACCAAGGAGAGAAAACCAGTGAGCACCGAGATCTTCTACGACGCAGACGCCGATCTGTCCATCATCCAGGGCAAGAAGGTCGCGATCGTCGGCTACGGCTCGCAGGGTCACGCGCACGCGCAGAACCTTCGCGACTCGGGCGTCGAGGTCGCCATCGCCCTCAAGGAGGGTTCGAAGTCCGCTCCGAAGGCCGAAGAGGCCGGCTTCGCGGTCAAGACCGTCGCCGACGCGACGACCTGGGCAGACCTCATCATGATCCTCGCGCCGGACCAGCACCAGCGCGGCATCTACAGCGAGTCGATCGCCCCGAACCTGACCGAGGGCAAGACGCTGGCCTTCGCGCACGGCTTCAACATCCGCTTCGGCTACATCGACGCACCCGAGGGTGTCGACGTGATCCTCGTCGCCCCGAAGGCGCCGGGCCACACGGTCCGTCGCGAGTTCGTCGCCGGCCGCGGCATCCCGGACATCATCGCCGTCGAGCGCGACGCGTCCGGCAACGCCTGGGCGACCGCCCTCTCGTACGCCAAGGCCATCGGCGGCACGCGTGCCGGCGTCATCAAGACGACGTTCACCGAAGAGACCGAGACCGACCTCTTCGGCGAGCAGGCCGTGCTCTGCGGTGGCGTCAGCCACCTCGTGCAGGCGGGCTTCGAGACCCTGACCGAGGCGGGCTACCAGCCCCAGATCGCCTACTTCGAGGTGCTGCACGAGCTCAAGCTCATCGTCGACCTCATGTGGGAGGGTGGCATCGCCAAGCAGCGCTGGTCGATCTCCGACACGGCCGAGTACGGCGACTACGTCTCCGGCCCGCGCGTCATCGACGAGCGCGTCAAGGAGAACATGAAGGGCGTGCTCGCCGACATCCAGTCGGGCGCCTTCGCGAAGCGCTTCATCGACGACCAGGACAACGGTGCCGAGGAGTTCCTGGCGCTGCGCGCCAAGGAGGAGACCCACCCGATCGAGGAGACCGGCAAGGAGCTCCGCTCGCTCTTCGCATGGAAGCAGCAGGACGAGGACTACGTCGACGGCAGCGCTGCTCGCTGATCGACGATCTTCGAACGAACGGGCGTCCCCGCTGGGGGCGCCCGTTCGGCGGCTCGACACCACAGCGGATGCAGAGGGGGGCCGGGGCGCC
>JAZBLS010000209.1:0-4963 GCA_037033365.1 Actinomycetota bacterium | reverse complement strand
GCGCGTTCTTCGCCGTGCCCAAGGCCGAGTCGCCCTCGACGATGAAGAGCTCGCTGCGCTCGACCTCATTGGTGCGGCAGTCCACGAGCTTCGTCGGCAGCGTGGACGACTCCAGCGCGTTCTTGCGCCGCTGCGTCTCCTTGTGCGCACGCGCCGAGACGCGGGCCTTCATCTCCGCGACGATCTTGTCGAGCAGCTGGGTGGCCTGGCTCTTGTCGTCGCGCTTGGTGGACCCGAACCGTGCGGCGAGGTCCTTGCGGATGACCTGGGCGACGATCTGGCGGACGGCGGGGGTGCCGAGCACCTCCTTCGTCTGCCCCTCGAACTGGGGCTCCGGCACGTTCACGGTGAGCACCGCGGTGAGACCGGCGAGGACGTCGTCCTTCTCGAGCTTGTCGTTGGCGCCGACCTTGAGCCGTCGGGCGTTCTGCTCGACCTGCGACCGCAGCACCTTGAGGAGCTCCTGCTCGAAGCCCTGCTGGTGCGTGCCGCCCTTGGGCGTGGAGATGATGTTGACGAACGACCGGGTGGTCGTGTCGTAGCCGGTGCCCCAGCGCATCGCGATGTCGACGGCGCAGACGCGCTCGACCTCGGTCGCCACCATGTGGCCGTCGGCCTGCAGGACGGGCACGGTCTCCTTGAAGGTGCCCTCGCCCTGGATGCGCCAGGTATCGGTGACGGGAGCGTCCGTGGCCAGGTACTCCACGAACTCCGAGATCCCGCCCTCGTACAGGTAGGAGGTCTCGTTCGCCGCGGGGGCGCCGTCCTCGCCGGTGGCGCGCTCGTCGCGCACGACGATCTGCAGACCCGGGACGAGGAACGCGGTCTGCCGTGCGCGGGTCTCCAGCTCGGTGAGCTGGAACGCGGCATCCTTCGTGAAGATCTGACGATCCGCCCAGTAGCGCACGCGCGTGCCGGTGGCGCCGCGCGGCGCCTTGCCGATGACGCGGAGTTCGCTCTTGTCCTCGAAAGGGGTGAATGGGGCGTCGGGGCGCTTCTCACCGGTGTCGGCGAAGAGACCGGGCTCGCCGCGATGGAACGACATCGCGTACGTCTTGCCGCCGCGGTCGACCTCGACGTCGAGACGCTCGGAGAGCGCGTTCACAACCGACGCGCCGACACCGTGCAGACCACCGGATGCCGCGTACGAGCCGCCGCCGAACTTTCCGCCGGCGTGGAGCTTCGTGAAGACAACCTCGACGCCCGTGAGCCCGGTGCGGGGCTCGACGTCCACGGGGATGCCGCGACCGCGGTCGTGCACCTCGACGCTGCCGTCGGCGTGCAGGATCACGTCGATCTTCGATCCGTTGCCCGCGACGGCCTCGTCGACCGCGTTGTCGATGACCTCCCACAGGCAGTGCATGAGGCCGGGCGACCCGTTCGAGCCGATGTACATGCCGGGGCGCTTGCGGACTGCCTCGAGTCCTTCGAGCACCTGGAGATGATGGGCGGAATACTCGGCGGTCACAATCTCCGATTCTATTCTCGCGACCGACATCGGGCCCGCAGACACTCCCCGATACCACGCAGCCCACCCTCGGCGCGTACGCGCTGAGCGAAACACGCCGCGATCCGGGCATGCATACAGGAATCGCGTGGTTGTATTGATCACGCCCAACAGCGTGAACCCGACACTCAAGGAGGCACCGAGATGAACGCAACGACCGAACGTGAGACCTCCGCCGTCGAGTTCCGCCTGACCGCCATGGATCGATGCGATTCGTGTGGCGCTCAGGCGTACATCGCGGCCGAGGTCAACGGCTCCGAACTCCTCTTCTGCGCACACCACGGACGCAAGTACGAAGAGAAGCTGCGCAGCATCGCCACCAGCTGGCACGACGAGACCGCGCGTCTCATCGACTGAAGCTGAACCGATCGGCGCCCGTCATTCCGACGGGCGCCGTTTTCGTGTGCCGGCGCGTGTTCGTCAGCCGAGCGGTTCTCGTCAGCCGAGCGGTTCTCGTCAGCCGACGATGATCCGGCGGACGTGCGACGTGAGCCGCGTGAGGATCTCCTCGCCCACGGTGTCGATCCGCTCGGCGAGCGTCGTCGCACTCGCCTCGCCGTTCTCCCCCGGGCCGAACAGTGTCACATCGTCGCCGACGGACGCTCCAGGCCACGCGGCCACCACTGACGAGGTCGCGCCGATCGAGATGAGCTCCCGCGCGCCGCCTGGCGTGCCGACGAGGGCACCCGCCAGCGTCGAGGGAACCCCGTCGAATGCTCCGATCCCGATCTCCACGCGATCGCCGTCCACTCCGACGACCGATGCCACGAGCTCCGCGACGGGGACGATGCCCTCGAGATCGGGCCCGTCGGCCGAGCGGATGCCGTAGCAGAACGCTCCGATGCGGGAGACCGTGCCGCGGAGCTCCGGCCGCCACCAGGAGGCTGCAGACGCCGTCAGGTGCAGGGCATCCGGTGCGGCACCCGACGCCCGAGCCTGGTCGATCGCGTCCAGGAACACGTCCCGCGCGTCGTCGTCCTCGTCGTCGCTCGCTTCGGCGAGGTGACTCCAGATGCCCACGAGCTCGAGCCGCCCCTCCGCTTCGGCGTGTCGAGCCGCGGCGATGGTGTCGGCCCATTCCTCGGGTCGCAGCCCGTTGCGGTGCAGGCCCGTGTCGATCTTCAGATGCACGCGCGCGCGGAGTCCGAGGGCCGCGGCCCGCGCGATCACGCGGTCGAGGTACTCCCGCGTCCCCACGCCCAGGTCGATGCCCTGAAGGAGAGCCTCATCGATCTCGGGATCGGTCGAGGTCGCCCAGGCGAAGATCCGCCCGGAGTCGCCGAGGATGCGGCGCACCTCGAGACCGCTCCGCACATCGTAGGAGCCGAACCAGTCGACGCCCGCGGTGCGCGCGGCGTCGACCGTCCAGGAGAGGCCGTGCCCGTAGGCGTCGTCCTTCAGCACGATCATGAGGGACGACGGCTCGATGCGCGTGCGGACGGCGCGGATGTTCGCGAGGAGCCGGTCGGTGTGCAGCCGGAGCTGAGGACGGGTCATGCCTCCCACCCCCGTTCGGCGTGCGATCCGGCGACTGCGATCAGCTCGCCGATCCCGAGGCCGGAGACCGCGCTCCATCGCGCGAGCGCCGGGCCGGCCGGACCGCGTCCGCCGAAGTAGGTGGCTTCGGCCCCGACGGGCACGTGGCCGGCATCCTGCAGGTCGATCACGCAGACATCCATCGCGACGCGGCCGATGATCGGATGCTGGACGCCCTCCACCTCGACGTGGGCTGCGTTGCCGAGCGAGCGGGGAACACCCTGCGCGTAGCCACCCGTGATCAGGCCGACCGTCGTGTCCTTCTCGGCTCGGTGCGTGTAGCCGTAGGAGACGGCCTCCCCCGCGCGCAGCGGCTTGATCGACATCACCGTGCCGGCCAGACGCATCACCGGCGTCGTGGTCAGGTCGCCGTCGGCGTCAGGCAGGCCGTACAGCAGACGGGGGTCGATGTCGGCGTCGCCGTCAGCGACGGCCGTGATCCCCTCGAGCGCGAGGGCCTCGACCTGGTCGCCGCTGTCGACGAGGACGGCAGCTGCGCCGGCGGCGGTGACGGCGTGGGCGACGGCCAGGATGCCATGCCCCCAGGCGTCCCTGCGGAGATCTGCGACGCGACCGCCCGCCGCGACGGCCGCGGCCGCTGAGGCGGCGAGAGCCGACCGGGAGATCACCGCACGCGGCAGGGAGCTGGAAGACGTCTCACACACCCGACCAGCCTAGCTCCGCCTCTCAGCCTCGTCTGGGAGGCCCCCGTAGACTTGGAGGGTCCCCCGACCTTGGAGATCCATGTCACGCTTTTCCCTCGCGCCCCGCGTCCGCTACCTGCTGGCTCGCGCCCGTCGCATCGATGTCGGCTCTGTCATCGAGAGGGCCAAGGAGGCCTCGGCGCAGCACGGCAAGGCCATGCCCGTCATCGTCGCCGACATGCTGTGGTCGGCCGGCCGGCACAACGTCGGGTTCCAGGACTACGTCGACTACGACTTCGCGATCCTCACCAAGGCGGAGCGCGACACGTTCATGACGCACCCCGTGTCGAACGAGATCTCGCAGAAGTACGACCACCCCGACTACCGTCACCTCTTCCACGACAAGGCGGAGTTCAACGCGAAGTTCGATGCGCTCCTCAAGCGAGAGTGGATGCTGATCACCGACGGCAACGCCGACGAGCTGCGCGCGTTCGTCGAACGCGAGGGCACGGTCGTGGTGAAGGAGACGCACGGCCAGGCGGGCACCGGCGTGCACCGCTACCACGCCGCCGACGTCACCGACTGGGACGCGTTCCATGCCGAGCTGCTCTCGAAGAAGCAGGTGCTGGTCGAGGAGGTCATCCGACAGCACGACGACCTCGCTGCGGTGTGCCCCGGGACCGTGAACACGACACGTGTCACCGCGTTCTTCGACGGTGAGAAGACGCACATCCTCGCCATGGCGCAGAAGTTCGGCCGCGGCGCGGTGAGCGACCAGATGAGCTTCGGCGGCTTCTACACGATGCTCGACGACAACGGTCACTCCGTGGGCTCCGGCTACGACTCGCACGGGCACGTGCACGTTACGCACCCGGACTCGGGGTTCCCGATCGCCGACTTCCAGCTCCCGATGATCGACGAGGTCCGCGCGTTCATCGATCAGGCAGCGCGCGTCGTCCCGCAGATCCAGTACGTCGGCTGGGACATCGTCGTGACCCCGAACGGACCCGTGCTCGTCGAGGGCAACTGGGGCGCGGGCGTCTACGAGAACAAGCCCAGCGTCACCGGCATCCGCACGGGCCACAAGCCCCGCTATCAGGCCGCGATCGGCTTCTGACCCTCACTGTCGGCCGCGGTTGGGTCCCTGAGCCCGTCGAAGGGCCGGCTGCCGGCATCCGTGCGGGGTCGAAAACGCATCCGAACTGACCGATTCGCGTGCGAAAGTGACCCCGCATGCCCGGGAACGTGCGGAAGTGACCCCGCACCCCGATTGGGC
>JAZBLS010000208.1:0-4966 GCA_037033365.1 Actinomycetota bacterium | reverse complement strand
CTGCTCGGGATGGTCCTGCTCGGCGTCGACGGGATGGTCGGCGAAGAGCCGCTGGATCCGCTCGGCATCCTGTTCATCCTCATCGCCGCCGGCTTCTGGATCATGTACATCCGGATGAGCGCTCGCGTCGGCGCACTGATCCCCGGGAGCGGCGGACTCGCGGTCGGACTCCTCGTCGCGGCCGTCCTGCTGGTCCCGGTCGGCATCCCGGCCGCGGTGACGGTGTCCGGCGACATGCAGCTGCTGCTCCTGGCCGCCATCACGGCCGTGCTGTCCTCCGTCATCCCTTACAGCTTCGAGCTCGCCGCCCTCCGCCGGCTCCCGCAGCGCGTGTTCGGCGTGCTGCTGAGTCTGGAACCCGCGTTCGCGACGCTGGCCGGCTGGCTCATCCTCGGACAGGACGCCACGCCACTGCGGATGCTGGCGATCGCGCTCGTCGTGGCCGCGAGCGTCGGCACGACGCTGGGCGTGCGGCGGAAGCGGCAGAGGCCTGGCACCCGCGCAGACGATGCCGGGCCCTTCACGGGACCGATTCCCCTCCCGGACTGAGGCCGCGTCAGACGCGGGCAGGTGCCTTCCCCTCCACCGGCAGCGGGTAGCGGCGTCGCAGCAGCATCCGCTGCACCAGAGTCCAGACGACCGTCACCGTGAGGTAGAGCGCGGCGGCGAGCGGCACGAACGCGGCGAACACCGCGGTCAGATAGTGCAGCGCGCCGGCGATCCGCAGCATCGTCGGCGAGGTGAGCGGGGAGTCGCCGTCCGTCTCGGTCGGAACCGGACGGAAGACGCGCCGCGAGATCTCGGCGACCGCCAGCATGATCGCGATGAGGACGCCGTACACGACGAGCGTCGCGGGCGACGCGGCGCCGCCGAACAGCGCGGAGACGAGACTGGTGCCGAGGGGCGCCCCGAACAGGTCGTGAGTCAGCAGATCGTTCGGATGCCCCGCGATCTCGGGGCGCAGGAACAGCGTGTAGAGGATGCCGACGACCGGGGCCTGCGCAAGGACCGGCAGCATCCCGGCGAAGGGCGACGTGTTCTCGGAGCGGTAGAGCTCGAGCATCTCGCGCTGCAGGCGCTCGGGGTTCTTCTTGTGGCGGCGCTGGAGCTCGCGCAGCCGAGGGGCGAGGCGGGCTCTGGTCTGCTCGGCCCTGGCCTGTGAGACACCGACCGGGATGAGCAGGGCGCGCACCAGCAGCGTCACGAGGATCACGGCGAGGGCGGCGGCGGAGGCACCCGCGAAGGGTTCGACGAGGGAGGAGAGCCCGGCGAGGGCGCCGTAGGCGGCGTCGAGCAGGGCGGCGAGGGGTGGGAAGGCGAAGATGTCCATGGAAGTCCGTTCGTGTGTCGGGAGGGGTCGGCGAAGGCCGCGCAGTCCCGCACGAGGGGCGGACTACACGGCGGCGGCGACTCCCGGCGCACGAGGGCGCGGGTGACCTGCGGCATCCGGATCGCTCTGCGCGAGCAGAGTGGACACGTCGATCGCTCGGAGCGGATGCGCGGTGCTGGCGTGCCCGGGTGGGACGAGGCTCAGCGCGACGGCGATCGTGAGCGTGGCGAGGGCGAGGAGCGCGATCGCGACGCCGAGGGCGGTCGCATCGGGCATCGTCACGAGGCCGAGCGCGGCCGCGACGAAGCCGAGCATCTGACCGAACCACTCGCTCATGTGCGCCTCCTCACAGCGAGGCTAGCACCGCGTGCTGACAGTCGGATCGGATGCCGCGCGCCGGCCGTCGTGCATCGGCCGTGCTGCGCCGGGCGGGCGTAGCCTCGATGCATGACTGACCTGCGTGCGCTGCTCGGCATCGAGCATCCCCTCGTCCTCGGCCCGTTCGGCGGGCTCTCGTCGGCGGCGCTCACCGCCGCCGTGAGCGAGGCGGGCGGTCTCGGCGGGTTCGGGCTCTACGGGTACGACGGCGACCGCATCCGCTCGACCGTCCAGACGCTGCGCGCGGCGACCTCGCGGCCGTTCGTCGTGAACATCTGGATCCCGACCGGCGACGAGGTCGGGCCGAACCCGCAGCACGCCGTCTTCGCGGGCGCGCTGCAGCCGTTCTTCGAGGCCGTCGGGCTGACCGTCCCCAATCGACCGGAGCGCTATCTCCCTCCGCTCGAGGAGCAGCTCGATGCGATCTGGGAGTCGGCGCCGCCCATCCTCAGCACGGTCTTCGGGGTGCCGTCGGCCGACACCGTCGACCAGGCGCACCGCCGCGGCATCCGCGTGATCGGCACCGCGACCACGGTGGCGGAGGCCGTCGCCCTCGCGAACGTCGGTGTCGATGCGATCGTGGCGACCGGAATGGAAGCCGGTGGGCACCGCGTGTCCTTCCTGCGACCGGCCGAGGAGTCGCTCGTCGGGACGTTCGCGCTCGTACCCCAGGTCGTCGACGCGGTCGACGTCCCGGTGATCGCGGCGGGCGGTATCGCCGACCGTCGGGGCGTGGCTGCCGCATTCGCGCTCGGGGCCTCCGGCGTGCAGGTCGGCACGGCGTTCCTCGCGACCGCCGAGTCGGCGGCGAACGACGCGCACCGGGCGGCGATCCGCTCGACCGCGGCCGAGGAGACCGTGCTCACGCGGGCCATGAGCGGACGCCTCGCGCGCGGCGCCCGCAACCGCGCCGTGCGCGCGATCGAGGCGAGCGGGACGATCGCGCCGTTCCCGATGCAGAACTGGCTCACCGGCCGATTCCGCGCGGCGGCCGCGGAGCAGGAGCTCGGCGAGCTGCAGTCGCTCTGGATGGGTCAGGCGGCGCCGCTCGTCGGCGAACGCACCGCCGCCGAGACGTTCGCCGAGCTCCTCGCGGGCGTGCCGCGGCGAGCGTGACGCCCGTCGCCGTCAGAGGATGACGGTGGAGCGGCCGTGCACGATCACGCGGTCCTCCGCGTGCCACTGCACGGCGCGAGCCAGCACGAGGCGCTCGACGTCCGCCCCGCGGCTCTGCAGCTCGGCCGCCGACTCGGAGTGCGTCACACGCGTGACGTCCTGCTCGATGATCGGCCCCTCGTCGAGGTCCGCCGTGGCGTAGTGCGCCGTCGCGCCGATCAGCTTGACGCCGCGCTCCTTGGCGCGGGCATACGGGTTCGCGCCGATGAACGCGGGCAGGAACGAGTGGTGGATGTTGATCACGGGGGCGCCGAGGCGCACGATGAAGTCATCCGACAGGATCTGCATGTAGCGGGCGAGCACGACGAGGTCGACGTTGCCCTGCAGCAGGTCGAGCTGGCGCTGCTCCATCGATGCCTTGTCGCCCGAGGGGATGTGCACGAACGGCACGCCGAACGAGCGCACCGACTCGGCGAGGTCCGGGTGGTTCGACACGACCATCGTGATGTCGATGTCGAGCTGCCCGCGCTGCGTGCGCCACAGCAGCTCCATCAGGCAGTGGTCGTACTTCGAGACGAAGATCGCCACGCGCTTGCGGCGGGCCGTGTCGTGCAACGACCACTCCATGCCGAAGCGGTCGGCCACGGTCTGGATGTCGGCCTCGAGGGCGGGGCGTACAGCCGCGAGACCGGGCAGGTGGATCACGGTGCGCTGGAAGAAGCGACCGCCCTCGGAGTCCGTGGAGTGCTGGTCGAGCGAGATGATGTTCGCGCCGTGGTCCGCGAGGACGCGGGCGACGGCGGAGACGATGCCGGGCTGATCGTCGCAGGCGATGAGCAGGCGGGCGGTGTCGGGCTGAGACATAGGGGGGACTCCTCGAAGGTGTGCATCGATTCTGCCGTGCCTGCGCCCCGCCGAGCGAATCGCGGTCCTACCCTGGAGGGATGGAACCGAACGGGCGCACCGCGACGCAGCTGCTCGCCGAGGCGCGCAGTGCCCTCGTCGGAGCGCCGAAAGAGGGTCTCGGCGAGGAGCGCGAGTCCCGGTGGCGCGGCCATCGCATCGTGCGGATCGGCGAAGCGTGGCACCTGGGAGTGCTCCTGCTGACCGACGATCACGCCCTCGCCACAGCGGAGGTGCTGCGCGCCGCCGACCCCGGCCGCCGCGGATACACCGCCGAGTCGGCACGTGAGCGGGCCGCGCGACGAGCGCTGGCGCTGCGCGGCGGATTCGACGAGGGCGAGGTCGCGCACATCGGCTGGAGCGTGATCGACGTGGACGCCGTGGATGCCGGGGGCTCGTCCGGCCCGCTCGCCCTGATCGACGGGGTGCCGGCGGTGCACTGGAGCACCGCCGGGGGATGGATGCCGCTGGAGGCATACCTCCGCGAGCGCGTGGAGCTGCTGCGGGGCTGACACCCGTGCGGTGCTGCGCCAGCGTCTGCGTCAGGCGGCGAAGGTGTCGGCGAAGCGCCGGAGGAGGGCTGCGCCCTCGGTGACGGATGCCGAGAGCACCTGCCCCTGCACGAGGTCGAACTCCTCGGGGTCGAAGTATCCGGTCGTGCGGTAGAAGGTCATACGGTCGGCGAAGTCGCGCGGGGTCGGTTCCGGGTGGAACTGCGCGGCGTACAGTTGCGTGCCGACGCGGTACGCCTGCACAGGGCAGGTCTCGTTCGTGGCCAGCAGCACGGCGCCGTCCGGGACGGCGACGGCGCTCTCCTTGTGCGCGGTGAACACCGTGAGTGCGGGGGCGCTCGGCCCGAAGACGGGGTCTGCGGCGCCCGCCGGCGTCGTCTCGATCACGGTCGCGCTCGCGGACTCGGGGGTGTCGGAGCCGACATCGCCGCCGAGCATCCGGGTCACGACCCCGATGCTGAAGCACGTGAAGAACGCGGCGATCCCGCCGTCCATGGCCTGTCGGGCGATGACCTCGAGATCGGCCTCCACCCGGCGCTGCACGGCCGACTTGTCGGTGTCGCTGACGTTGAAGGGCGATCCGCCGATCACCACTCCGCGGTATCTCGCGAGCCGGGCGGGGTCGAGTCGCTCCGTCAGCAGGTCGAGGCGGTCGACCACATCCGCACCGAGTGCTCGGCGGAACGAGGCGTGCTCGGCATCCGCCGCCCCGACTTCGGGACGCACG
>JAZBLS010000207.1:0-4989 GCA_037033365.1 Actinomycetota bacterium | reverse complement strand
CCACCCCACGCCCCCAGCGCCGCACCCTGTCGACGCCGAGCGACAGCAGCTGCTGCGCCGAGTCGGCCGAGGGCGCCAGCGTGAGCGTCGCTCGACGGTGGAGTCGGGCGATGTGCGTCTGCGCCAGCCCGGTCGTCGCCGGCACCCGGTAGCGCTCGGTGTAGGCCGCGACGTCCGTCTGATAGGCGGCCACCGCCGCGACGTCGAGACGGTCTGCGGCGAGCGCGCCGCGCCATCCGAGGGCGAAAGGCGAGGCGAGGTGCACCACATCGGGCTGGAATCGCCGCAGAGACGCGGCGACGCGATGCGCGGGCGAGGTGCCGACCCGGACGTTGCGGTACCCGGGCAGCGGCAGGCTCGGGATGGGCTCGACCGATGCACCGTGCATCTCCGCGGGCAGGCCCACGGCATCCGGCGCGATCACGTGCGCCTCATGGCCCGTGCGCTCGAGATGTCTCAGGATCTGCAGCACGGATCCGGTGACACCGTTCATGTGCGGAAGGAAGGACTCTGTCACGATCGCGACTCTCACACGCCCAGGATGCAGGCGCACGGCGTGCCCGAGGTCGGGAATCGGCGCCGATCACCAGAAGTTCACCGGATGCTGGAGCGCTGGACACCGGCTATCCGTGCGTTGGTTCCCGTTCACCTCGGGCGCGCATTCTGGGTGCGTGCTCACCGACCTCCTCAGCGGCCCCTGGGCGCTCGTCCTCATGAGCCTCCTCGTGCTCGGCGACTCGTTCATCGTGGTGATCCCCGGAGAGATCGCCGTCACCGCGCTGGGCGCCGTCGCGTCCGTCTCGGGCTCCCCTCCCCTGTGGGCGGTGATCGTCTGCGCCGCCCTCGCCGCCACCCTCGGCGACGCGAGCTGCTATCTCATCGGCCGGACGGTCGGGATCGATCGCTGGCGATGGATGCGCGTCCCCCGGGTGCGTCAGGCTCTCGAGTGGGCTCGCGGACGCCTCGACAGGGGCACCGCCACGGTGCTCTTCACGGCGCGGTTCGTCCCGTTCGCGCGGCTGGCCATCAACCTCATGGCCGGCGCCTCCCGCATCCCTCCGCTCCGCTACCTGAGCCTCGCCGCCCTGGCGGCCCTGGGATGGTCGGCGTACCAGGCATCCGTCGGCGCGATCGTCGCCCTGATCGTGCCGGGCGGTCCGGTCGTCGCCGTCCTAATGTCGGTCGCGGTGGCCATAGGGCTCGGCGCGCTCATCGATCTGATCACGCGGCGGGTGCGCGGGTGATCCTGTCGGCCACGGGTGCCGTGCCCTAGGCTGGCGGGCATGAGCACCGAAGAAGGCGCCTCCTCCTCCGAGGAGATGAAGCGCAAGTTCAAGGAAGCGCTCGAGAAGAAGAACGCGCACCACCGGCAGGGCGAGGCCCACCTCGACGGCGATTCCGCCGTCCACGGAGCGCCGGCCCCGCAGACGCGGCGCGAGTTCCGACGCAAGAGCGGTTGACCGCACGGATGCGGGAACCGAGTCGCCTCGGCTCCCGCATCCTCACTTCGGTGTTCAGCTCTGACCTGCGCGGAGACGAGCGCGCTCCTGCTTCGCGGACATCTCGTTCAGCGCGGACTCCTTGAGCCCCTGGACGTCGACCGCGTCCTTCTCGTCGGCCATGCCGTGTCCGTCGACTCCGTCCAAGAGCGATTCGTCGAACGGAAGGCGGCCGTCGAGCACCTGACGCACCCGGTCGCGATCGATCTGCCTGGTCCAGGTCCCGATCAGCAGCGTGGCCACGGCGTTGCCCGTGAAGTTCGTCAACGCCCGCCCCTCGGACATGAAGCGGTCGATGCCGACGATCACGCCGACGCCGTCGACGAGGTCGGGACGGTACGCCTGGAGTCCTCCGGCGAGGGTCGCGAGGCCTGCGCCCGTCACCCCGGCCGCTCCCTTGCTGGCGATGATCATGAAGACCAGCAGACCGATCTGCTCGCCGATCGTCATCGGCTGGCCCATACCCGTCGCGATGAACAGCGACGCCATGGTCAGGTAGATCGCGGTGCCGTCGAGGTTGAACGAGTAGCCCGTCGGCACCGTGATGCCCACCACCGGCTTCGAGACGCCGATGTGCTCCATCTTGGCGATCAGCCGCGGGAGTGCGGACTCCGAGGAGGACGTGCCGACGATCAGCAGGTACTCCCGTGCCAGGTACTTCACGAGGCTGAAGATGTTCACCCGGGTGACGGCGTACAGCAGCGTCCCGAGGACGGCGACGACGAACACGATGCACGTGATGTAGAACGCCACCATCAGCACGCCCAGGCTCCAGATCGCGGCGACACCGGTCTTGCCGACCACCGCGGCGATGGCACCGAAGGCTCCGAGCGGTGCGAGCCAGAGGATCATGCCGAGGATGCGGAACACGAGCTTCTGCAGGTTCTTGACCGCATCCATGATCGGCGCACCCTTGTCGCCGAGACCCTGCAGCGCGAAGCCGACCAGGAGGGCGATGAACAGCACCTGCAGGACGCTCTCACCCGTGAAGGCGGAGAAGAAGGTGGTGGGGATGATCCCGAGGACGAACTCCGTCGTGGTCTTCGCCTCGGTCTCGGTCGCGTCGTACGTCGAGTTCGCCATGTCGAGGCCGGAACCCGGGTGGATCAGGTTGCCGACCACGAGACCGATGGCCAGCGCGAACGTAGACATCACCATGAAGTAGCCGAGCGCGAGCCCGCCGATCTTGCCGACCGTCGCAGCCTTCGCGATCGAACCGACACCCACGACGATCGTGCAGAAGATGATGGGGGCGATCATCATCTTGATGAGCGAGACGAATCCCTTGCCGATGGGCTCGAGGCTCTGCCCGACCTCCGGCCAGATCAGGCCGACCGCCGCGCCGAGGACGACGGCGATGATCACCGACACGTAGAGCCAGGTGTGCCTGTCCCAGGCCTGCTTGCCTCGCCGCCAGTGGAACCCGGGTAGGGAGAACCCCGTCGTGATGGCCATGTCTTCCTCCTTGATCATGAACGTCTTCGTCGCATGTCCGCCGGCCTCTGCGCCGGGCGGTGACCCCACGCTCGCCGACTTCACAGACCGGCGCCATTTGTGGTCGTATTGGTCATCGCCGTCATCACGACGTCCGGGGTCACCGAGGATCGGGAGGAACACATGAGACGTGCGCGCACCGCTCGCAGCGCCGCGTCCCGCGTGTTCCTGGTCCTCCTCGCCGCCGCCTTCGTCATCGGAGCCCTGGTCGCGGTGTTCCTCGTCGTCGACGCGCAGCGTGTCGCGCACGCGGAGGCCGAGCGCGTCACCGCGGCGACAGCGGCAGCCCTCGCGACGTCTCCCCTGGTCACGGGCGCGCTCGCCGCGGGCGACGGTGCGGAGGCGACTCGCGTGCTCGAGCAGTACACGCTCGACGTGATCGACGACGCGGGCCTGGACTTCATCACGATCATGTCGCCCGACGGGGTGCGCGTGACCCATCCCGACCTCGACGAGATCGGCGGACGGTACCTGGGCACCATCCCCGAGGAGCCGGTGACGCTCACCGAGGTGTTCACCGGAACCCTCGGCCCGTCGGTGCGGACGATCACGCCCGTCCTCACCTCCGACGACGATCAGGTGGGGTGGGTCTCGGTCGGGGTCACGATCGAGTCGATCTCCGAGACCCTGGTCCGGCGGCTCCCGCTCATCCTCGCGATCACGATCGGCCTCGTGGCGCTCGGGGCGCTGGGCGCCTGGACCGCACGACGCGTCACCCGCCGGATCGCCGGCGACCTGCCGCCCGGCCAGGTGCGGGACGCAGTGGCGTCCTACGAATCCCTGCGCACCCTCGGCGACGCTCTCCGGGCGCAGACCCACGAACACGGGAATCGGATGCATACGGCAGTCGCGCTCCTGGAGCTCGGCCGCAGCGAGGAGGCGATCGAGATCCTCACCGAGACCTCGCGGCAGAGCCAGTCGCTCGTCGATCAGGTGACCGCGCGGCGCGCGGGAGACCCCGCGGTCGGAGCGCTGCTGCTGGGAAAGGCGTCGCAGGCCAAGGAGCGCGGCATCGACTGGCGCGCTCGCATCGCCCCCGACACCCCGGCGTCGCCGCTGACGGCCGTGGAGAGCGTCGCGGTTCTCGGGAACCTCATCGACAATGCGATGGATGCCGCGGCCGACGCGGCCGACCGCTGGGTCGCGGTCTCGCTCAAACCCTCTCCGGAGGGAGGGATCGTGCTGGAGGTGGCGGACAGTGGCAGCGGAGTGCCGCCCTCCCTGCACGAGCGCATCTTCGAGCACGGCTTCTCGACCAAGCCCGCCGGCGCGGAAGGACGGGGCGTCGGTCTCGCTCTCGTCCGCTCCGTGGTGCTCGGGGCCGGTGGCTCGGTGGAGGTGCGGAGCGATCCCACGACGTTCCGTGTCGTCCTGCCCGGATCGCGACGGAGGCGGCAGACGTGATCCGCACGCTGATCGTCGACGACGACGCGCTCACCCTCGAGCTGCACCGCACCTACGTCGAGCGCCTCGAAGGCTTCGTGGTCGCGGCCGAGTGCACCGGTGCGCGTGCCGCCGTCCAGGCTGTGCTCGACAGGCCTCGGGACGAGCCGTTCGATCTCGTGCTGCTCGACATCACGATGCCGGACGGCTCGGGTGTCGACGTGCTGCGGGCGCTGCGCTCCCGGGCCGCATCGATCGACGTGATCGCGATCACGGGCGTGCGCGACGCCGACACCGTGCGGCAGATGGCTGCACTGGGCGTCTACCAGTACCTCGTGAAGCCGTTCCCCTTCGCGGTCTTCCAGGAGCGGCTCGACGCCTATCGGGAGCACCGGGAGCAGGCGCGCACCACGGATGGCGAGGCCACCCAGTCCGAGATCGACGCGCTGCTCGGGCGCTCGACCGGGACGATACCCCTGCCCAAGGGGCTGTCCGCGGCGTCGCTCGCCAAGGTGTCGGCCGCTGTTCGCGCCGGCGGGGCGCTGTCCGCGAGCGAGGCGGCGGACCTCGTGGGCATGTCCCGCGTGGCGGTGCGGCGCTATCTCGAGCACCT
>JAZBLS010000206.1:0-5091 GCA_037033365.1 Actinomycetota bacterium | reverse complement strand
CGGCACGCCGAGCTCGGCGAGGCGGGCGCGCATCACGAGCTTGTCCTGCGCGTACTGCAGCGCGTCAGGGCCCGGGTGCACGGCGACGCCGTCGGCCACGAGAGCGCGGAGCACATCCTGCGGGACGTGCTCGTGATCGAAGGTGACCACGTCGACGTCCTTCACGAACGCGCGGACGGCACCCAGGTCGCGGTAGTCGCCGACGGCCGTGGCGGCGAGCTGGGCGGACATGCCCTCGCCCTCGGCCAGCACTCGGAGATCGAGACCCAGCTCGACCGCCGGAGCGATCATCATCCTGGCCAGCTGGCCTCCACCGATCACTCCCACGCGCAGCGCCATGTGCCGCCTCCATTCGTCACGACCATTCTTCCGCATCACAGCGCGATCGATCACCGCACTCGCGTCCGCAGAAGACGACGTTCAGAACGAGGTCGTGGAATCCTGCCCCGACTGCGCATCGCGGTGCGCCAGGATCTGGCTGACCTCGATCTGGTCGGCCAGCGTCTCGTGGACCAGCGTGACGTTCGGGACGTTCGCGAGCCGGAGCGGTGCATCGACTCCGTTCGACAGCAAGATCGTGCCGACACCCCACATGCGCTGGACGATGCCGCGACGCACGCCGATCGTGTAGCCGCGCGCATGCGACATCTCGCGCCGGTTGCTCGAGCCGATGCCGTGGCTCACGATCACCCGACGGGTCGTGACGGTCGTGGTGCGCGAGTACCAGATCACGTACGGGACGACGACCAGCAGCAGGACGAGTGCGCCGGCGGCTGCGAGCAGCATCCAGTTCTCGAACGGAGCAGGGAGGTTGTCGAAGAAGTACGCGGTGCCGCCGAACACGGCGATCAGCACGACAGCCGACCAGAACAGTCGACGGGCGTGCCCCCGGAAGCGCGCGATGAGCAGCTCTTCGGTCGGCACACCGGGCGGCGGCATCGTCGGCCGTCCGCCGAGGGTCACGGGCTGGGTCACCCCTCCATTGTGCCCGTCACCGCGGACATCGGGCTCCGCACGCCGGGCGTGTCAGCCCTCGACCGGACGGACGTGCACGACGTCCCCCGCGGAGACGGCATGCTCCACGCCCTCCGCGACGACCACCAGGCGCCCGTCGGCATCGAGCCCCGAGGCCCGCCCCTCGAGCACCCGATCACCGGGGAGCGACACGCGCACGTCGCGGCCGATCGTCGAGCAGCGCGCGCTCACCGCCGCGTGGAGGCCGCTCGTCACGGCATCACCGGATGCGGCGAGCGCCGCGAGAGAGGACCGCAGTCGGGTGAGATACCCCGCGAGAAGCCGATCCACATCGGCCTCCACCCCCAGCACGGCGAACGAGGTCGCGGTGGGCACGGGGAGCTCGGATGTCGTCATGGCGGTGTTCACGCCGGTGCCGACGATCACGGCATCCGCTGTCGCCTCCGCGAGGATCCCGCAGATCTTGCGCTCGTCGACCAGGACATCGTTCGGCCACTTCACCGACACATCGCTGTCGGGAAGCTGGTCGGTGACGGCATCCGTCATCGCCAGCCCCGCCGCGAGCGGGATCCAGCCTCGCGCATCGACCTCCGCCGGCAGGTCGCGCAGCAGGACGGACACGGCGATCGACGCGCCCGCCGGGGCCGTCCACACCCGTCCGAGCCGACCGCGGCCGGAGGTCTGGTGATCCGTGAGCAGGACCGAGAGGTGCGGCCAGGCCGCCGTGTCGTCCGCGAGCTCGCGCAGCACCTGGTTCGTGGAGCCGGCTTCCGGCAGGACGTCCACGCGGGAGGCGACGCCTCGCGTCAGCGGCAGCTCCACGATCAGACCTCCTCGTCGATGCCGTCGTCGCCGTCACCCGCACTGTCGAGGTCCGAGCGCACCGCGCCCATCTCGTGGGCGTGCCATTCCTCCCACTCGTCCATGAGGTGCTCGATGGCCGAGTGGAACTTCGCCGTCGCGGTTCCGGGAGTCGTGTCGCCGAAGTAGTGCTGCACCCACATGCGGAGGCGAGCGGTCGCCGCCTCGTCCGCGCGCACGCGCTCGACCTCCGACACGATGTCCTTCGCACCCCCGGCACTGAGCCACTCGCAGTCCGAGAGGTAGCCGTTCGTGTCGACCGAGGCGCGCTCGTCCGCGGGGCGCGTGATCAGAAGCGGCTTGCCGACAGCGAGACGGTCGTAGACCATCGCGGAGATGTCCACGATCGCGACGTCGGCGGCCGCGAGCTGCCACCCGAGGTCGGGACCGTCGTCGTAGACGTGCTGGGCGGTGGCGTCGGCCGCGTTGGCCGCGGCGATCCCGGCGATGATGCGCCGGTGGGCTGCGCCGTACTCGTGATCGACGACGCCGCTGCGCGGATGCGGCCGATAGATGACCCGGTGACTGTCGGATGCGAGCAGAGCGGACACCAGGGCCTCGCCGTGCGTCGCGATCGAGCCGTAGTGCGCACTCGGGCGGTCGCCCTCCCAGGTCGGCGCATAGAGCACGACGGTCCGCTCGTCGGGGGTGTACGGGAGAGACCCGGAGTAGTGATCGGCCTGCGGCCGGCCGATCTCGATCGTGCGGCGGTCGATGTCGTAGTCCCACAGCGTGCGCGACAGGCGATCGCGTGCCGCCTGACCTGCGACCAGGGCGTAGTCGTACGCCTTGTACTGGTTGGTGGTCATGTACATCTTGTCGGACTCGCCATGGTTGATGAACACGTGCCAGCGTCGGCCGTAGCGGAACATCTGGAAGTTCCGAGTGTTCTGGTTGACGTAGAGGACGACGCGAATGTCCTGCGTCGCGACGAAGCGCTCGAGGTCCCGCACCGTCGGCACGAAAGCCACGGGAGGGGCATCCTCGTCGAGCAGCTTGTCGGCGCCGGTGGCCGACCTCGACAGCACCACGACCGGCCAGCGGGTCGACAGCTCGGCGAGCGGCTTGTACCACTGCCGCATCTGGTACATGTTGACCGCGCCGTCGGCGAAGTACACCGCGACCTTGTAGTGGTCGACAGGATGCGGTTCCTGCTGCGTGAGGCGACGACGCACCCTCTGCACGGCGGTGCGCGAGGCCAGCGCCCGCGTCAGGAGTCGGTAGGCCTTCTTCACGTCGGACACTGCACCCATCCCTCCAGGATACCGAGTGCCCGGCGCGACCCCCGGCCGCTGCGGACGGCACCCGCCCGCCGAACGCCCGCCGAATCAAGGAACGTCCGACGAGCACATGCCATGATCGTCATGTGCCTGACAACGACCTCTCCGCGCCAGACACCGGGGTGTCGTTCGTCATGCCGGTGCTGAACGAGCGCGCCTACCTCGAGCACGCCGTCTCCTCCGTGCTCGCCCAGGAGCTGAACGGCCCGGCAGAGCTCGTGCTCGCGCTCGGCCCCTCGACGGACGGCACGACCGAGCTCGCCACGCAGCTCGCGGCGGCCGACGACCGGATCCGCCTCGTCGACAATCCCGAGGCGCACATCCCCGTCGGGCTCAATGCCGCGATCCGAGCCAGCCGCTACGCCACGATCATCCGGGTCGACGCCCACTCCGAGCTGTCCCCCGGCTACGCGACCAGGGCGCTCGCGACCCTCGAACGCACCGGGGCCGCGAACGTCGGCGGCGTCATGCACGCCGAGGGGCGCTCGCCCTTCCAGAAGGCCGTCGCCCGTCTCTACAACTCCCCCGTCGGCCTCGGCGGTGGGGCGTACCACAGCGGCACGCAGGAGGGTGAGGCGGAATCCGCCTACCTGGGCGTGATGCGCCGCGCCGTGCTCGATGAGGTCGGCCTGTTCGACGAGACGGTCCGTCGCGGTGAGGACTGGGAGCTGAACCTCCGCATCCGCCAGGCCGGCCACCTCGTCTGGTTCGATCCCCAGCTCTCGGTCACCTACTGGCCCCGGGAGAGCTGGATCCGCCTCGCTCGGCAGTTCCGCGCGACGGGTGCATGGCGGGGAGAGCTCGTCCGCCGGTTCGGCCGTCGCAACGGCATCCGGTACTTCGCTCCCCCGGCTCTCGTCGTCCTGATCGCGGTCGCAGTCGTGCTCGGCGCGCTGCAGCTCACCCGCGTGATCGCCGGACCGCTCTCCGTGATCCTGTCGGTCCTCGTGTACGGGCCGCTGCTCGCCTACGTCGTCCTCGTGCTGGCCGTCGCGGCGCACCCGCGGGGCGGGAGTCTCCGCCAGCGGCTGTGGACCCTCGTCGTCCTGCCGACCATGCACGTGTCGTGGGGGCTCGGCTTCATCGGCGGCGTGCTCCGCGGAGCCCGCGACACGGTCGACGCCTCCCGGCTCGGGACGCAGAACACCCCGCTCCCCTGACCCGCAGGCCGACGCACAGCACGCTCAGCGCGTGACGAAGCCCTGGTCGAGGATGCGCGCGACGACCCGGTCAGCCGCGTGCCCGTCGTCCCGTGCGTTGAACTGCGCACGCCAGGCCGCATAGCGCTCGGCGAACCGCGACTCGTGCTCGGGGTCGGCGAGCGCCGCGACGAGCTCGTCCTGCGTGCGCACGAGCGGTCCGGGCGCCCGGCTCTCGAGATCGAAGTAGAACCCGCGGAGCTGACCGCGATAGTGGTCGAGGTCGGGCACCAGGAAGTACATCGGCTTGCCGGTGACGCTGAAGTCGAACATGACCGAGGAGTAGTCGGTGATCAGCGCATCGGCCGCGAGCAGCAGCTGCGCCGTCTCCGGGTAGCCCGTGACATCGATCACGCGCGCGCCGGAGCGGTCGCTGTCCGTGTCGATCGTGCGCGAGTGCCCACGGACGAGCACGACGGCGTCGGTCTGGCGGGCGAGTTCCGCCGGATCGACGAAATCCACCATCTCGGAGCGGTCGTCGCGCCAGGTCGGCGCATACAGGAGAACGCGCTCGTCGTCGCCGATGCCCAGGGCGCCGCGGATCGCTGCCGCGTCACCCGTCACGAGCGCGTCGTTGCGCGGATATCCCTCCACCCAGATCGGGCGGCCGAAGAACGCGTAGGCCTTCCGCAGGATCCGCTCGGAGTAGGCGTTCTGCGCGACCAGCACGTCCCACCGCCGCGACTCCTTCACGACCGCCGCCATACGACGGGGGTCGAACCCCGGCCGGTGCAGGGCGAGTCGCTTGAGCGGAGTGCCGTGCCACGTCTGCAGCA
>JAZBLS010000205.1:0-5118 GCA_037033365.1 Actinomycetota bacterium | reverse complement strand
GCGTCGAAATCTCTGCTGTTGGCCACGACTCCAGCCTAACGACCTGCCCTGACAGCCCCACAGGTGTCGACTCGCCATCGCATCACGGCAGGGTGATCGACACTTCGACCGTGTACTCGTCGGCGGTCTGGCCGAGCACCCGCTGCCGGAGCTCGGTGGTCGGCATCGTGATCCCCCGCTCCGCGATCGCGTCGAACAGGGCGACCACCGCGGGGTGGGTCGATCCCTCCGGGAGCTCGACGCCCGGTTCGGATCGCCAGACCGCAGCGAGCTCGGTCCGCTCGGGCAACACGTCGACCGTGGTCTCGTCACCACCCCACGTCGGTTCGAGCTGCGACGAGGTCGGCCAGCAGCAGACGATCTCGACCGCCCCCTGCTCGCCCGGTCGGAGCGCGGTCCAGAACGTGCCCGTCGGACCGACGCCGGCTTCCTGCAGGGCGACGTAGAGCTGCGAGAACTGCTCGTTCGCGTCGTCGTCCGTCACGGCGTCCTCGTCGCCGCGCGGCACCGTGAGCACGCGGCCGACGTAGGGCTGGGGAGGGAGCGCGCGTTCGACGATCTCGACCGGTGCCGCGAGCGACGCGACGACCGAGCGGGCCTGCGCAAACGCGTGGTCCTCCTGCTCCCGCTGCTCCAGGACCAGGCGGTGGTGCACGTCGATAGCGGTCGACGGGTCGGCGCCTGCGACGGAGACACCCACCGCGGCGAGGGGGACGCCGGCATCGCGGAGGGCCTTCACGATCACGCCCGAGCGCACCTGCTCCTCGCCGTAGCGGCGGTAGCCGGAGTCGGGATCGACGTCGGCCGGAACCAGGACGCCCTTCTCGTCGTAGTGGCGGAGCGCCTTCACGCTCAACCCGGTCATGCCTGCGAACTCTCCGATGTGCAACATGATCCAAGCATCACGCCTCCCCCTACGGGAGAGTCAAACCGCTGACATCGGCGTCCAAACCGCACCCCGAAGGTTCCTTAGTGAAGGATAAGCGCCTAAACTTCACTAACGGCTGTCGTAACTGCAACTTCGGCCGGGAAACAGGAGGGGACGATGACGACCGCTGTCACGTATGAACAGCGGCCCTGGCGGTCGCGTATCGCTCCCGACGCGTTGCCGAAGCGCGAGCGGCTGCTCCTCGCACAGCCATACGACGCCGCGGTCCCGCCGCCGATCGCGGACCTCGACATCCGCTTGTCGGATGGTCTCGTGGAGCTGCTGGGCGAAGCGCAGGAACGGATCATCCGTTTCGACAGCGAGGTCGGTCACGTCACCGCGCCCTTCTCGTCGATCCTGCTGCGGAGCGAATCGGCGTCGAGCTCGCAGATCGAGAACCTGACGAGCAGCGCGAAGGCGATCGCCGAGGCCGAGTTGGACGAGCGTGATACCGGGAACGCACCGCTCATCGTCGCCAATGTCCGAGCTCTCGAGGCAGCACTCGCGGCATCGGACGAGCTCTCCAACACGACGATCATCGCCATGCAGGAGCAGCTCCTCGGCACATCGGCACCGGAGATCACCGGCCGATATCGCGACGAGCAGGTCTGGATCGGGGGCGGCAACTTCGGTCCGCATGAAGCAGACTTCGTTCCGCCGCACCATGACCGTGTCGCAGCGGCGATGGACGACTTCATCGCCTACTCCCTCCGACCGGCACCCCTCCCGCTCGCTGCGATCGCCGTCGCTCACGCGCAATTCGAGACCATCCACCCGTTCCCTGACGGCAACGGGCGCACCGGTCGAGCGCTGGTGCAGGCCGCCCTCCGGCGAGTCGGACTGACCAGCGGGGTCACTGTGCCCATCTCAGCCGGCATCCTGCAGCAGCGCGACGACTACTTCGCTGCACTCACCAGCTATCGGCAGGGCGACGTCGAGCCGATCGTCCACGTCTTCGCCGACGGTGCGTTCCTCGCGATCGCCAACGGACGGACATTGGTGGAGGAGATCGAGACCATCCGGGCCGCATGGCAGCAGGCCTTGCGCGACATCCGCGCCGATTCGGCCGCGCACCTCATCACGGCGCTGGCACTGGAGCATCCGGTGATGAACAGTCGACTCGTGCGCGAACATCTCGACGCCTCAGATCGCACGGTCTTCAACACCCTCGACACCCTCGTCGACCGTGGCATCCTCACGGTCGGCTCGTCGCGACAGCGGAACCGTCTCTGGACTGCGCCTCCCGTTCTGGCAGCGCTCGACGGGTTCGCTGCGCGCAGCATGCGGCGCGGTTGATCGGCCCCACTGAGGAGCGACCCCCGACTACCCGGACGCACGACTTCGGTAGCCTTCACGGGTGAACCTCGACCCGACAGCCATCATCGTCTTCTACAGCGCCGCCTGGCTGCTCGGCTTCATCCTGTTCGTGCTGCTGTGGATCTTCATCATCAGGACCGCGGTCCTGTCGGCGCTTCGGAAGCACCACGCGGAGACACAGGCCGAGCGCCGAGCCGCGGCAGGACGCGGCCTGCCGCAGTAGAGGCCGTAAACCGATGCCGCTTCCCCACGACACGGAGCACCTGCGGTTCCGGCGCATGACGCCGGCGGACCTCGATGACATGGCGAAGCTCCTCGGCGATCCTGCGGTCATGCAGTTCTATCCGGCGCAGAAGACCCGCGAGCAGGCCGCAGCGTGGATCGCCTGGAACGAGGACAACGACGTACAGTACGGCCTCGGACTGTGGATCATCGAGACGCACGACGGCGACTTCGTCGGTGACTGCGGCCTGACCTGGCAGCGGGTCAACGGCGAGCTGAAGCTCGAGGTCGGGTACCACGTGAGCCCCGCCTGGCAGGGTCGAGGATTCGCGACCGAGGCCGCCGCCGCCAGTCGGGACTTCGCCCAGGAGCACACGGACTCATCAGAGCTCGTCGCGATCGTCCACCCCGAAAACCGTGCATCGTCGCGTGTGGCGGAGAAGATCGGCATGCAACGCGTGGACGACGACCTCGCGGCAGACGGGTCGGTGCGGCACGTGCTGAGCATGCGACTTCGATCGACGGCCACCCTCAGCGACGCCGATCACCTCGCTGAGTAGCCGCCGCACCTACCCCCGCGCCGCCACGAACGCCGCGACGCAGTCCTCGATGTCCTGCTCGCTGTGGGCGGCACTGATCTGCACGCGGATGCGGGCCTCACCGCGGGGCACCACCGGGAAGCTGAACGGGATCACGTAGATGCCCTGCTCCAGCATCCGCGCCGCTACCTGCACCGCCTGCTGCTCGTCGTCGAACATCACCGGGATGATCGGGTGCGAGCCTTCCAGCAGACGGAAGCCCTCCTCGGTCATGCGGGCACGGAACAGGTCCGCCTTGCGGAAGAGTCCCTCGCGCAGCTCGTCACCCTCCGCCGCGAGTTCGACGGCCCGACGCGCCCCGGCGACGAGCGACGGCGCCAAGCTGTTCGAGAACAGGTACGGCCGGCCCGACTGCCGCAGCACGTCCACGATCTCCTGCTTCGCGCTCACATACCCGCCCGACGCACCTCCGAGCGCTTTGCCGAGGGTGCCGGTCAGGATGTCGACGCGGTCCTGCACCCCGAACAACTCGGGCGTCCCGCGACCGCCCGGGCCGACGAAGCCGACGGCGTGCGAGTCGTCGACGAGGACGAGCGCGCCGTAGCGGTCGGCGAGGTCGCAAATCTCGTCCAAGGGTGCATAGAAACCGTCCATCGAGAACACGCCATCGGTGACGATCACGGTGCGACGCGCGTCGGCGGCATTCATGAGCTGCTGCTCGAGGTCGGCCATGTTGCGGTTGCGATAGCGCAGGCGGCGGGCCTTGCTCAGACGGATGCCGTCGATGAGCGACGCATGGTTGAGTGCATCGGAGATGATCGCGTCGTGCTCGCCGAACAGCGCCCCGAAGACGGCTCCGTTCGCGTCGAAGCAGGAGGAGAACAGGATGGTGTCCTCCGTGCCGAGGAAGGCGCTCAGCTCCTGCTCAAGATCGCGGTGGATCTGCTGGGTGCCGCAGATGAAGCGGACGCTCGCGAGCCCGTAGCCCCACTCGTCGAGCGCCAGCTTGGCGGCGTCGACGATCGATGGCTCGTTGGCGAGGCCGAGGTAGTTGTTGGCGCAGAAGTTCCGCACCTCGCGACCGTCGATGGTGACGTGACTGCCCTGGCGCGAGGTGATCGCGAACTCGTGCTTCGTGAGGTCATCCGCCTCGATGCGGTCGAGCTGGTCACGCAGTTGCGTTTTGATGGTGCCGTACATGTCGTCTCCTCGGGGTCGAGTGGGCGGTTGAGCTGAGTGTGGCGGTCGCTCAGGCGGCGGTCGCGGCGTGGGCGGCGACCGGTGCCTGTTCGTCGACGACGCCGGTGATGACGACGTCGCGGGTGTCGGTCCAGTCGATGAGCACTTTGCCCGCCGCTCCCCCGCGTGCGGTGTCGAACGCGTCCTGCCAGGAGGCGAGCGGGAAGCGGGCGGTCACCAACGATTCGAGGGCGTTGCGGAGCTCGGGGCTGTGGTCGACCATCGCGCTCGCGTGGTGCCAGGTGTCGAACATCTCGCGGCCGTAGATGCCCTTGATGGTGATCATGCGGGTGATGACCTTGGTCCAGTCGATCTCGATGTTGGTCGAGGGCAGACCGAGGAGCGCGACCTTGCCGCCGGTGTTGAGGTTCTCGATGAGCTCACTCGCCGCGGCGGCCTGCCCCGACATCTCGAGGCCGATGTCGAAGCCTTCGAGCATGCCGAGCTCGGCCTGGGCGTCGGCGACCCGCTCCTTCGAGACGTCGACCACGCGGTCCGCCCCGACGGCGAGGGCCTTCTCGAGGCGGTCGGCGACGACATCGGTCGCGACGATGTTGCGCGCACCGGCCACTCGGCAGACGGCGATGGCCATGAGGCCGATGGGGCCGCAGCCGGTGATGAGGACGTCTTCGCCGAGGATCGGGAAGCTGAGCGCGGTATGCACGGCGTTGCCGAGGGGGTCGAAGAGGGCGCCGAGGTCGGGCGTGACCTGGTCGCCGTGGACCCACACGTTGGTGGCCGGCAGGACGACGTACTCGGCGAAGGCGCCGGCGAGGTTGACGCCCAGGCCGCGGGTGTGGCGGCAGAGGTGGCGGCGGCCGGAGCGGCAGTTGCGGCACGTGCCGCAAACGAGGTGCCCCTCACCGGAGACCG
>JAZBLS010000204.1:2474-5129 GCA_037033365.1 Actinomycetota bacterium | reverse complement strand
CGAAGAACGCGGTGTCGGCGATGCCGGTGGAGGCGAGGTACTTCTCGGCCTTCTTCGCGACCTGACGCGGGTCCTTCGAGTAGATCTCTCCCGTGCGCGGGTTGTAGATGTCGAAGATCATCACGAGGGTGCTCGCCTCGCGGAAGGGGTCGATGTATGCCGTGGTGACGTCCGGGATGAGCTGCATGTCGGACTCGTGGATGCTGGCGAAACCGCGGATCGAGGAGCCGTCGAACAGCTGTCCGTCCACGAAGAAGTCCTCGTCGACAGTGGCCGCAGGGATGTTGAAGTGCTGCTGGACACCAGGGAGATCAGTGAATCGGATGTCAAGGAACTTGACGTCGTTCTCCTTGATGTAGGTCAGCACCTCGGACGAATCTTTGAACATGTACGACTCCTGGATTGCGGATCGATGGCTTCACGGCCATTGTGCACAGTACGTGCGGGGCGTTACCCCACGGTATCCGCTTTGTTTCGAGCATGTTACGCGCCGGTAGGCTGGATACGTGACGGATGCTGTGAACACGTACCCCGGAGAACGACTCGGAATGCCGCAGACGGGGACGGGCAGCATCGCCCGCCCTGGACGGCGCATCGGGGCCCTTCTGATCGACTACCTGGCGGCGACGATCATCGCGACCGGGTTCCTCGGCTACGACCAGTTCGCACTGCCCGCCGAGGCCGGGCTCACCATGTTCGCGCCGATGGCGGTCTTCGCCCTGCTGCAGATCCTGTTCATCCCGACGGCCGGAGGCAGCCCCGGGCACCGTATCCTCGGCATGCGCGTGGTGCGTCTGGGCGGCGGCTGGGTCGGGATCTGGCGTCCGATCGTCCGCACCCTGCTGATCATCGTCGTGATCCCGGCCGTCATCTGGGATGCCGATCAGCGCGGCATCCACGACAAGGTGACGGGACTCGTGCTCATCCGCGCCTGACGAGGCTCAGTCCTTGCCGCGGTTGCGCCGTCGTGCCTCTCGGGGTGCGCGACCGCCGAGGAACGACCGCGCGGGGTCGATGACGTATCCCTGGCGCAGCGCCTCGCGTCCGATGAGCATCCGGAAGCCCATCTCGTCGCGGTTGCTGAGCGTGACCTCTGCGAGCACCTCGCGGTCGTGCAGACGGATCATCATCTCGACGACGAGCCGCTCCTGGGCGTGGCCCGATGAGCTGCGCACCGCTCGTCGATCGTGCACGGGGGACTCGACGACCACCGCGTCCTCCCGGCTGTCCTGCCAGGGGTTCACGCGGAAGCGGACCCACGACACGCCGTCGCGCTCGAACTCGTGGATGTCGAATGCGTGCAGGGAAGAGGTGCGCGCGCCCGTGTCGATCTTGGCTTTGAGCCAGTCGACCCCGAGATCGGGCAGGCTCACCCATTCTCGCCACCCGATAAGGGTGTTTGAATGGGATGACTTACTCACCCGACCATCCTGGCAGGTATTCCCCCGTGAAGATCGCAGTGCTCTCCCGCGCGCCGCAGGCGTACTCCACCCAAAGGCTGCGCGCCGCTGCGCTCCAGCGCGGTCACAACGTCAAGGTGCTCAACACGCTGCGATTCGCGATCGACCTCACCGCAGACGAGCCCGACCTGCACTACCGGGGTCGCCAGCTCAGCGACTATGACGCGATCCTGCCTCGTATCGGCAACTCGATCACCTATTTCGGCACCGCCGTGGTGCGCCAGTTCGAGCAGATGGACGTCTACACGCCGAACACGGCGAACGGGATCTCGAGCGCGCGAGACAAGCTCCGCGCGAATCAGATCCTCTCGCGCCACAACATCGCGATGCCGCCCACGGCATTCGTTCGCAATCGTGCGGACGTGCGTCCGGCCATCGAACGCGTCGGCGGTGCGCCCGTCGTCATCAAACTCCTCGAGGGCACGCAGGGGATCGGCGTCATCCTCGCTCCGCAGGTGAAGGTGGCCGAGGCCATCATCGAGACGCTGCACTCGACCAAGCAGAACGTGCTGATCCAGAAGTTCATCTCCGAGAGCCGGGGGCGCGACATCCGCGCTCTCGTCGTGGGAGACCGCGTGGTCGCCGCGATGCGGCGATCGGCGGCTGGCGACGAGTTCCGCTCGAACGTCCACCGCGGGGGCTCGGTGGAGGCCGTCGAGCTCGATCCGATCTACGAACGAGCAGCCGTGCGCTCGGCGCAGATCATGGGTCTGCGCGTCGCCGGAGTCGACATGCTGGAAGGCGACGACGGCCCACTGGTGATGGAGGTCAACTCCTCACCCGGACTGCAGGGCATCGAGACGGCCACGAAACTCGACGTCGCCGGCGCCATCATCGACTATATCGCCGGCCAGGTCGCGTTCCCGGAGATCGATGTGCGTCAGCGCTTGACCGTCTCCACGGGATACGGGGTCGCCGAGTTGATGGTGCACGGTGCGGTCGACCTCGTGGGCAAGACACTCGGAGAGGCCGGTCTCTGGGAGCGTGACATCACCGTGCTCACGCTGCACCGCGGCGTCTCCGTAATCCCGAACCCTCGCAAGCATGTCGTCCTCGAGGCTGAGGACCGGCTCTTCTGCTTCGGCAAGCTCGACGAGATGCGGTCGATGGTTCCGGAACGTCGCCGTCGCCGCGCGAAGGTGCGTCGACTTCCGCGACAGCCGCTGTCCGAGTGAACGCCGAAGCGCGGCCGCCC
>JAZBLS010000204.1:0-2464 GCA_037033365.1 Actinomycetota bacterium | reverse complement strand
CGGGGGGCCCGCGCTTCGTCGTATGCGGGTCAGATCAACGCGGACGCTGCGCCCGGACCTTGGTCGGGTCGATGCCCTTCGGGATCGGCAAAGACGAGATCGACTGCGACACGGACTCGATGCGTCGGATGACGGCACCCATGGTGGCCTTGTCGATGACCTTCGGAAGCTTCTTGATGGTCTTTGCGAGGTCGGCGATCGCCACGTCGTCGTCCCCGTGGCCCACGTAGAGCACCGTGACAGGAACGCCGTGGGCCACGCGGGCGGCCTTGCTGCGCTCATCGTTGACCAGACGGGTCAGGCGGCCACGGGAGCCTTCTCCGACCACCACGACACCGCCGCGACCGACGGTGCGGTAGACGGCGTCCTGGGTCTTGGGGTTGATGCCCACCGGCGTCTCGGAACCCTGCCAGTTGCGTCCGAGGCTCGTGCTGAGCACGTGGCCGGTGGCACCGGGCATGCCGTCGATCTTCTGGTACATCGCGGAGGTGGACAGGCGCGTCATCAGGAACATCGCGCCGAGCAGTCCGAGCATCAGCCCGGAGATGCCCCAGAGGATGAGGGTCCACACCTGGAACGGCGGGATCAGGTAGCCGACGATGAGGCCGACCAGGACACCGATGACCAGCAGCGCGATCTGGGCCCAGGGCAGCCAGGGGTAGATCTCCCTCGTGAATGTGAAGAGGGATTTGATCTGGGAGAAGAATCCCGGACGCTTCTCGGGCGCGGACGTACGGTTTGCCATGTGCATAAGAATACCGACTCCGAGGTGCGCTGATGGCGTCGTTCGCGTCGGGCGGATTCGGGCGGGTCGTCTTCTCCTGCACACACGGTCGATTCGTGCGGATGCCTTCACATCGGACGATGCCGCGGTGGGAGAGCCGTGCGATGCGCTGACATGGAGGAATGGCGGAGACGGGAACGGGAGCGGGTAGCGCGGCACTGGTGCCCGGTGTTCATCGGGCGATCCGAAGGATCGACACGGACGAGGGGCCGTACACGGGAATGCTGGTCACTCGAGGTGCGGCAGTGGCCGTGCAGGTGGACTCCGCGACGATCAGCGGGTGGGCAGGGTGGGACCACGCCGGCGACGACCATGTGGCGGGGCCGCTCGACATCGTGCGTCGTCCCGACGGGCACGACGTGCTCCTGCCGTGGTGCACCGAGCGGGCCGGGGCGTTCGTCGGGCGGCGCGCGGCAGCCGACGTCCCGCTCACCTCCGGGGAGATGACGACGCTGGTGGCCAGCATCCTGCGAGGTCTCGGGGAGCTCGGACGGGCGGCGGAGCGCGAAGGCACGGGTGAATGGTGGCTCACCGATGACGGGCGACCGACTTTCGTGATCGGCGCAGGCGGGACGGCGCGGACGGCCGCGGCGGGCCTCGTCGCCCGGATTCGCGAGGACTGTGTCGACCGCGCACTCGGGCGCGTGCTCGTCGCGATCGAGGAGGGACTGAGCGCAGCCACCGGACGGCCGCGGATGCCGGGGCGACAGCTCGAGAGCTGGGAGGCTGAGCTGTTCGACACCGCGGCGCCGAAACCGCTGAGACGCGATGTGCACGCGCCCGAGCGGGCCAGGGAAGCGGACGCGGCGATGCGGGCGGCAGCCGTGCAACCGGACGCGCGGCGCCGTGCGCGTACTCGAACCACTCGGGCGGCGGCCGACAGACCGGTGCGCGCTACGGCGTCCCGCGTCCCCGCGTCCCTCTTGCGTCCCCTCGACCTCTGGCGGACCGCGATGGTCTCCGTGCTCGAGATCCGGCATCGGAAAGACGCGGAGCGAGCACGCTCACCCCGCGTCGGCAGGACGACGGCAAGCGCCACGTCAGACGTCCGAGCGCCCGTGGGGCGCGGCCGGAGAACGATCGTCGCTGCGGCCGCTGCCGCAGCGGTGCTCGCCGGCGGACTGCTCTGGCCTGGTGGTGCGACAGGTGAATCAGGCGGCGCGGGTTCCACGGCTGTCCCGACAAGCCCGCAGGGCGCGGAGCAGGTCGGGCACAGGACTGCCGATCCGTCGCCGAAGGCGGCCGCGTCGGAACCGAAGCCCGAGATGTCGCCGAAGCGATCGTCGCCCGCGGGAGCGCAATCGGAGGATCCGGTCGAGGCGGCGCGCTACCTCATCCGGACGATCAGGACTTGCACTGCGCAGGATGACCCGGTCTGCGGCGAGGCAGTCGCTCAGGGCTCCACCGGCGTAACGGCCGCACTGGCGCGCGCTGAGGGGGCGCTGCAGCTCGAACCCGTGGACACATACGGGGATGTCGCCGTGATCCGAGCGTCCTCGTCGGGAGCGGGAGGGGACGGTGCGGAGTCCGCCGGTGGGGAGCTGATGCTGGTGCTTGTCCGGGTGGGAGAGAAATGGCTGGTCCGCGACGTGTACGACGTCGCGGACCAGCCAGGATGATGCGGTTGTAAGGCTCCGAGCTGAGCGGTGAACTGCGCCGACGCGAGGCGGGCCTTCACCG
>JAZBLS010000203.1:0-5151 GCA_037033365.1 Actinomycetota bacterium | reverse complement strand
GGCCCCCGGAGTGGGTCAGCCGGAAGGGGTCAGAACCGGGCGCGCAGCGCCTCACCCAGGCTGGCATCCACGTTCGTCCAGTACTGGAAGAAGCGCTCGCGGATCGCGTCGATCGTGATGCCCTGGCCCTGACCCGTGAGGGTGTCCAGGAACCGTGCACGCTGCTCGTCGTCGAAGACGGTGCGGTAGAGCGTGCCCGCCTGGCCGAAGTCGTCGTCGTCCAGGTGCAGGGTCGCGGCGGCACGCATCAGCTCGCCGTCAGACTCCCAGCTCGCCTCGACACCGGCCGCGGGATCGGCCGTCGGGCCGCCGGCAGCGCCGTACGAGTTCGGGGTGTAGACGCGGTGCTCGGCCGGGTTGAACCGGTACTGCATCTGACCCTCGTGCATGTAGTTGCGGGTCTCCGTCGCGTGCGGCTGGTTGACCGGCAGCTGGTTGTAGTTCGCGCCGATGCGGTAGCGCTGAGCGTCCGAGTAGGCGAACACGCGAGCCATGAGCATCTTGTCGGGCGAGATGCCGGTGCCGGGCACCTGGTTCCCGGGCGAGAACGCCGCCTGCTCGATCTCGGCGAAGAAGTTCTGCGGGTTCCGGTCGAGCGTGAACGTGCCGACCTTGATGCGCGGGTAGTCCTTCTTCGACCAGGTCTTCGTGAGGTCGAACGGGTTGAAGCGGTACGACTTGCCCTCTTCGTAGGGCATGACCTGCACGTAGACGTCCCACGACGGGTTCTCACCGCGCCCGATCGCGTCGAACAGGTCGCGGCGGTAGTAGTCGGCATCCGACCCTGCGAGCTTCTCGGCCTCTTCGGCGCTCATCGCCTCCACGCCCTGGTGGGAGAGGAAGTGGTACTGCACCCAGAAGCGCTCGCCCGCTGCGTTGACCCACTGGTACGTGTGCGAGCCGTAGCCGTTCATGTGACGCCAGCTGCGCGGCAGGCCGCGGTCGCCCATGAGGTAGGTCACCTGGTGCGCGCTCTCGGGGGAGAGGGTCCAGAAGTCCCACTGCATGTCGGCGTCGCGGAGGCCGGAGTCGCCCAGACGCTTCTGCGAGTGGATGAAGTCGGGGAACTTCATGGCGTCACGCAGGAAGAAGGTGGGGGTGTTGTTGCCGACGATGTCGAGGTTGCCCTCGGTCGTGTAGAAGCGCAGCGCGAAGCCGCGGACGTCGCGCCACGTGTCGGGGGAGCCCTGCTCACCGGCGACCGACGAGAAGCGCAGCAGCGTCTCGCTCACGGCGCCCGGCTGGAAGGCCGCTGCCCGCGTGTAGGCCGAGACGTCCTCCGTGACGGTGAACGTACCGAACGCTCCGCCGCCCTTCGCGTGCGGGTTGCGCTCCGGCACGCGCTCGCGGTTGAACGACGCGAGCTTCTCGACGAGGTAGCGGTCGTGCAGGACGGTGGGGCCGTCCGCGCCGACGGTGAGGGAGTGCGCGTCGCTCGCGACGGGAGTTCCCGTCTGGGTGGTCGTGGCGGGCGTGATCGACGGGTCGGTCATGTTCTTCTCCTTCTGCGCGCGGGCGCGACGAATACCCCGGGAGGCCCGGGAGGAACATCGGATGCTACTGCGCGGCGTTCTGGCAACTGGGGCACAGGCCCCAGAAGGTCACTTCGGCTGTCTGGACGGTGAATCCCCCGGCCGAAGACGGGGTGAGGCACGGCGCTTCGCCGACGACGCAGTCCACATCGCCGATGGCGCCGCAGGAGGTGCACACGATGTGGTGATGGTTGTCGCCGATGCGCCGCTCGTAGAGCGCCGCGGAACCTGCCGGTTCGATCCGGCGGAGCAGGCCCGCCGTCGTCAGGTCCGCGAGGATGTTGTGCACCGACTGGATCGACGTCGTCGGAAGCACTTCGGACACGGCGCGGTAGACCCGCTCCGCATCCGTGTGGGCCATGGACTCCAACGCCTCGAGAACGGCGACGCGGCCCGCGGTCGCCTTCAGGCCGGCACCACGCAGCGCGGTGTCGAAGTCGGTGTCCATGTCTCCACCATACCCCGTAGTTTTGAATGATTCAAAAGACTGGCGTGTCGGCGTCGCCGGTTGCACGGTCCGAGCAGACACGTAGCGTGGAGGAATGGACAGCAGACGGATGACCGTGATCGCTCTGCTCCTCGCGTCGGGCCTGGCGGCGAGCGGATGCACGGCGGGAACCCCGGATGCCGGGAGCAGCGCGTCCCCCTCGGCATCCGCATCCCCCACGCCCACTGAGCCCTCGGAGCCCACACCGGGTCCTGAGGTGGCAGCCGAGGAACGACAGCTGCCGATGCCACCGGAGGACATCGCCGACTGGGCGGCATCCGCAGTCCCGGGGTCCGATGCACCGGACTACACCGCCGGCTGGTCCGGCTGGATGAGCGAGCACACGTCCGCGCATCACACGTCCGACTTCAGATCCATCGCAGCCGGGACGTATCAGGGGCAGATCGCCTGCCGCGGCGAGGGCACGATATCGCTGTCCGCCGGTGACCTGGATGGATCTGCGGCGTCCGCGCCCGTGGCCTGCGCGAACTCGACGATCGCGTTCGACGTCACGACGAGCGCGACAGGGCTGCAGGTCGTTCTCGACCTCGAGGGCGCCCCGACGATCTACGCGGTGTCGTTCGTCGCCGTGCCCTGACGCAGCTCAGGTCGCATCCGCCCACTCCAGCACGCGCGTGCCACTCAGGGTGAGCCAGCGCGATGACTCACCCTCCGGCGCGTCTACGGGGAACCACGTGCGGCCGGTGAGCTCCGGACCCTGCAGCCACGTGCCGTCCGGCTGACGCGCGGCGCGCAGGAGCTCCACGGCATCCGCGATCCGCTCATCCGGCGAACTTCCTTCGAGCAGCGCTGCCTCGCGGAAGTGGTCGAGCGCGGTCATCGCGCTGTACCGATGCCGCGGGGGATACGCGAACTCGCGGACGAAGTCGCCGACCCGCTCGCCGGTCGACTCCCGGTACAGCAGCCCCCGTCGCAGCAGGTACTCCTCGCCCGAGTGCCTCGCCTCACGCAGCGAGGTGTCGCCTGTGGGCCGTTCGTACGACAGCATCCCGCGCACCGCGTTGAGCGTCGAATGGAACGACGACCGCACCGAATCGCCCTCCTCCGCCTCGCAGTTCCATCCGCCGTCCGCGAGGCGATGCTCGGGGAACCACTGCACGAGCCGAGAGACGTCCGCACCGAGCCACGCGCCGTTCGCGAGCGTGAACGCGTTGATGCAGACGTCGACCTCTCCACCCCAGAACGGCATGTCGTCGTACTCCCAGCGACAGGCGCGATCCAGGCGCGCGGCCGTGTCACCGAGCGCCGCGGCGTCGACGCCCCATTCGCGCAGCTGATTCAGCGACCACGACGTCGCCGTCCACGGCTGACCAGGCTCCTCGGGCCTTGCGGAGTCCCACCATCCGGCAGGGAAGTGCGCTCCGCCCGCCCATCGGCCATCCGGGTCCTGCCGCGCGAGCAGCGCGGCGCCGAATCCCTCCGTCGCCACCCGCGCACGGGTCGCCTGCCACACGGCATCCGGCTCCCGCAGCAGGTCGCGCTCGACCTGCCAGCGCACCGCGGGGTCTCCGTCGAGCAGCCACTCCATCGTCTCGGCCATCCCCGCAGGCTACTCCGGGATCAGGACACCGCCCAGGGATCCCGCGTCACGACTCCGACGGCGCCAACGGGAGTTCGAGGCCGTAGTTCCAGGAGAGGATCGCCGGCTGTTCGCGGTAGAAGCTCAGGACCGACACCGATCCGGCGTCGAGCGAGATCTGCGCACCGAACCGCGGAGCGAGCCGCAGGTAGACGGCCGTCAGGATGCGGAGGAAGTGCCCGTGCGCGACCAGCGCGACGTCGCCCTCCGCGAGCACGGGGAGCACGCGGGTGAGCACACGCGACGCCCGGGCGGCCACCTCCTCGACCGTCTCGCCGGGGGTCGCTCCGCGCACGACGCCGTGGGCGAACGCGCTCCAGTCGTACCCGAGCTCCGCCCGGATGTCCTTGGTCGTGCGGCCCTCGTACCCGCCGTAGTCCCACTCGACGAGCAGCGGGTCGACCTCGGCATGGAGGCCCGCCAGCTCGGCCGTGCGGCGGGCCCGCTCGAGCGGCGATGACAGCACGAGCGAGAAGTCGTAGTCGGCCACGAGCCGGCCGGCACCGCGCGCGAGGTCCTCCCCGCGCGCTGTCAGCGGGATGTCGGTCAGCCCGGTGTGACGCCCCGCCTTCGACCACTCCGTCTCGCCGTGCCGCAGCAGCACGAGCTTGCCGGTGGGATTGTCGGGGGAGGGGCGGTCGGGCAGCGGGTCGGTCGTCGGCACACCGCCAGGCTGTCACACCTACCGGGTGATCGTGAACCCTCCGCCCCGCACGCGCACCTTCCCGCCGCCGACGGCCTGACCGCGCTGCGACCCGTCGGCCTCATACGCGCGACCCGATCCGGGCGCGAGGGCCACGACGCGCTGATCGCGTCGCGTCGCGCTCGCGTAGAGCACGGCAGAACCGGATGCCGTCGCATAGACCGCCGTGGAGACGGCCGGCTGCACCACCAGTGCATCCAGGCGCACGTCGCCGCGGCTCGTGCACCGGACGACGACCGGCTCCGCGGGCAAGTCCCCACCGAGCAGCTGCGGCACGAGCATCCCGTCGGCCTCGGTGAGACCTCGGTCGCCCGTGCCGCCCGCGGGCGTGCGCGACGACCACACCCGTTTCCGGCCGCGGAACACCTCCCAGACGGCATCGCCGGCATCCGCCGCCTGACGCCAGATCAGTCCGTGCAGGATCCCGTCGGCCTCGGTCACGTCGAATTCGGCCCATTCGCCCGCGGCCAGCCGCACGAAACGGCCGCCCGACAGATTCCCCTCGCCCGTCCACGCGCCACCCGCGGGCGTCTCGATCACCGCGCCCGGCGAGAGCCGTGCGGCTTCGGCTTCGAGAACCCGCAGTCCGGAGAACGACCGGAGCCCCGTGATCGATGTCGCCAGCGCCGCGATGTCGCGGTTCGCGTCGAGGAGGAGCATGGTCAGCAGGCCGTGGATGGTCGACTCCGCGCCGGAGTTCCGGTTGACGCGGCCGTCGGTCTCGACGCCGTCGAACGTGACCCCCGTCGCGGGGTCGTACACCGGCACGCCGGCCGTGTTCGCGCCGAAGAACCAGCCGGCGGCCAGCCCGGCGAGCAGCCGCAGGCCG
>JAZBLS010000202.1:0-5191 GCA_037033365.1 Actinomycetota bacterium | reverse complement strand
CCAAGCTCGCCGAGCTCGCCGCGAAGCACGGCATCGAGGACTACACGACCGACCTCGACGCGGCGCTCGCCGACCCGAAGTGGGAGATCTACGCGGACTTCCTCGTCACCAAGGCCCGCGCTTCCGCGATCCGCAAGGCGATCGCCGCCGGCAAGGCGATCTACACCGAGAAGCCCACCGCGGAGTCGCTCGACGAGGCCCTCGAGCTCGCGCGTCTGGCCGACGAGGCGGGCGTCAAGACCGGCGTCGTGCACGACAAGCTGTACCTCCCCGGTCTGCAGAAGCTCAAGCGCCTGATCGACTCCGGCTTCTTCGGTCGCATCCTCTCGGTGCGCGGCGAGTTCGGCTACTGGGTCTTCGAGGGCGATTGGCAGCCGGCGCAGCGCCCCAGCTGGAACTACCGCACGGAAGACGGCGGCGGCATCATCACCGACATGTTCCCGCATTGGAACTACGTGCTCGAGAACCTCTTCGGCGAGGTCAAGAGCGTCTACGCGCAGGCCGCCGTGCACATCGCGGACCGCTGGGACGAGCAGGGCGAGCACTACACCGCGACCGCGGAGGACGCGGCGTACGGCATCTTCGAGCTCGAGGGCGGCATCATCGCCGAGATCAACTCCAGCTGGACCGTGCGCGTCAACCGCGACGAGCTCGTCGAGTTCCAGGTCGACGGCACGCACGGCTCCGCGGTCGTCGGACTGTTCGGCGCCAAGATCCAGCCGCGCAACGCCACCCCGAAGCCGGTCTGGAACCCCGACCTCGAGGACACGCGCGACTACGACGCCGACTGGCAGAAGGTCCCCACCAACGACGTGTTCCTCAACGGCTTCCGTCAGCAGTGGGAGGAGTACCTCGTCTCGTTCGTCGAGGGCACCGACTACCCGTTCGACCTCCTCGCCGGGGCGCGGGGCGTGCAGTTCGCCGAGGCGGGCCTGACCTCGAGCGCCGAGGGTCGCAAGGTCGAGATCCAGCCGCTGGCGCTGGGCTGAGCATGAGCACTCTCCGACTTCTCGATGCCGCGGGCGCGGTGACGGATGCCGAGCTGCGGTCGGGCGGCGGGTACACCCGTCCGACCGCGGCGCTGCGGAGCCGCGTCGCCTACGCGGCGGCGCACGTCGTGCCGAAGGTGCACGCCGACAACACCCCGGGGCAGCCGGCCGACATCGACTGGGACTCGACGCTCGCGTTTCGCCGCAACGTGTACTCCTGGGGTCTCGGTGTCGCCGACGCCATGGACACGGCGCAGCGCAACATGGGCCTCGACGCCGCGGCGACGCGCGAGCTGATCGCGCGGAGCGCCGAGGTCGCGCGTGAAGAAGGCGGCTCGGTCGTGGTGGGGGTCAACACCGATCACGTCGACGAGCAGCGCATCTCGCTGGACCGGGTGATCGACGCGTACAAGGAGCAGCTGCACTTCACCGAGGAGCAGGGCGCAGGTCCCGTCCTCATGGCGTCGCGCCACCTGGCGCGGGTGGCGACGGATGCCGACGACTACCGTCGCGTCTACCGGGAGGTCCTGTCGAGTGCGACCGTGCCGGTCGTGCTGCACTGGCTCGGCACGGCGTTCGATCCGGAGCTCGCCGGGTACTTCGGCGCGGACGACTGGCAGACGGCATCCGCTGTTCTGCTCGACGTGATCGCCGAGAACCCCGGCAAGGTCGCGGGCGTCAAGATGAGCCTGTTGAACGCCGAGTCCGAGATCTCGGTGCGCGAGCGCCTGCCCGAGGGTGTCCGGATGTTCACGGGCGACGACTTCAACTACGTCGGCCTCATCGGTGGCGCAGATCTCGCCTCGACCCGATGGGTCCCTGAGCCTGTCGAAGGGCACTCCGACGCCCTCCTCGGCGCGTTCGCCGCGATCACGCCCGTCGCCTCCGCGGCGATCCAGGCGCTCGATGCCGGCGACCCGCAGCGGTACCTCGACATCCTCGGCCCGACCGAGGAGCTGAGCCGCCAGGTGTTCGCCGCCCCGACGTTCTATTACAAGACGGGTGTGGCGTTCCTGGCCTGGCTCAACGGACATCAGCCCGCCTTCCAGATGGTGGGCGGCCTGCACTCGGCGCGGAGCCTCCCGCACCTCAGCCGGATCGTCGAGCTGGCCAACGCCTCGCTCGCGCTGGAGGACCCGGAGCTCGCGCGCGAGCGCTGGCACGGCATGCTGCGCCTGAACGGAGTGGACGCATGACCCATTCGACAAGCTCAGGGACCCAAGTCGACCCTCGCCTGTCGATCAACCAGGCCACGATCAAGCACGCGGACCTCGAGACAGCCCTGCGCGTGACGGCGGATGCCGGCATCCAGGCGATCGGCCTCTGGCGTGAGCCCGTGAACGAGGTCGGACTCGACGTCGCCGCGCGCATGCTCGCCGATTCGGGGCTGCGCTTCACGACGCATTGCCGAGGCGGGTTCTTCACGCTTCCCGAGGGTCCGGAGCGCCTCGCCGCCCTCGACGACAACCGTCGCGCGATCGAGGAGACCGCGACGCTCGCCGCGGCGGGGGCAGATGGATCGACCGCCGTGCTCGTGCTCGTGGCCGGCGGCATCCCTGCGGGTTCGCGCGATCTGATCGGCGCGCGCGAACGCGTGCGCGACGCGATCGGCGTGCTCGCCCCCGAGGCGAAGGCGGCAGGAGTCACTCTCGCGATCGAGCCCCTGCATCCGATGTACGCGTCCGACCGCGCGGTCGTCTCGACCCTCGGGCAGGCGCTCGACATCGCCTCCGACTTCGACGCCGACGTGGTCGGCGCGGCCGTCGACACGTTCCACATCTGGTGGGATCCGCAGGTGCTCGACCAGATCGCCCGCGCCGGTCGCGAGGGGCGCATCGCCACCTACCAGGTGTGCGACTGGAAGACCCCGCTCGCGGCCGACGTGCTGCTCTCGCGGCACTATCCGGGTGACGGCGTGATCGACTTCGGGTCGCTCACTCGCGCCGTGATCGACACCGGCTACGACCGCGACATCGAGGTCGAGATCTTCCACGCCGACATCTGGGCGGATGCTCCGGAGAACGTCGTGCGCCGCACGGCCGAGGCCTTCGGCGCCGCCGTCTCCCCGCACCTGCGCTGAGGGGCGAGACCATCGTCGGCCGCTCGCCTGCAGGATCCGCGCACGGATGCAGGACAAGAACACGGTTTCCGGTCCTGCATCCGTGCTTCTGTCCTGCAGACGGATGGGGAAAGCGACGGGAGAGCAGCGACGCGTACAGGCGCACCGCCGCGGCACCCACGGACACGCGCAGTATGCTCGCCTCATGAGCCAGCAGGAAAGCCCTTCCCGCGTGCGTCAGCCGCGCCCGTCGCGCAGCTCGGCACCGACCCTCCACGACGTCGCGCGCGAGGCCGGGGTCTCGCTCGCGACCGCATCGCGCGTGCTCAACGGCTCGGAGCGCAAGGTCGCCGAGTCCTTCAGGGAGAAGGTCGAGCAGGCGGCGGCCGAGCTCGGCTACACGGCCAACGTGTCGGCCCAGGCCACCGCCCGCGGCACCTCTCCCGTCATCGCTCTGCTCGTCGCGGACATCGCCGACCCCTATTTCGGACTCATCGCCGCGGGAGTCGCCCGCGGAGCCGACGAGCAGGGGCTCGTCGTCACGATCGCGATCACCGAGCGCGACCCCGCCCGAGAGGCCCGCATCGTGCGCGCGCTGCGCGGTCAGCGTCCGCAGGGACTGATCCTCGCGGCCTCTCGCACGAGCGCGCCCGTCGACACCGCATCGGATTCCGCATCCGACACGGCGCGCGAGCTGGCGGAGTTCGCGCGCATCGGCGGTCGAGTGGTGACGTTCGGTGCCGGCGGCTCCGACGGCAGGCACGTGGAGATCGACAACCGCGGCGGATCGGAGGAGCTCGGCCGCCGGATGGCCGCGCTCGGCTACCGCTCGTCGGTCGTGATCGGCGCCGCGGAGGGCGTGCTCACGTCCGACGAGCGTCTCGCCGGATTCCGGGCAGGATTCGAGGCCGGCGGCGGGTCGGTCGATCGCATCGTGCGGGGCGACTTCCGGCGCGAATCCGGGGCGACCGCCATGGCGGACCTCCTCGCCGACGGTGTGGCCCCGGGAACGCTGGTGTTCGCGATGAGCGACGTGGTCGCGATCGGGGCGATGTCCGCGATCCGCGAGGCGGGTCGAGAGGTCGGTGCGGACATCGCGGTCTGCGGTTTCGATGACGTCCCCTCGAGCAGTGACGTCACTCCTGCGCTCACCACGGTGCACGTGCCGCTCAGCGAGGTCGGCTACCAGGCGTTCCGCGCCACGGTCGACGCCGACTGGCAGCAGGAGTCCCTGCCGCTGCAGGTCGTCGAGCGCGCGAGCACGCCTCGGATCGGCGCATGACGCGCGTCGTCCTGGCGCCCGACAGCTTCAAGGGGACCATCACCGCGGCGGATGCCGCGACGGCGCTCGCCGAGGGGTGGGCGAGCGTGGACCCGATCGCCGAGTTCATCCTCCGCCCCATGGCGGACGGGGGAGAGGGGACGGTCGCGGCCTTCGAGGCCGCCGTGGCCGGAGCCGAGCGGATGCCGATCGTCGTCGACGGGCCCGCAGGCGAGCGGGTCGAGACGCACTGGCTGCTTCTCCCCGCCACGCAAGACGCACCGAATGGCACCGGGGTCGTCGACCTCGCCTCGACATCCGGGATCGAGCTCCTCGAGCAGCTCCGGCCGTGGGATGCCGACACGACCGGCTTCGGGCAGGCCATCGTGGCGGCCCTCGACCACGGTGTCTCACGGCTCGTCCTCGGCATCGGATCGAGCGCTTCGACCGACGGAGGCACCGGGATGCTGGCGGCGCTCGGCGCCCGGTTCCTCGACGCGGCGGGCGATTCGGTGGCCAGGGGCGCTCGAGGACTCGCGGACATCGTCTCCGTGGATCTGAGCGGACTGCGCTCGGCGCCCGACGTGCGGGTCTTGACGGACGTCACGAATCCGCTCACCGGCCCGCGCGGTGCCGCGGTCGTGTTCGGTCCGCAGAAGGGTCTCGGCGTCGCCGACATCTCGGACATCGGCCGAGCGGATGCCGCGCTCGGCGCCCTCGCGTCGCTGCTCGGCCTCGACCCGCAGCTGCCGGGCACGGGCGCGGCGGGTGGCACCGGTGGTGCGCTCGTCGTCTGGGGAGCTGCCCTGGCGCCCGGCGCCGTGGAGGTCGGGAGCCTGATCGGCCTGGCCGACGCGATCGCGGACGCCGACGTCGTCATCA
>JAZBLS010000201.1:0-5212 GCA_037033365.1 Actinomycetota bacterium | reverse complement strand
GGCACCGAGGACCTGGTAGCCCGAGGCGCCGATCGGGTGGAGCGTCCGGATGACGTACTCGACGTCGTCCTTATCGCCGACGACGAGCGTGCGCGAGGCGAACCGCCCCCGCGCACGCTGCGCCGTCAGCCAATGCCGCCACGCCCAACGCGTGACGAGCATCGTGAGGACACCGAGGGGCAGGCCGACCAGCAGCGTGAGCTGCATGGTGTGCCAGCCGAGCACGACCGCGAGCATGGCGATGATCCCGAACGCCAGCCCACTGGCGTGAACCACCCCGCGGTACTCGGTGGCGCTGGCGCGGAACAGTGCGGCATCCCGGGTATGCAGTGCACTGAGCATCAGAAACCACAGCGCGGCCAGTGGGATGCCGTGTCGCAGGGCCTCTTCCCCTGTGACACCGGTCATCAGCTGAATCGCTGCGGTGACTCCGACGGCGAAAAGGATGACCCCGGCATCCGTGATCCGCAGTCGCATCCGATAACGCCGCTCCCACTGGCGGCGTCGCTCCAACGTCGCGGAGACACGCGGTGTGACCACCGTGCGCGTCACCGACTTGGCGGCACGGGGTGCGGCGACCGGTGCGAAGACCGAACCCTGCCGAGAGATGCTCAGAGCATCCTCGACGGAAGTCATGCCGAGGCCCCTTGAGCCGTGTATGTACGCAGAATTCCCCAGTGCGCCATGATTTCCCCAGTGTTTCCCCAGACCGGGAACCCCACGTCCCCGGAAGCGTCTGCATCCCGACCCCTCGGGTCCTACTGAAGCCGTGATCCCACATCACGGAGGTGCTCGCACCGTCCCACACGGTGCGTGCTGGCAGTAGGTACTGCAGACTTCGTTCACTCTAGCGGATGGGGACGTTCAGCGAAAGATAATTCTCACGACTTGATCAACGGATATCCACACCGGCATTTCGGGATCCCGTCGCGCGACTATCCTGACCGCGTGAGCACCTCCGTCGCACCGCGTTTCCGCCTCAACCGCATGCAGCCCCGGGACCCGGCGCAGCCGCATCGCACCGCCAGCACGCTCGAGCTGTTCTTCGATCTCGTCTTCGTCGTCGCGGTCAGCATCGCCTCCGCGCAGTTGCATCACGCCTTGGGCGAAGGCGACTTCGTGCACGGCATCACGTCGTACGCCATGGTGTTCTTCGCGATCTGGTGGGCGTGGATGAACTTCACCTGGTTCGCGACCTCGTTCGACACCGACGACTGGCTGTATCGCGTCACCACGATCGTGCAGATGGGTGGCGTGCTCGTCCTCGCCGCCGGCGTGCCCGCCGCCTTCGAGCACGGCGACTTCACGATTCCGGTGATCGGCTACATCGTCATGCGCGTCGCGATGATCGCGCAGTGGCTCCGTGCCTCCCGCGGTGCGGGGGAGCTGAGGGCGGCCACGCGCCGGTACGCGCTCGGCATCGCCGCCGTCCAGGTGCTCTGGGTGCTGTTCCTGCTGATCCCGTCGGGGCCGCCGCAGCTGATCGCCTTCGTCGTTTTCGCGCTGATCGAGATGTCAGTGCCGGTGTTCGCCGAGTACCGCAGGCAGACGCCGTGGCATCCGCACCACATCACGGAGCGCTACGGGCTCTTCACCCTGATCGTGCTCGGCGAGAGCCTCCTGGCGTCGGCCAACGCCATCATCGACGCCAGCACCGAGCTCGATTCCTTCGTTCCGCTGATCTCCATCTCCGTGCTGACGCTGGTCGTGACGGCATCCCTCTGGTGGATCTACTTCTGGCCGCCGCACCACCGCGCCATCACGAGCTTCCGTCGATCGCTCCGCTACGGCTACTCGCACTATCTCGTGTTCGCGGCGGCCGCCGCGTTCTCCTCGGGCATCGAGGTCGAGCTCGACGTCCTGATCGGCGAGAGCCACCTGCCGGCCTCGGTGGCGTCGTTCACGGTTACCATCCCGATCGCGATCTTCCTCCTCGGCATCTGGTGGATCGCGATCCGCGACAACGCCGACCGCGTCGTGAACACCGTCGTGCCGCTCGGCGCCCTCCTGGTCCTCCTCGACCCCGTCCTGCCCATTCCCGTGGCGATCACCGCCGCCGTGCTCGTCGCGGTCGTCGTGGTGCTCGTCCTCCGCCCGCCGATCGACAAGCGGTCATAGGTTTCGCATAGGCGGGGCATAGTCTCCTGATCGCCTCTCCGGTCACCATGGGTGCAACGACACCCGAACCGACCGAGAGGAGCACGATCGTGACTCGCATCCCCGAACCCGTCCAGACCCCTGAGGGCCCCACCTACGAGGGGCGCCTCCTCGATCGCGTCGACGAGGAGGTCGTCGACCAGGGCGCCTCCTTCGACATCCGCACGCTGGTGAGCCGCCGCGGCGTGCTCGGGCTCGCGGGCCTGGGCGTCGGAGCGGTCGTCCTCGCCGCCTGCGCGCCCGCCACATCCAGCTCCACGAGCACCGGCTCGTCGAGCTCGAGCTCCGACGGCTCGTCGTCGGGTTCCGCGGACTCGTCGGGCTCGACGACGTCGACCGCGGCCGGCGAGATCCCCGACGAGACCGCCGGTCCCTACCCGGGGGACGGCTCCAACGGTCCCGACGTGCTCGAGGAGTCCGGCATCGTCCGACAGGACATCCGCAGCTCGATCGACGGCGCTGCCACCGCAGACGGCATTCCCCTCACCTTCGAGTTCGAGGTGCTCGACATGGCCAACGGCAGCGTGCCGTTCGAGGGAGTCGCGGTCTATGCGTGGCACTGCACCGCCCAGGGCGAGTACTCGATGTACTCCTCGGGACTGGAGGACATCACCTACCTGCGCGGAGTGCAGGTGGCGGATGCCGACGGCAAGGTCTCGTTCACCTCGGTGTTCCCCGGATGCTATTCGGGCCGCTGGCCGCACATCCACTTCGAGGTCTACCCGGACGTCGACTCGATCACCGACTCCACCGCAGCGATCGCCACCTCGCAGCTGGCGCTGCCCGAGGACGTGTGCTCGACGGTGTACCAGGACGCACGCTACGACGGCTCGACCCAGAACCTGTCGCAGACGAGCCTCTCCTCCGACAACGTCTTCGGCGACGACTCCGCCGCACTGCAGCTCGCGACCGTGTCGGGCGACTCCACATCCGGCTACACCGCGACCCTCGTGGTGGCCGTCGACACCACCACGACCCCCTCCGCCGGATCCGCCCCCTCGGGCGGCGCGGGCGGACCGGGCGCCGGCGGCCAGCCGCCGTCCGATTGACCCTCTCACCCGGAAGGAGAGAACAATGCTGCAGAACCTCACGGGGTGGCACGCCCTGATCATCCTCGCCATCGTCGTCCTCATCTTCGGCGCCGCGAAGCTCCCCGCCCTCGCCCGGAGCGTCGGACAGTCGCTGCGCATCCTCAAGACGGAGGTGGCGGAGCCCACCGAGCCCTCCGCGCGGGCCTCGACGCCGACAGCGCACGCGACGGCGGCGCACGCGACGGCCGCGATCCCGACACCGGCAACGGAGTAGCCGTGTCCGCGTTCGCCGGGGTCGCCGTCGAGGCGGCGGCCCCGACCAGGATGCCCCTGTCATCGCACCTGCGGGAGGCGCGCACCCGCGCCGCCCGCGCGGCTGCCGGCCTGCTGGTCGGGGTCGCCCTCGGCTACCTCGTGTCGGATCAGGTGCTGGACGTGGTCCGCGCTCCGATCACCGCGCTCGCCGCATCGCGCGAGGCCAGCCTGAACTACGACAGCATCACGGGGGCCTTCGACCTCAAGCTCAAGATCGCGCTCTTCTCCGGCATCGCGTTCTCGAGCCCGGTCTGGATGTACGAGCTCCTGGCCTTTCTCGCCCCCGGCCTGAACCGCCGGGAGAAGAAGTACACGTTCGGGTTCCTCGCGGCATCCGTCCCTCTGTTCGCGGCGGGGTGCACCGCCGGCATCCTTCTCTTCCCTCACATGGTCGAGCTGCTCGCGGGATTCGCGTCCAGCGACGACAGCACCCTGCTGCAGGTGTCGTCGTACGTCGACTTCGTGCTGAAGATCGTCCTGGCGACGGGGATCGCGTTCGTCCTCCCCGTCTTCCTCGTGATGCTCAATCTGCTCGGCATCCTCTCCGCACGAACCCTCGGGCGGAGCTGGCGCATCGTGGTCGTCGCGATCGTGCTCTTCAGCGCCGTGGTGACCCCGTCGGCGGATGTGCTCTCGATGTTCCTCGTCGCGATCCCGATGACCGTGCTGTTCTTTGTCGCTCTGCTGATCGCGTTCCTGCACGATCGGGCGGCTCGCCGCCGCAGCGCGACCGACCTCACGACGGAGGTATGACCATGTTCGGGCTCACTGCCGAGAAGCTGTTCCTCGTCGCCCTGATCGCCGTCGTCGTGATCGGTCCGCGCCGGCTTCCCGACGTCGCGGCCCGCGCCGCCGGCCTCATCCGAGGGCTGACCGTGAGGGTGGGCGATGCGGCGCGACGGGCCGAGACCGAGACCGGGGTTGCCGACATCCGCACAGAGTGGACGGCCCTCGACCCGCGACAGTACGACCCTCGGCGCATCGTCCGCGAGGCGTGGGAGGCGAGCGCAGCGCCGGACGCGGAGGAGCAGGCCGCGGATGCCGGGGAGCCGGCGCCTGCACATGGACGCTGGGTGACGGCCGGGACGTCGGGGCATCCGCGCCGAGTATGGGTGCCAGCCGAGGAGTGATCGCACCTCGTCTGCTATGCTGAGGGTGCTTCGTGTGTCATGGCCCCCCTCTAGGCCGCCACGCAGCCACTGATCAGGGCCATTCCGGACCACGCACATCGACGCGCGCGGCATCCGCCCCGATCTCACATCTTGCGGAGCGCGTCACGCGTGCCCGCCCCACAGCAATGAGCATCACCATGAGCACGACCACTTTCCCCCCGTCCGATCCGTTGACCTGGAAGCAGGCCGACACCGATGTGCACGTCGCGACCCGTGCCGGCGAGTTCGCCGGCTTCGTCGAGTTCGACGGCGCCGCACACCTCACCCACGACCAGCGCGGTGCCGAACTCGGCGCGTTCGCGTCGCTCGACGACGCCCGGCGCGCGCTCGAGGACGCCCACGTCCCCGACCGCCGCCCGCTGAGCTTCACCTTCACGCTGCCGCGCGCGCTGCGCCGGCGCCCGCGACGCGCCCGCGCCTGACCCCGCGCTTCGGCCACAACTTCTGCGGCCCGAGCCACTTTCTGCGGCCCCGACCCCTCGGTCGGGGCCGCAGAAGTTCGTTCGGGCCGCAGAACTTCAGGCCGCCGCGTCCGAC
>JAZBLS010000200.1:0-5213 GCA_037033365.1 Actinomycetota bacterium | reverse complement strand
CTGCGACGCGTGTCCGACATGTGGCGTGTCGGCCCCCGGGGTGGAAGGGGTGCCCGCAGCAGCAGCCTCCGCGGCCTCGCGGGCGGCGCGCATCTCGGCGCGCGTGCGGGGAACGGCGGACGCCTCGGGGCGCTCGTCGTCAGTACTCATACGGGTCCCCGGGCTCGTCGATCGCCGTGACGGTGGTCGGGACGATGTGCAGCGAGCCGTCGGCATCCGCCTTGACCGCGCCCTCGACCTCGACCCACTGGCCGGTCTTGTACTCCCCGGCGTCGATCGTCACGGGCACCGTCGCCGGCTGCGCGTCGATCACGCAGTGCGTGATGACCAGGCGCGTGAGGTTGACGCCCTCGGCATCCGTCGGCGTCACGAAGCCGGTGAGCGTGACGGTCTTCCCGTCGTAGGCCGCCGTGTTGGTCGCTGTGGCGAAGACGCTGGCCCAGTCGCCCACGCCGAAGGTCTTGGTGTCCGCCACGCCGAGGGCGACGTCGTCGGCTCCGGCGAACAGGGCGGTCTGCTCCCCCACGCGTGACATCGCGAGTTCGACGGACAGGGAAGCCGGAGGCAGCACGAGACCTGCGATCGCGACTCCGGAGGCGAGCACGCCGCCCGTCACGACTCCGACGGTCGCGAGCGTCCGCCGGGGGGATGCCGGAGCATCCGCCTCGTCGTGATCATGGGCGTGCGCATCGCCGTGGTCGTGCCCGTGGTCACCCTCCTCGCCGAGAGGGAGCGTGCACGACCAGATCGCGCCGGCGAGGGTGACGACGGCCGCGGCGCACGCGAACCAGACCGACTCGGGGCTGATGTAGAGGTTGAGGCGGCCGGTGAGGCCGAGGCCCAGGGTCACGACCGAGATCAGCGAGGCGAGGCCGATGCCGAGCCAACGCGTGCCGAGTGCGCGGAGGCGCGCGCGGTCGAGGGTGCGCTCAGACAAAGACGTTCACCCCGATCCCGATCGTGAAGGCGGCGAGCACGACGACGCCGACGATCCCGACGAGCGTGCGGGTCGTGAAGGTCGTGCGCATGAGGGCGAGCATCTTGACGTCGACCAGCGGCCCGACGAGGAGGAAGGCGACGAGCGCGCCGGACGAGAACGTCGAGGCGAACGACAACGCGAAGAACGCGTCGACGTTCGAGCAGATGGCGACCGTCATCGCGAGCGCCATCATGGCGAGGATCGACAGCACCGGGTTCGAGCCGATCGCGAGCAGCAGGTCGCGCGGGATCAGCACCTGCACGGCCCCGGCGAGCGCCGAGCCGATCACGAGCGCCGGCATGACCGCCCGCAGCTCGACGAGGAACTGCGTGAGGCTGCGGCGCACCGGCGTGCCCGGCTCGTGGGTCACACGATCGCACGTGTCGACGAAGCGCTGCGTGAGCAGGGAGTTCGGCGAGGGGTGGCGGCTGTAGATCCAGCCGATGAGATTCGCGATCAGGTAGCCGCCGATGAGGCGGGCGACGAGGATGCCGTCGTCGAAGCCGAACGCGGCATGGGTCGTGAGGATCACGATGGGGTTCACGATCGGCGCGGCGATGAGGAAGGTCAGCGCCTCCGCCGGTGCCAGACCGCGCATCATGAGGCCGCGGGCGAAGGGCACGTTGCCGCACTCGCACACGGGGATCAGCATCCCGAGCAGCGACAGCACGGCCCGGCGCGCCCATCCGCGCTTCGGCAGCCAGCGGTGGATGACGTCGGCCGGGAGCCAGACCTGCACCACGATCGACAGCAGCACGCCGAGGATCACGAACGGCAGCGCCTCGATCAGGACGCTGAGGGCGAGGGTGAGTCCGTCCTGCGCGCGGCTCGGCAGGCTGGCGGTGAACAGATCGGGCAGGAACCGATCGATCAGGAACAGGGCGGCGACGATCGCGGCGCCGAGCCCCACACCGATCCACGGCGAGCGCGGCGGTCTGGTGGTCCGGTGCGAGTGCGTCGGCCGGGTTCCGGTCGTCGTGGTCACGCCGTCGCTGCCCTCTCGGCGTCGCGCTTGTTGGTGCAGGGGGCGCAGAGCCCGAAGATGTCGACGACGTGCGCGGCGTCCGTGAATCCGTGCAGGGCCGCAGTGCGATGCGCCCACTGCTCGACGTCGGTGGCCTCGATCTCGACCGTGAGTCCGCAGTTGCGGCAGATCAGATGGTGGTGGTGGCCCTGCGTGGTGCAGGCGCGGTAGAGCGCCTCCCCCTCGGGGCTCTGCAGCGAGTCCGCGTCGCCAGAGGACGCGAGCCCGGCCAGGGCGCGGTACACCGTGGCGAGGCCGATCCCGGTGTTGTCGTCGCGGAGCGAAGCGTGCAGGCTCTGCGCGCTGACGAACCCGCGCGCGTCGGCGAGGGCTTCGCGCACGCGTTCGCGCTGCCAGGTGTTCCGCTGAGCCATACGAGAATTCTAGGCGTCGGGCCTTGTCGAGGGCTGGGAGCCCGCGATCCCGGTCCTGACGGTCACGCCCTGACCCGTCGCACTCCCCCGCGCACGCGCTGGATGATCCAGCACACGACGTAGATCGTGAACGAGAGAGTCGTGATGTACGGGCTGACGGGCAGGGTGCCGGCGAGCGCGAGCAGGATGCCGCCGACGGCCGACACGAAGCCGAACAGCGCGGCGAGCAGCGGCACTGCCACGGGCCCGGCGGTGACGCGCATCGCCGCGGCGGCCGGCGTGACGAGCAGCGCCATGACGAGCAGCGCGCCGATGATGTGCACACTGACCGCCACGATCAGCCCGAGGAGCACCATGAAAAGCAGGCTCACGGCGCGGGTGGGGACGCCGCGCGCGGCCGCGGACTCGGGATCGAGCGAGTCGAAGCGCAGCGGGTTCCACATCAGCAGCAGTCCGAGGAGCACCACGATGCTGATGCCGAGGAGCCAGCCGAGATCCGGGCTCGACACCGACACGATCTGGCCGGTCAGCAGGCTGAAGCGGTTGGCGCTCCGTCCGTCGTAGAGGGAGAGGAACAGGATGCCGAGGCCGAGGCCGAACGGCATCAGCACGCCGACGATCGAGTTGCGGTCGCGCGCCTTCGCGCCGAGCACGCCGATGAGGATCGCCGCGACGAGCGCTCCGCCCAGCGACCCGGCGACCACGCTGCCGCCGAACAACAGGGCCGCTGCGGCACCGGCGAACGAGAGCTCGCTGACGCCGTGCACGGCGAACGCGAGGTCGCGCTGCATGACGAAGACGCCGATCAGGCCGCCGACGATGCCGAGGACGGCCCCCGCGATGATCGAGTTGGCGAGCAGGGCCACGAGTTCGCCGTAATCCTGGAACGAGAACACGTCGCTCCAGTCGACGGCCGACACGATGCCGGTCACGGCGTTCATGCGGCGCTCCCGTGGTCGTGCCCGTGGTCGTGGTGGGGCTCGGCATCCGGCACTCCGACGACGACCAGGCGGTCGCCGGCGCGCAGCACGAAGACCGGGGTGCCATAGAGCTCCGTGAGCACGCGGGTCTGCAGCACCTCGTCGGGGGTGCCGAGCAGGAACCGCCCGCCGGCGATGTACAGAATGCGGTCGACGCGGCCGAGGATCGGGTTGATGTCGTGCGTGACGAACAGCACGGCGGCCTCGCGCTCGCGGCGCTGCCGATCGATGATATCGGTCACCGCGACCTGGTTCGCGAGGTCGAGGTTCGACAGCGGCTCGTCGCAGAGGAGCAGCGAGGGCTCGTCGGCGAGCGCCTGCCCGACGCGCAGACGCTGCTGCTCGCCGCCGGAGAGGAGCCCGACGCGACGGTCGGCGAAGTGCGAGGCGCCGACCGACTCGAGCAACCGGTCGACCTTGGCGCGGTCTCCGCGGTGCGGGACGGGGAACCCGAAGCGGCTGCCCTGCACGCCGAGCGCGACGAGGTCGCGCGCTCGCATGCTCGTGTCGGGGGCGAGCGAACGCTGCTGCGGAATGTAGCCGATGCGCCGATTCCCCTTGCGGACGGGCTCGCCCGCGACGGCGATGCTGCCCGCCGACAGCGGCTGGAGGCCCAGGATGCTGCGCAGCAGCGTGGTCTTGCCCGAACCCGACGGCCCGAGGACCGCGATGAACTCGCCCGGTTCGACCGTCAGGTCGAGACCGGACCACAGCTCACGGTCGCCCCGGTGGAGGGCGGCGCCGTGCACCTCGAGCACGGGCCGGCCGCCCTCGCTCTCGAGTCCCCGAGCCTGTCGACGGTCGCCGGTCACTGCGGGAGCGCGGCGGCGAGGCTCTGGATCGCGTCACTCATCCACTCAGCGTACGACGAACCCTCGGGGAGCAGCTCCGTGAAGGCGACGACCGGGATGCCGGCATCCTTCGCCGCATCCTCCACGCGCTGCGTCTCGGCACCGCCGGTCTGCGCGTTCGTGAGCACGGCGGCCAGGTCTCCCGACCCGATCACGTCGAGCGTCGCGAGCAGCGTCGCCGGTGCGACATCCGATCCCTCCTCGACCGACTCCGCGAAGCCCTCGGGGGTGACGTCGGTGAGGCCGGCCGCCGCGGCGAGGTAGCCGGGGAGTGGTTCGGTCATGATGACGTTCGCGCCACCGGCATCCGTCTTGAGCGTCTCGAGGTCGGTTTCGAAGCCTTCGAGCTCGGCGATGATGTCGTCGGCGTTGGCGGTGAAGTCCGTGGCGCCGTCGGGGTCGAGCTCGCCGAGCTCCTCGGAGATCGCCTCGACCACGTGGATCATCGTGTGCGGGTCGAACCAGACGTGCTCGTTGAAGCCCTCGATGTGGTCGTGACCCTCGTGGCCCTCTTCGTCCTCGGCGTGGTCGTGCTCGTCCGTCGCCTCGGCATCGTCCGTCGACTCGTCGTCGTGCCCCTCGTTGCCCGGGTAGTCGTGCGCGAACTCGACGGCCGTCACGACGTGCGGATCCTGCGCGTCCTGCAGCAGCGTGTCGACGAACGCGTCGTACCCGCCACCGTTCTCGATCACGAGGTCGGCCTTCTGCACCGTGAGCCGGTCGCGGGCCGTGGCCTCATAGGAGTGCGGGTCCTGCGTCGCCGAGGAGATGATCGACGTGACGTCGACGCGGTCGCCGCCGATCTGCGCCGCCAGCGAGCCGTAGACGTTCGTGCTCGCCACGACCTGGATCGTGCCGTCACCCTCTCCCGCTGCGGGGGTGGTGGAGCATCCGGCGAGCGTGAGAGCGGCGGCGGATGCGAGGGCGAGCACGGCGAACGACTTCTTCATGGTTCCACTGTACGTGCTAATGAGAACCATTATCAAACTTGATCTCCCAGCCCCC
>JAZBLS010000199.1:0-5234 GCA_037033365.1 Actinomycetota bacterium | reverse complement strand
CTCGAGCTCGATGTCGTCGTGCTGCCCGCGCAGCAGGACGAGTTCACCTGCATGAGCTGCTTCCTCGTGAAGCACCGCTCGCAGCTCGACCACGAGGGCGCATCCGGCCCCATCTGCAAGGAGTGCGCTGCCTGAGCGCACCCGAGCGTCATTCCACGCGCCCCCGACCGCAAGGTCAGGGGCGCGTCGTATTTCCGGGCCTCACGCCCGTCTATTCATGCCGAACGGCACGAATGGACCGTCTGTTTGTGCCATTCGGCAGAAACAGACGGGCAGGTCAGGACTGGGCGGCGCGGATGGCGGCGGCGAGGCGATCCGGGGTCCGCGTGGAGATCGTCCACGCGTCGACGGGATCGTCAGGATCGATGTTCGGCACGACCACGGTGCCGTCGATGCCACCGCGGATCAGGTGCCACCCGCGGGCGGGGAGCTTCGGGCCCCGGGCCTGCCGCGAGTCCTCGCCGGTGAGTGCGACCGGCGCTCCGAGGAACGAGGCGTCGATGTGGGCGCGACCCGCGCGGAGCGTCGAGCCGTCGACCGACACGACCGGGGTCAGCGCGATCAGCGCGATCACGAGCAGCGCAGAAACCGCGGCGCCGATGGCGAGCGCGGCGGTCGAACCGATCGGCACGAAGATGAGCGACACCATGGGGCCGGCCAGGGCGACCGTCACCAGGAGCCAGAGACTCGGCGAGAGCCTCTCGCGGTAGCGCGATCGTGTGTCCGGAGTGATGTTCTGCATTAGCCTCGGGGGGTGACTGAATCGGTTGATGTCCCCATTATCGCCCCTGTCCTGGGCGGCGACACCGTGGTGCCGGGTTACGCGCACCCCGGCGACGCCGGAGCGGACCTCGTGGCGGCAGAGGCCGTCCACCTCGCGCCGGGGGAGCGCGCGCTCGTCCCGACCGGCGTGCGGATCGCGCTGCCGGACGGCTATGCCGCGTTCGTGGTCCCGCGCAGCGGCCTCGCCGCGAAGCACGGCATCTCGATCGTGAACTCCCCGGGGACGGTCGATGCGGGGTACCGCGGAGAGATCAAGGTGAGCCTGATCAACACCGACATCCGCGAGGCGTACGATGTCGCCGTCGGCGATCGCATCGCGCAGCTGATCGTCATGCCGGTGACCCGAGCAACATTCATCCCGGTCGACGAGCTGCCGGACAGCGTCCGCGGCGACGGCGGCTTCGGCTCGACCGGTTACCAGGCAGGATCCCACACCACCCGAGCAGGACAGGCTGATGACTGACAACAACGCGACTCCCTCGAAGTCGGCGCCCGAGAACCGCGCCGTCGAGGGTCCTTTCGACGACTCCGAGGCCAACCCGGTCCGCCCGTACATCGACCTCGGCGGCATCAAGATCCTCCCGAGGGAGGGGCTGAACCTCCGCCTCGAGGTCGAGGAGCAGTCCAAGCGGATCGTCGCGGTCGGTCTCGACTACGCCGACTCCTCGCTGCAGGTGCAGCCGTTCGCCGCTCCGCGTTCCGGCGGGCTGTGGGACGAGACCCGCGTGCAGCTCCGCGACCAGGTCAAGGCGCAGGGCGGACGCGTCGAGGAGCGCGAGGGCCCGCTCGGCAAGGAACTCCTCGCCGAGGTTCCCGCAGCAGCGAACGAGGGCTCCGAGCTCCGCCTCGCCCGCTTCATCGGCATCGACGGCCCGCGCTGGTTCCTTCGCGGAGTGATCGGCGGAGCCGCGGCATCCGACGTCGAGGCTGCGGCCAAGGTCGAGGATCTCTTCCGCTCGATCGTCGTCGTGCGCGGTGGGGCCCCCATGCCCCCGCGCGACCTCATCCCGCTGAAGATGCCCGCGACCCCCGGGTCGGCGTGAGCACCCAGGACGCGGGGCCCGAACGGGATCAGGACGCGGGGCCCGAACGGGAGCAGTCGGCCTCCGACATCCTCGGGGCGGCCCTCGGCGGCGCCGCGAGGCGCGCAGGGCTCGACCCCGCCGAGAGCGGTGCGACGCACAAGGTCGTCTGGTCCGCGATCGGGGGCTGGCGCGGCATCCTCGAATCCGTCCTCCCGAGCCTGGCGTTCGTGATCCTGTTCACGATCAGCCCTGAGCCGCTCGTCCTGTCACTCGGAGTCTCGGTGGGTCTCGCGGCTGTCTTCACGCTCGTGCGCCTGGTGCAGAAGTCGCCGCCCTCCGCGGCCATCGGCGGTCTCGTCGCCGCGGCCGCCGCTGCGGGTCTGGCGCTCTGGACGGGCCGCGGCGCCGACAATTTCGTCCCCGGCCTCCTCACCAACGCCGCCTACGGCACCGTCATGCTCGTCTCCGCCCTGATCGGCTGGTCCCTCATCGGGATCGCCGTCGGCTTCCTGATGGGGGAGGGCACCGCGTGGCGCCAGGATCGTCGCAAGCGGCGCGCGTTCTTCTGGCTCGGCATCGCGTGGGCCGCGCTGTTCTTCACCCGTCTCGCCGTGCAGCTCCCGCTGTACCTGGCGAACGAGGTCGCCGTCCTCGGCACGCTGAAGCTGATCATGGGCCTGCCGCTGTTCGCGCCTCTCATCGCCGTGACCTGGCTGGTCGTCCGGGCTCTCTATCCGCGCGACGCACGTGCGGAGAATCCGTCGGGAGCATGATAGATTTATCTTGACATCAAGATAAATTGCAGGCTTTCGCCCGCGGGTCGAGCAGAGCAGACTGGTTAGGTCCGCCTTGCTAGCCGCAGGGGCTCGCTGGCGAGCAAGATGGAGGCGCCTGTCGCTCCCATCCGAATAGAAGGAGACGGATTCGTGTCCACGGTGAACAGCTTCGGTGCTAAGAGCACCCTGACGGTCGGCAGCACCGACTACGAGATCTTCCGCATCGACACGGTGCCCGGTTTCGACAAGCTCCCGTTCAGCCTCAAGGTCCTCCTCGAGAACCTGCTTCGCACCGAGGACGGCGCGAACGTCACGAAGGCGCAGATCGAGGCTCTCGGATCGTGGGATGCCGCGGCAGAGCCGAACACGGAGATCCAGTTCACGCCGGCTCGCGTCGTGATGCAGGACTTCACCGGCGTGCCCTGCATCGTCGACCTCGCCACAATGCGCGAGGCCGTCACGGCCCTCGGCGGCGACGCGAACAAGATCAACCCGCTGTCTCCCGCCGAGATGGTGATCGACCACTCGGTCATCGCCGACCTCTTCGGCTCCGAGAACGCCCTCGAGCGCAACGTCGAGATCGAGTACGAGCGCAACGGCGAGCGGTACCAGTTCCTCCGCTGGGGCCAGACGGCCTTCAGCGACTTCAAGGTCGTCCCCCCTGGCACCGGCATCGTCCACCAGGTGAACATCGAGCACCTGGCGAAGGTCATCTACGACCGCAACGTCGACGGTGTGCTGCGCGCATACCCCGACACCTGTGTCGGCACCGACTCGCACACCACGATGGTCAACGGCCTCGGCGTGCTCGGCTGGGGCGTCGGCGGCATCGAGGCCGAGGCCGCGATGCTCGGCCAGCCCGTGTCGATGCTCATCCCGCGTGTCGTGGGCTTCAAGCTCAGCGGCGAGATCCCCGCCGGTGTGACCGCGACCGACGTCGTGCTCACGATCACCGACCAGCTCCGCAAGCACGGCGTCGTCGGCAAGTTCGTCGAGTTCTACGGTGAGGGCGTCGCCTCCGTGCCGCTCGCGAACCGCGCGACCATCGGAAACATGAGCCCCGAGTTCGGCTCGACCGCGGCGATCTTCCCGATCGACGACGTGACCCTCGACTACCTGCGCCTCACGGGCCGCAGCGAAGAGGCCGTCGCGCTGGTGGAGGCGTACGCCAAGACCCAGAAGCTCTGGCACGACGCCTCTCAGGAGCCCGTCTTCAGCGAGTACCTCGAGCTCGACCTCGCGACGGTCGTCCCCTCGATCGCCGGACCGAAGCGTCCGCAGGACCGCATCCTCCTCTCCGAGGCCAAGTCGCAGTTCGAGCAGGACATCCTCTCGTACGCCACGGCATCCACGTCGGACGACGTCGTCGACCTCGAGTCGAAGCACTCGTTCCCGGCATCCGACCCCGGGGCCGTCCCCGGTGAAGAGGAGCCGCGCACGACGCGCCCCGTGCACATCAACAGCGGTGCGCCGGCGAACGCCTCCCGGCCCGTGCCGGTGACGACGCCGTCGGGGGAGAAGTACATCCTCGACAACGGCGCCGTCACGCTCGCCGCCATCACCTCGTGCACCAACACGTCGAACCCGTCGGTCATGATCGCCGCCGGTCTCGTCGCACGCAAGGCGCTGGAGAAGGGCCTGAAGCAGAAGCCGTGGGTCAAGACCACGCTCGGCCCGGGCTCGAAGGTCGTCACCGACTACTACGAGAAGTCCGGCCTCGACAAGGATCTCGAGGGCCTCGGCTTCTACACCGTCGGCTACGGCTGCACGATCTGCATCGGAAACTCCGGTCCGCTGATCGAAGAGGTCTCGCACGCGATCAACGAGCACGACCTCGCGGTCACCGCCGTGCTCTCGGGCAACCGCAACTTCGAGGGTCGCATCAGCCCCGACGTCAAGATGAACTACCTCGCGAGCCCGCCGCTCGTGATCGCCTACGCGCTGGCCGGGTCGATGCACTTCGACTTCGAGAACGACGCGCTCGGCAAGGGAACCGACGGCAACGACGTGTTCCTCAAGGACATCTGGCCGACCCCCGACGAGGTGCAGGAGATCGTCGACTCGTCGATCTCGCGCGAGCAGTTCATCAAGCAGTACGCCACCGTGTTCGACGGTGACGAGCGCTGGCGCAGCCTCCCCACCCCGGAAGACGCGATCTTCCAGTGGGACGAGGACTCGACGTACGTCCGCAAGGCACCGTACTTCGACGGCATGACGATGGAGCTCACCCCGGTCACGGACATCCAGGGTGCCCGCGTGATGGCGACGCTCGGCGACTCGGTCACGACCGACCACATCTCGCCCGCCGGAAACATCAAGCCCGGCACGCCCGCCGCGCAGTACCTCACGGAGCACGGCGTCGACCGCAAGGACTTCAACTCCTTCGGCTCGCGTCGCGGCAACCACGAGGTGATGATCCGCGGCACGTTCGCGAACATCCGCCTCAAGAACCTCATGGTGTCGGCGGTCAACGACGGCCAGGTCGTCGAGGGTGGCTACACCCGCGACTTCACGCAGCCCGGCGGCCCGCAGTCGTACATCTACGACGCGAGCATGAACTACCAGGAGCAGGGCACGCCCCTCGTCATCTTCGGTGGCAAGGAGTACGGCTCCGGCTCGTCGCGCGACTGGGCGGCCAAGGGCACGAGCC
>JAZBLS010000198.1:0-5333 GCA_037033365.1 Actinomycetota bacterium | reverse complement strand
GATCCGCTCGCGCGTGACGCCGAACGTGTCGCCGATCTGGTCGAGCGTCTTGGGCTGACCGTCGCCGAGACCGAAGCGCATGCGGATCACACCCGCCTCGCGCTCGGAGAGCGAGTCGAGGAGCTGCTCGAGCTGACGCTGCAGCATCGTGAAGCCGACCGCGTCCGCCGGGACGACGGCCTCGGTGTCCTCGATCAGGTCACCGAACTCGCTGTCGCCGTCCTCACCGAGCGGCGTGTGCAGCGAGATGGGCTCGCGACCGTACTTCTGGACCTCGACGACCTTCTCCGGCGTCATGTCCAGCTCGCGGCTCAGCTCTTCCGGCGTGGGCTCGCGGCCCAGGTCCTGGAGCATCTGGCGCTGTACGCGGGCGAGCTTGTTGATGACCTCGACCATGTGCACGGGGATGCGGATCGTGCGGGCCTGGTCGGCCATGGCGCGAGTGATCGCCTGACGGATCCACCACGTGGCATAGGTGGAGAACTTGAAGCCCTTGGTGTAGTCGAACTTCTCGACCGCACGGATCAGACCGAGGTTGCCCTCCTGGATCAGATCCAGGAACTGCATGCCGCGGCCCGTGTAGCGCTTCGCGAGCGACACCACGAGACGGAGGTTGGCTCCGAGCAGGTGGCTCTTCGCGCGCTGGCCGTCACGGGCGACCCACTGCAGGTCGAGTCCGAGCTGGCCGGTCTTCTCGGCGGCCGTCATGGCCGACAGCTTCTCCTCGGCGAACAGACCCGCCTCGATGCGCATCGCGAGCTCGACCTCTTCGGCCGCGTTCAGAAGCGCGACCTTTCCGATCTGCTTCAGGTAGTCCTTGACCGGGTCGGCGGTCGCGCCGGTGATCTGCGTCGAGTAGACCGGGACGTCCTCGTCGTCGTTCGACGAGATGACGATGGCACCGGTCGGAAGCGGCTCGGTGAACTTCGGCTTGGAGTCCTCCTCCTCATCCTCCGCAGCCTCGGCGGCGGGAGCCTCGTCCTCTTCGACGATGTCGTCCGCCTTCTTCTTCTTCGCCGGGGCACGCTTCGCGGCGGCGCGCTGAGCGGCCGTCTTGGGCGCGGGCTTCTCGACGACCTCGTCGACCTGGGGGTCGGCCTCGGTGGTCTCGACGGTCTTCTTCGTCCGGGATTTGTTGGTCGTGGCAGGAGTCACGTTTCGCCTTTCACGGGGCCGCTGGCAGCCCCGGGACATTTCGGACACTAGTAAGACCCTTGTCAAGCCCGATCTCCGAAAAGATCGATTGACAATGGGTCAGAGTCCTAGTATCGCACACGTGTGAGGATGCGGGTGCATTCCCGCGAACTTCGTGACCGATGTCAGCTCCGGCCGGGCTTGTCCTCGTCGCCGCTCGGCCGCGAGGCGAGGTATCGCTCGAGTTCGGCCGCGAGTTCGTCGGCACTCGGGAGGTCGCGCTCGTTGAAGCCGCCCTCGTCGTACGAGCCGTCCTCCGGGTCGCGGCCGGCCATGTACGCGTCGTAGCGGCGCTCCAGGCCGTGCACCATCTGCTGCAGCTCGTCGTTGCCGAGCACCTGCTCGTCGATGCGCGTCAGGTAGTCCTCGCGGCGCTCCTGCACCTCATCGAGCACGAGCACGAGGCCGGTCGCCGCCATCAGCTTGTCGGCTGCGGCGATCACGGCATCCGGGTTCTCCGTCTCGGCGAGGTAGTGCGGCACGAGCAGGACGAATCCCACGACGCGGTCGCCGCGCTCGGCGAAGCGGAACTCGAGCAGGTGGCCGGCGGTCGCCGGCACCTGCGTACGGGGACGCCAGACGGAGTGCGCGACGGTCAGCTCGCGCCGGTTGCCGCTCACGGTGGTGCCGATCGGACGCGTGTGCGGGACCGGCATGGCGATCGAATGCACCCAGTTGAGCCCCGAGACCTCGAACTCGGTCGCGAGCTCCAGCACGGTGCGGGCGAACTCGTTCCAGGCGAAGTCCGGCTCGTAGCCGGCCAGCAGGAGGAACTTCTGCCCGAGCGCATCTGTGGCGAGCGAGAGCTCGAGCCGTGCAGGGCGGAACTCGGTCAGGTGGTCCTGGTCGAACGAGATCACCGGGCGGCGGGCGCGGTAGTCGAGGAGCACATCGTTGTCGAACACCGCGATGGGCTGCGGTGCAGAGGTCTCACGAAGGTGCTCGATGAGCCCGGAGACCGCGTTTCCCGCATCCGTGAACCCCGTCAGGAGCAGGACAAGGGGCAGCCCGCGCGGCACCGCCGGCGCATTCGCTACACGTTCATGGATCTCTCCGGAGAAGGGCATGTCTCCATGCTACGAGCACCGCCGGACCCGGGGGCGGCAGCCGTCATGCTGAGAGCGAACACGCCGCTCCGCCGCTCCACCCGGCTGCCTTCCCTAGGATGGAGGCATGACGCTTCCCGCGCTCTCGCGCACCACAGATCAATTCCCCGGAAGCGCTGCAGACGCCGCAGTGCTCGTCATCCCCGAGATCTCGGATTCGACCGAGTCGCTGTCCCGATACCCCGGGCTCGCCGACTCCCTCCAGGGCATCGGCTTCACCGGGTCGGCCTCCGCCTTCACCCGCGTGTACGCGCCCGAGGTCACGTCGCTGCCGTTCGCGGTCGTCGGCGTCGGCCGCACGCCCAGCGCCGCCGCGGTCCGGAACGCCGTCGGCACGGCACTCCGATCCCTCACCGGCTTCGCCACGGTGTCCGTCGCCTTCGCTCCGGGGCTCGAGGAGTTCGCGACTGCGGGTGCCGAGGGCGCCGCGCTCGGCGGCTACCGGTTCGAGAGCTACCGCAAGGATCAGGGCAAGGGCCGCGCATCCTCGGTCGTGCTGCACGCGGACGTCGACGACGCCGCGCTCGCGAAGGCGACCGCCGCCGCCGAGGCCGTGGCACTGGTGAAGGACCTCGTGTTCGTACCCGCCGAATGGCAGAGCCCCGAGCAGCTCGCGCAGAGCGCCTCCGACAGCGTGGCCGACCTCGACGTGACCGTCGAGATCCTCGACGAGACCGCGCTCGCCGAGCAGGGCTTCGGGGGCATCCTGGGCGTCGCCCAGGGCTCCGACCGCCCGCCGCGTCTGGTGCGGCTCGACTACGCGCCGGCGGATGCCGTGCGGCACATCGCGCTCGTCGGCAAGGGCATCACGTTCGACACGGGCGGCCTCTCGCTCAAGCCCGCGGCCTCCATGGTCGGCATGAAGTTCGACATGGCGGGCGCAGCGACGGCCCTCGCCTCCGTACGGGCGATCGCAGCCCTCGGACTCCCCGTGCGCGTGACCGCCTGGCTGTGCATCACGGACAACATGCCGTCGGGTCGCGCACTGCGCCCCGGTGACGTGATCCGGATCCTCGACGGCACGACGGTCGAGGTGCCGAACACCGACGCCGAAGGACGCCTCGTCATGGCGGACGGCCTTGTGGCCGCGAGCCGGGAGAACCCGGACGTCGTGATCGATGTCGCGACCCTGACCGGCGCGATCGTCGCGGCCCTCGGGCACCGCCACACGGGTGTCTTCGGCGACGATGCGACCGTGGCCGAGTTCCTCGCTGCCGCCGAGACCGCGGACGAGCTGGCCTGGCACATGCCGCTCCCCGACTACATGGAGGACTCGCTCGACTCCCCCATCGCAGACCTGCAGAACGTCAACATGAGCGACCGCATGGGCGGGGCGTCGTACGCAGGACTCTTCCTGCGCCGCTTCGTCGGCCGCACGTCGGACGAAACGGATGCTCCGCGCATCCCGTGGCTGCACCTCGACATCGCCGGATCCGGCGAGCACAACGGGGCACCTTACGGTTTCACCGAGAAGGGCCCCACCGGAGCGATGGTCCGATCGATCATCGCCTTCGCAGAAGCATCCGAACCGGAGGCATGACCCTATGACAACCCACACCTTCGACATCGTCGTCCTGGGCGGCGGAAGCGGCGGCTATGCCGCGGCACTGCGTGCGAGCGAGCTCGGCAAGAGCGTCGCTCTCATCGAGAAGGACAAGGTGGGAGGCACATGTCTCCACCGCGGGTGCATCCCGACGAAGGCCCTGCTGCACGCGGCGGAGGTCGCAGAGCACGTGCGGGATGCCGCGCATGTGGGGATCACCGCGACGCTCGAGAACATCGATCCCGCCGGGGTCCGCGCGTACCGCGAGGGCATCGTCGCCAAGAAGTACAAGGGCCTCGAGGGCCTGGTGAAGGCTCGCGGCATCACGACCGTCGCGGGTGCGGGTCGACTCAACGCGGACCGATCCGTCAGCGTGGGCGACGACGTCTACGTCGGTGCGGACGTGATCCTCGCCACGGGCTCGTACAGCCGCTCGCTGCCCGGGCTCGACATCGGCGGCCGCATCCTCACGAGCGAGCACGCCCTGGCACTCGACGAGATCCCGAAGAAGGTGCTCATCCTCGGCGGCGGCGTGATCGGCGTCGAGTTCGCGAGCGTGTGGCGGTCGTTCGGCGCCGAGGTGACGATCATCGAGGCTCTGCCCCACCTCGTCCCGAACGAGGACATCTCGATGAGCAAGGGCCTCGAGCGCGCGTTCCGTCGCCGCGGCATCCAGTACTCCCTCGGCATCCGCTTCCAGAGTGCGACGCAGGATGCCGAGTCGGTCACCGTCACGCTCGAGGACGGCAAGGAGTTCACGGCCGACTACCTGCTGGTGGCCGTCGGCCGCGGGCCGGTCACCGCCGACCTCGGGTACGAGGAGGCGGGCGTCGCCCTGGACCGCGGATTCGTGACCGTCGACGAGAATCTCCGCACCGGGGTTCCCGGCGTGTGGGCCGTGGGTGACATCGTCCCCGGCCTCCAGCTGGCCCATCGCGGATTCCAGCAGGGCATCGCGGTCGCCGAGCGCATCGCCGGCCTCTCCCCTGTGAACGTGCCGGATTCGCAGATCCCCAAGGTCACCTACTCGAGCCCGGAGGTCGCTTCCGTCGGTGTGACGGAGGAGGCAGCGATCGCCGCGCACGGAGCGGATGCTGTCGTCGCCTACGAGTACAACCTCGCCGGCAACGGCAAGAGCGAGATCATCGGGACGAGCGGCCTCGTGAAGGTCGTCCGCCTCAAGGACGGGCCCGTCGTGGGCGTCCACCTGCTCGGCGACCGCGTCGGCGAGCTCATCACCGAGGGACAGCTGGCCGTCGCCTGGGAGGCGCACCCGGAGGACATCGCTCCTCTGATCCACGCGCATCCCACCCAGAGCGAAGCACTCGGCGAAGCGTTCCTCGCCCTCGCGGGCAAGCCGCTCCACGCCCTCTGAGCACCAACCGGTGCGCAGGTCACTAAGCTAGACACGCGTCATTTAACTTCCTGAAGGAGCCTCAGTCATGAGCACATCCGTCGTCCTCCCCCCTCTCGGCGAGAGCGTCACAGAG
>JAZBLS010000197.1:0-5434 GCA_037033365.1 Actinomycetota bacterium | reverse complement strand
CCGGTCGTTGAGCGAGGAGCGCAGCGACGAGACGAAACGCGCCTCGGCCCTCACTCGTCGTGGAAGCCGATGAGCCAGCGGATGCCGTAGCGATCGACGACCGTGCCGTCGTAGTCGCCCCACGGCCGCTTCTGCAGCGCATCGAGCACGCGACCCCCCGCGGCGAGCTGATCGAACCAGCTCGTCAGCGTGGACGCATCCGAGGTTCCGAGCAGCGACAGGAACATCCCGCTCATCTGCACCGCATCGTCGTCTGCTCCGGCATCCGCTCCGGCGATCTCGACGAGCCCCGAGAGCTGTCCGTGCGCGATCGCGTCGCCGGGGCCGTCGTGCCGCCCGGCAGACGCGTAGTCGAGGGTCTGCAACTCGCCTCCGAACACGGAGCGGTAGTGCTCCAGCGCCTCGGCGGCGTTTCCGGGGAACATCAGGTACGGGATCAGTCCGCTCATGCCGCGAGTGTACGGGGTCGAGGAGTCCCGACCTACAGGTCGACGCCGAGCAGCACGGGCTCGGGCTGCAGGACGAGCCCGAACTCCGCGTGCACGCGGCCCTGGATGAAGCGGGCGAGCTCCGACACCTCGGCCGCCGTCGCGCCGCCCCGGTTCGTCAGGGCGAGGGCGTGCTTGGTCGAGACGGACGCGCGCGAGCGAGGCAGCTTGAACCCCTTGCGGATGCCGGCCTGCTCGATGAGCCAGGCCGCGCTCACCTTGACGTCCGGGGCCTCGGCCTTCGCCACCGGCACCACACCGTCGTAGGCCGAGAGCGGGATGATCGTGACCGCATCGAGGTCGGGGGCGACGGGCCACCGCGGGCACTCCGGCGGCAGGGTGCGAGCGACGGCCTCGGGGACGATCGCGTTCTGGAAGAAGGAGCCGACCCCGTGCGTGTCGGGGTCGTCCGCGTTCAGCAGCATCCCCTTGGACGAACGCGTCTCGAGGATGCGCTCGCGCACCCAGGTCAGCGGTACGGGCGCGTCGGAGTCGAGGCCGAGAGCACGACGCAGCTGCTCGCCGCGCACGACCCGCTCGCCGGCGACCACGAGGTCGACCGTGACCGACAGGATCACGGCGCGACGCTGCGGCACATCGCCGTAATGGTGCTTCAGGACCGAGGTGCGGAAGCCGAGGCCGAGCTCGGCCGCGGGGACCACCGACACCTCGCCCGTCGCCTCGTCGATGAGCTCGACCTCGACCAGCGTCTCCTGGATCTCCTGGCCGTACGCCCCGATGTTCTGGACGGGGGCCGCCCCGACCGTGCCGGGGATGCCGCTCATGGCCTCGAGGCCCGCGTAACCGTGCTCGACCGCGTATGCGACCAGGTCGTCCCAGCCGTGTCCTGCCTGCACCCGCAGACGGATCCGGCCGTCGTGCGGCGAGGGCAGCTCCTCGATGCCGGTCGACAGCACGCGGATCACGGTGCCCTCGAACGGCTCGTCGCCGATGAACAGGTTGGAGCCTCCACCGAGCACGAACCACTCGTCGCCGCGCGACCAGACATCTGCCAGAGCGGCAGTGAGCTCCGCGGCGGTCGTGGCCTCGAGCATCCGCTCCGGCGCCCCGCCGGTACGGAGGGTGGTCAGTGTAGAGAGGCGGATCGGCTCGATCTCGCGCACGCCGTCGCCCATCAGGCGGCGATGCGCAGCTGCGCCTTGACGAGCACCGTCGTGTCGCCGAACGTCACCTTGAGGTCGACGCGCGTCGCGGTCTCGTCGACCGCGCCCACGGTGGCCAGCACGTGGAGGTCCGCGCCGTCGACGGGGTCGACGACGACGGGCTTGGTGAAGCGGACCCCGTAGTCGAGGATGCGCGCGCTCGGCTCGAGCGCGGCGACCACGACCGACGAGGCGATGCCCATCGTCAGCATGCCGTGCGCGAGGACGCCGGGCAGCCCGACCGATGCGGCGACATCGTCGCGGTAGTGGATGGGGTTGAAGTCCCCGGATGCGCCGGCGTAGCGCACGAGGGATTCCCGCGTGAGGTGGACGGTGCGCTCGGCGATCACGTCTCCGACGGCGTACGGCATCACTCGGCTCCCTCTTCTGCGCCGACGAGCAGCACGCTGGTGGCCGTGACGACGTGCTCGCCGGCGGCATCCGTGATCTCGGCGGCGCTGGTGATCATGGCGTTGCCGCCCATCATGCGGATGCCGGTGACGCTCAGCCGTCCGGTCAGCTCGTCGCCGGCGACGATCGGCCGCGTGTACGTGAAGCGCTGCTCGGCGTGGATAGTGCGCGCCAGCACGATGCCAGAGTCGGGCTCGGCCAGCAGCTGCTGCAGCGTGTGATCCTGGATCACCATCGCGAACGTCGGCGGCGCGACGACATCGGCGAAGCCGGCTGCACGAGCGGCCTCGACGTCGGTGTGCTGCGGGGCGTCGGCGAAGACCGCACGAGCGAACTCGCGCACCTTCTCACGTCCGACGAGGTAGGGGGCGGTCGGCGGGAACTCCCGGCCGACGAGATCTTGATTCACTGCCACCCCTCGATCCTACGTTCTCGAGGATGACGCCAGGTGTGAGGGGGCCGGAGGAAAGGCGCCTCAGTCCTTCTTGCGCCCCTTGACCGCCTTGAGCGCCATCTGCACCGCGATCACCACGAGGTATGCCGCGAACAGGATGTTGCCGAGCATCGGGTCGATCAGCGTCGCGAGCCAGGCGCCCAGCGCGGTCGTCGTGCACGCGGAGACGCCGACGAACGCGGCGGCCACGAGGTCGACGTTGCGGTTGCGGAGGTTGCCGATCGTCCCCGAGATCGCCGTGGGGATCATCATGAGCAGCGACGTGCCCTTGGCCACGAGGTCGCTCGTGCCGAACGCGAGCATGAGGACGGGCACGACGATCACTCCGCCGCCGACGCCGATGAGACCCGCGAGGATGCCGGTGCCGACGCCCACCGCGAGGAGCGCCAGTCCGTTGAGGAGCTGCAGCTCGAACTCGGCGTCCCGCGACGGGACGACGAGGAACAGGCTGACGATCACGATCACCAGGAAGCCGACGAAGAACCAGCGCAGCACGGTCTGGGAGATCTTCGGCAGGAGGCGGGTGCCGATCTGCGCGCCCACGACCGCGCCGGCGGCGAGGATCAGGGCGGGGATCCAGGCCACGGCGCCGTTGATCGCGTACGAGATGACGCCGACCGTGGCGGTCGGGACGATCGCGGCGAGGGAGGTGCCTGCACCCAGGCGCTGGTTGAAGTGCAGGAAGAGCACGAGCAGCGGGACGATGACGGTACCCCCGCCGACCCCGAACAGGCCGGAGAGGAGGCCGGCGGTCAGTCCGATCCCGATGAAGGCGGTGTAGGCACGAGGCCCTCGGCTCAGGGTCTCTGCATCACTCACCGGATCAGCCTACTCCCGGCCTCCTCCCACCCTGCGCGCAGCGCGGTTCACACCTCCGAGTCGGTCTTGATGGGCACGGCGATCGACTCGGTGAGCGCCTGCTCGTAGCGGCGCTGACGTCGGCGCAGCCACAGCCCGCCCACGATGAGCAGCGCCAGCACCGCATACGCCGCAGCGGCGAACGGCTGCGTCACCAGCGTCGAGAGATCGCCCTGACTGAGCTGCAGTGCCCGCCGCAGCTGCGCCTCCCCCATCGGTCCGAGGATCATGCCGACGACGAGGGGTGCCACGGGAACCCCGAAGCGCCTCATGAAGTTCCCCAGCACGCCGATGATCAGCAGGATGAGGATGTCGACGACCGAGTAGTTCAGCGCGTACGCGCCGAAGGCCGCGAACAGCAGGATCCCGGCGTAGAGGTACGGCCGCGGGATCTGCAGGAGCTTGACCCACATGCCCACGAGCGGCAGGTTCAGCACGAGCAGGATGACGTTGCCGATGTAGAGGCTGGCGACGAGCGCCCAGACGAGGTTCGACTGGCTCGTGAACAGCATCGGTCCCGGCTGCAGCCCGTACGACTGGAACGCCGTGAGGATGATCGCCGCCGTCGCGGTGGTCGGCAGACCCAGCGTGAGCAGCGGCACCAGCACGCCGGCGGCCGCGGCGTTGTTCGCCGACTCGGGACCCGCCACTCCCTCGATCGCGCCGTGGCCGAACTCCGCCTTGTGCCGGGAGAGCTTGCGCTCCGTCGCGTAGGAGAGGAACGTCGCGACGTCCGCCCCGCCGGCGGGGATCGTGCCGATCGGGAAACCGATCGCGGTGCCCCGCAGCCACGGCTTCCACGACCGCTTCCAGTCGTCCCGCGTCATCCAGCTCCGCCATCCTTTGGTGACGGGGATGACATCGATCGCGCCGTGCCGGAGTCGCGCGGCGATGTACAGCGTCTCTCCGACGGCGAACAGACCGACCGCGACGAGCACGATGTCGATCCCGTCGGCGAGCGGGAGCAGGCCGAGCGTGTAGCGCTGCTGACCCGAGAGCTGGTCGGTGCCGATCAGACCGAGGAACAGACCGAGCCCGAGCGAGAGCAGGCCGCGCGGCACCGACGACCCCATGAGCGCCCCGACCGTGATGAAGGCCACCACGATGAGCGCGACGTAGTCCGCAGGCCCGAGGTTCACCGCGAACTGCGCGAGCACGGGGGCGAGCAGCGTGAGACCGACGGTGGCGAGCGTGCCCGCGACGAACGAGCCGAGCGCGGCCGTAGCGAGCGCGGCGGCGCCCCGACCCATCTTGGCCATCTTGTTCCCCTCGATCGCGGTGACGATCGAGGCGGACTCCCCCGGCGTGTTCAGCAGGATGCTCGTGGTCGAGCCGCCGTACATGCCGCCGTAGTAGATGCCGGCGAAGGTGATCAGGGCTGCGGCGGGGTCGAGCGTGTAGGTGAGCGGCAGCAGCAGCGCCACCGTCATGGCGGGGCCGATGCCGGGGAGCACGCCGACGGCGGTGCCGATCAGCACGCCGATGAACGCGAAGACGAGGTACTGCGGCTGCAGTGCCGTCGCGAAGCCCTCGAGGAGCAGGGACCAGCTGTCCATCAGAACATCCTCCCCAACCAGCCGAGCGCCGGGCCCCAGGGCAGGGACAGCCCGAGAAGCCCGCCGAACACGATCTGGACGATGATCGCGAGCGCGGCTCCGACGATCACCGCCATCCACCAGCGCTTGGCACCGAGCGACCAGGCGACGCCGGCGAACAGCACGGCGGCGGCCGGCGCCCAGCCGACCGCTTCGATGAGCAGAAGGTGGGCGACGAGGAAGGCCACGATCTTCAGCAGGGTGATCCAGTCGGTGGGGAGCGTCTGGTCGACATCCTCGCCGTCCTCTGGCACGCCGCGGTTGCCGCGCAGCACGCCGACGAGCACCGCGATCGCGGCGCCGAGCAGCAGCACCGCCACGAAGATCGGGAACACCGTGGGCCCGACCTGCGAGCCGACGGGAACATGGATCGCGAAGACGCCGACGAGGGCGAAGACCCCGAGGGCGACCATGACGGCGGCGAAGATGAGTTCGCCGAGCGGAAGCGGGCCGACGAGACGTGCG